>NZ_JBHWIW010000037.1:0-74891 GCF_042731955.1 Streptomyces sp. NPDC059828 | reverse complement strand
CCGACGGAACGTTCCGTCGGCGGGCGGCAGCCCTTTGCGGAAGACTCAGTGGATGATGCCGGTACGCAGTGCCACGGCCACCATTCCGGCCCGGTCGCCGGTGCCGAGCTTGCGCGCGATGCGGGCGAGATGGCTCTTCACGGTCAGGGCCGAAAGGCCCATCGATACGCCGATCGCCTTGTTCGACTGGCCCTCGGCGACGAGCCGGAGCACCTCCACCTCCCGCCCGGACAGCTCGCGGTAGCCGCCGGGGTGGCTCGGGGCGCCGGGGGGACGGCGGTGCAGCCGGGCGGCTGCCGAGCCGATGGGCGCGGCACCGGGACGGGTGGGATGTCCGAGGTTCGTACGGGTGCCGGTGACGACATAGCCCTTCACCCCGCCCGCCAGGGCGTTGCGCACGGCGCCGATGTCATCGGCGGCGGAGAGCGCGAGCCCGTTGGGCCAGCCCGCCGCACGTGTCTCGGACAGCAGGGTCAGCCCGGAGCCGTCGGGCAGGTGGACGTCGGCCACGCAGATGTCGCGCGGGTTGCCGACGCGGGGGCGGGCCTCCGCGATGGACGACGCCTCGATGACGTCACGTACTCCGAGGGCCCACAGGTGGCGGGTCACGGTGGAACGGACGCGCGGGTCGGCCACGACGACCATGGCGGTCGGCTTGTTCGGGCGGTAGGCGACCAGGCTTGCGGGCTGCTCGAGGAGAACGGACACCAGGCCTCCTGGAAGGTGGGGGACGGAGCCGGCTCGGGGGTGAAGCCGGGGCGAAACCGTGCTTGAAGGGTCACCACCTCTTCGGCAGCAATCTCGCGCGCCTTTAGAGAATGATCACGATTTGGTGAGTAACAATTCCGGCAATTCGGACACATGCGCGGTGTTGTGCGGTGCCGGGTGGGCTCTTGGGCGGGCGCCGGCGCGGCCGGTCTCGCGGCCGCGTGGTGGGCGCCGGGGTCTGCCGTGCGCGGGGGCCGCTGCGGTCTACCGCGCGTGGGGGCCCCGGCGCTGGGGGAGGGAGACCACGCCCGAGGAGGCGTCGGGGCCCGACGGGGGGAGGCCCGCGACCTGGCACAGGAGGTCGCACCAGGCTGCGAGGTGCGCGGCTGTGTCCGGGACGCCGTCGCGGCCCTCGAGCGGGGTCCAGGACGCCCGGATCTCGATCTGGGTCGCGGCGCGGCGCTCCGCCAGGGCTCCGAAGTAGTGGGATCCCGCCCGGGTGACCGTGCCGCCCGCCTCGCCGTGGAACAGGCCGCGCGCCTCCAGCGCGCCCGTCAGCCACGACCAGCACACCTCGGGCAGCAGCGGATCAGCCGCCATCTCCGGCTCCAGCTCCGCACGCACGAGAGTGACCAGCCGGAACGTGCCCTTCCATGCCTCGTGTCCCGAGGGGTCGTGCAGCAGTACGAGCCGACCGTCCGCGAGATCCTCGCCGTCGGAGACGACCGCCGCCTCAAGGGCGTACGCGTGCGGCGCGAGCCGCTGCGGCGGGCGGGTGTGTTCCACCTCGATCTCCGGCCTCAGCCGGGCGGCGGCGAACGCGTCCACCGCCTGGCGGAACGCCCGCGGGACGGCGTTCCGCTCCGCGTCGTCGGAATGATCGGAGAACTGTCCCTGAGCCGCAGCCATGCGGGGAAGAGTAAGCGGAACGCGGGCCGCGCGCAGGGAGGACACCCGGCCGGGCGTGCTGCTCGCGCCCACATGCGAAGATTCTGGGCGTGAGCGCCAACGACCTTCCCACGACTCCCGCCGCCCCGGATGCCACCCGGTCCGCGAGCCCGGCGGCCTCCGCCACCCGTGACTCCGCCTTCATCCGGGCGTGCAGACGTGAGCCGGTGCCGCACACGCCGGTCTGGTTCATGCGCCAGGCGGGACGCTCGCTGCCCGAGTATCTGAAGGTGCGCGAAGGCATTCCGATGCTGGAGTCCTGCATGCGGCCGGAGCTGGTCACCGAGATCACGCTCCAGCCGGTGCGCCGGCACAAGGTCGACGCCGCGATCTACTTCAGCGACATCGTCGTACCGCTCAAGGCCATCGGGATCGACCTCGACATCAAGCCGGGCGTCGGCCCGGTCGTCGCCGAGCCGATCCGCCGCCGTGAGGACCTCGCCCGGCTGCGCGAGCTGACCCCCGACGATGTCGCGTATGTCACCGAGGCCATGGGCATGCTCACCGCTGAGCTCGGTGCCACCCCGCTCATCGGCTTCGCCGGCGCGCCCTTCACCCTCGCCAGCTACCTCGTGGAGGGCGGCCCGTCCCGCAACCACGAGCACACCAAGGCCCTGATGTACGGCGACCCGGAACTGTGGGCCGAACTGCTCGACCGGCTCGCCGACATCACCGCGGCCTTCCTGAAGGTGCAGATCGAGGCCGGGGCGAGCGCCGTGCAGCTCTTCGACTCCTGGGTCGGCGCGCTCGCCCCCGCCGACTACCGGCGCTCGGTGATGCCCGCGTCCGTCAAGGTGTTCCAGGCCGTCCAGGGCTACGGCGTGCCGCGCATCCACTTCGGCGTCGGCACCGGGGAACTGCTGGGTCTGATGGGCGAGGCGGGCGCGGATGTCGTCGGCGTCGACTGGCGGGTCCCGCTGGACGAGGCCGCCCGCCGTGTCGGCCCCGGCAAGGCGCTCCAGGGCAACCTGGACCCCGCGGTGCTGTTCTCCTCGCCCGAGGCGATCGAGGCCAAGACCCGCGAGGTGCTGGACGCCGCGGCCGGGCTCGACGGACATGTGTTCAACTTGGGCCATGGTGTCCTGCCCACCACGGACCCGGACGCGCTGACCCGGCTTGTGGAGCACGTCCACACCCAGACCGCGCGCTAGACCCGAGGGGATCGTCCCGACGTGCCGCAAGATACCTCGACGCTTGCCCTGCCGCGCCAACGACAGGATCCGGCGCCGCCGCACATACCCGCGTCCCGGCCGGGACGGATCAATGCGCTGGACGGCCTGCGGCTGCTCGCCGCCCTGATGGTGGTGGCCTACCACTACATGGCACGAGGAGGGGGCTGGTCGGCCTCCGGCCAGGTCAAGTTCCCCTCCGCCTTCCCGTTCGCCGCCTACGGCTGGCTCGGGGTGGAGCTGTTCTTCCTGATCAGTGGCTTCGTCATCTGCATGAGCTGCTGGGGACGGTCGGTGGGTGACTTCTTCGTCTCCAGGGTGACCCGGCTCTACCCGGCCTACTGGCTCGCCGTGCTCGCCACCACCGCGGTGCTGCTGCTGGTGCCGGGCGGCCAGGATCCGCTTCCGTGGCCGGACGTGCTGACCAACCTGACCATGCTTCAGGAGCCGCTCGGGATCCGCATGGTCGACGGGGTCTACTGGACGCTCTTCGCGGAGCTCCGCTTCTACCTGCTGTTCGCGCTCGTGGCCTGGTGGGGCCTGACCTACAAGCGCGTCGTCATCTTCTGCTGCGTGTGGGCCGTGGCGGGCATCGCGTTCAGCAAGTCCGGCGACGAAGCCCTGCGACTCATGATCATGCCGCAGCACTGCTGGTACTTCATCGCCGGAATGGCGTTCTACCTGATGTACCGGTTCCGGCCGACGCTGCTGCTCACCGGGATCGTGCTCGTGTGCTTCGGTGCGGCCGTGCCGTCCGCGCGCGCCACCTGGAGCCGAACGCTCCGATACTTCGACGACCCGGTCCCGTTCTGGCCGGTCGTGGCGGTCCTCGTGGTGTGCTTCGCCCTGATGGGCCTCGTCGCCACCGGGAAGCTGTCGTGGATGAACTGGCGGTGGCTGGCGTACGCCGGGGCCGCCACCTACCCGCTGTACCTGCTGCACCAGAACATCGGCTGGGAGATCATCGGCGTACTGGAGCCGCACGTCCCGGCGTATCCGCTGATCGGAATGCTCGTGGTCGGCATGCTGCTGCTCGCCTACCTGGTGCACCGCCTGGTGGAGAAGCCACTGGCCCGGCCGCTGAAGCAGGGGCTGAAGCACGCCCTCGCCGAGCCCGGACGCCACCGTGAGGGCGCCTCGCGGCGGACCACGTCCTGAGCCCCGGCGGCCTGCCTGCTCCCGTGCCGGGCCAGGCAGGCCGGCCGCCGCCCACATGGAGGCCGGGGTCAGACACCGGCCTCCCGGACCGCCGCCACCGCCTTGCGCGCGGCGACCAGGACCGGGTCCCAGACCGGTGAGAAGGGCGGGGCGTAGCCCAGGTCGAGCGATGTCATCTGCTCCACCGTCATCCCGGCCGTGAGGGCGACCGCCGCGATGTCCACCCGCTTCGCGGCGCCTTCGCGGCCCACGATCTGCACGCCCAGCAGCCGTCCCGTGCGGTGCTCGGCGAGCATCTTGACCGTCATCGGAGCCGCACCGGGGAAGTAGCCCGCGCGGCTGGTCGACTCGACCGTCACCGTCACATGGCGCAGCCCCACCGCGCGGGCGTCCTTCTCGCGCAGCCCGGTGCGGGCGATCTCCAGATCGCAGACCTTGCTGACGGCGGTGCCGACGACCCCGGGGAACGTCGCATAGCCCCCTCCGACGCCCGCGCCGATGACCTGGCCGTGCTTGTTGGCGTGTGTTCCGAGCGGGACATGCCGCTCGCGGCCCGAGACGAGGTCCAGCACCTCGACACAGTCCCCGCCCGCCCAGACCTGCTCGTAGCCACGCACCCGCATCGCGAGATCGGTGAGCAGGCCCCCGTGGACCCCCAGTGGCAGGCCCGCCGCACGCGCCAGGGCCGTCTCGGGCTCCACACCGATACCGAGTACGACCACATCGGCGGGGTACTCGGCTTCCTCGGTGCTGACCGCGCGCACCCGGCCGTCGGGCCCGGTGAGGATGCCCGTGACGGGGGAGTCGTTGACGGTCGTGATGCCGAGCCCGTCCATGGCCTTGTGCACCAGCCGGCCCATGTCGGGGTCGAGCGTGGCCATGGGCTGCTCGCCCCGGTTGACCACGGTCACCTCGTAGCCGTGCTTCAGCAGCGCCTCGGCCATCTCGACGCCGATGTACCCGGCGCCGATGACCACGGCACGCCTCCCTGACGACCGGGACAGGGTGTCGAGGAGCGCCTGCCCGTCGTCCAGGGTCTGGACACCGTGCACCCCGGGCGCGTCGATGCCCGGCAACGCCGGGCGCACCGGCCGGGCGCCGGTCGCGATGACGAGCTTGTCGAAGTCCGTCCACGACTCGGTATCCGACTCCAGGTCACGGGATCTGACCCGACCACCGCGGGTGGCAGAGCCCCGAGGCGGGAGGTCGATCTCCACCACCTCGGTACGCATCCGCAGCTCGATCCCGCGCGCCCGGTGCTCGTCGGGGGTGCGCGCGACCAGTTCGTCACGTCCGGGGACGTCGCCGCCGACCCAGTACGGAATACCGCACGCGGAGTACGAGGCGAAGTGGGACCGCTCGAAGGCGACGATCTCCAGCTCCTGCGGACCCCTGAGCCTGCGGGCCTGCGACGCGGCCGACATGCCTGCCGCGTCGCCGCCGATGACCACCAGTCGTTCCATGGGGAACACGCTACGGGCGGAAGGCCGTTCAGTCCCGTTCAGCCTGCTGAGTCCGCTCGGGCTGCGTCGGCTGCCCGGGTGCGGCAGCGGGGCGCCGCCGCTGCCGCAGCGGCCGGATCAGCCAGCGCCAGACCGCGTACACCACCGCGAGCACCGCCGCGAAGGGTGCCACCGCACCGAGGACGAGACCGATCCAGTGCACCGTCGCCGCCAGCGCCTCCCAGCCGCCCTTCAGCGCGTCCAGGAATCCGGGGTCCTCGTCGTCGGCCACGGGCTCAGCGCCGTCCGGCTCGGACAGCTCCAGGGTGATCGTCGCCATCGCCGTACGGTCCTTCAGCGACGCCTGCTGGGCCAGCAGGGACTCCAGCTCGGACTGGCGCCTGCTCAGCTCTCCCTCCAGCGTGACCACGTCGGCGAGTTCGTCCGCCCGGTCCATCAGTGCCCGCACCCGGGCGACACTCGCCCGCTGGGTGGCGATCCGGCTCGCCACATCGACCACCTGGTCGGTGACGTCCTTGGCGTCCGCCTTGCGCGAGAGCAGCTTGCCCGAGCCCTCGAGCTCGGTGAGCAGCGAGGCGTAACGCTCCTGGGGCACGCGCAGCACGATGTGCGAGGTCACACGCGTGTCGTCGACGCGCTCGGTCGTCTCGTCCGCGACATGCCCGCC
Source organism: Streptomyces sp. NPDC059828 (assembly GCF_042731955.1). Taxonomy (NCBI): domain Bacteria; kingdom Bacillati; phylum Actinomycetota; class Actinomycetes; order Kitasatosporales; family Streptomycetaceae; genus Streptomyces; species Streptomyces sp. NPDC059828. The sequence goes on along the minus strand of NZ_JBHWIW010000037.1, from coordinate 68,778 downwards.
CGCGGCCTCGATGGTCGTACGGATCCGCGCCAGCGCCTTGGTGGCGTCCTTCACCTCCACGGACAGCCCGGCCGTGCGGATGATGTGCGTGCCCGCCGCCACGGGCTTCTTCGCCGTCCCGCCCTGCTGCGAGCCCGGGGCGGGTGAGGCGGCGGCGTATCCGGAATCGGCCGCCGGACCGCCACCGACCGCCGCCTCGGCCGCACCCGGCCTCGCCGCCGCCTTCGCGTCCGCGGTCGAGTCGCTGCCGGACGCGCTACAACCCGCGAGCGTGAATGCGGTGGTCAGCAGTGCCGCCGCGAACAAATGGCGCCGTACACGCATGTCGTCCCCCCAGGGTGGTGTTGACTGGCTGACGGTTCGACGTGCCGGACGGGGGAACGGGTTGCCGTTTCATGGTCCCGAAGCGGTCACGGTCGGGACTCATTACGGTCCCTGGCAGGCGGTTTGAGAGAGTGGACGCATGAACGCGGACGCGGACACCGAGACGTATACGGACACGGGCACACCTGCGGGAGAGCCGGGCCATGTCGTCGTCATCGGCGGCGGGATCGCCGGGCTCGCAGCCGCACACCGGCTGCTGTGCGAGGGCGTCCGGGTGACCTTGCTGGAGGCGTCCGACCGGCTGGGCGGCAAGCTCCTGGCCGGCGAGATCGCCGGCGCGCCCGTCGACCTCGGCGCCGAGTCGATGCTCGCCCGCCGTCCGGAGGGCGTGGACCTGGCCCGCGCCGTGGGCCTCGGCGACCGGCTCCAGGCACCCGCCACGACCACCGCGTCCGTATGGACCCGCGGCGCGCTGCGCCCGATGCCCAAGGGTCATGTGATGGGCGTGCCGGGCAGCGCCGAAGCACTGAGCGGGCTGCTTTCCGCCGAGGGCCTCGCCCGGATCGAAAGGGAGCGCGAACTGCCCCCGGCCGACCTCGGCGACGACGTGGCCATCGGCGAGTTCGTAGCCCAGCGGCTCGGCCGCGAGGTTGTGGACCGCCTGGTCGAGCCCTTGCTCGGCGGGGTGTACGCGGGCGACGCGTACCGGATCTCCATGCGCGCCGCAGTCCCCCAGCTCTTCGAAGCGGCCAGGGAAGCGGGCGGCTCCCTCCACGACGCGGTCCAGGCGATCCAGCGCCGGGCCGCCCAGCGGCAGGAGACGGGCCCCGTCTTCATGGGCATCGACGGCGGTGTCGGCACGCTGCCGTCCGCCGTCGCCGACGCCGTACGGGCCCAGGGCGCTGAGATCCTCACTGGGATCCCGGTGCTGGGCCTCGCCCGCACCACCGACCACTGGCTGATCCGCACCGAAGCGCGGCAGCTCACCGCCGACGCGGTGGTGCTCGCCGCCCCGGCCGGACCGGCGTCCACACTGCTCGCCGCCGAGTCCCCGGCGGCCTCAGCCGAGCTCGCCACTGTCGAATACGCCTCGATGGCGCTGATCACCCTCGCCTTCCGCCGCTCCGACCTGACCGGACAGCTCCCGGACGGCTCGGGGTTCCTCGTGCCGCCCGTCGACGGCCGCACGATCAAGGCGTCCACGTTCTCGGCCCGGAAATGGAGCTGGGTCGCGGACAGAGCACCTGACGTGTTCGTGCTGCGCACCTCCGTGGGCCGCTACGGCGATGAGGAGCCGCTGCACCGCGAGGACTCCGAGCTCGTGGACGTCTCGCTGACCGACCTCGGCGAGGCCACCGGACTCGCCGCCCGGCCGGTCGCCACCGAGGTCACCCGCTGGACGGGCGGTCTGCCGCAGTATCCGGTCGGCCATCTGGGCCGGGTCGCCCGTATCCGTGACGCGGTGGCGAAACTCCCCGGGCTGCGGGTGTGCGGGGCGGCATACGACGGTGTGGGCATCCCCGCCTGCATCGGCAGCGGGCGACGCGCCGCGGAAGAGATCATCGCCACGGCCCCCCTGGTGCGGGGCACTGCCCGGGACGGGCGAGAATAGCCCTATGAGTGCGCCCGAAAAGATCCCGAACGCCGGTAAGAAGGCGAAGGACCTCAACGAGGTCATCCGCTACACCCTGTGGTCAGTCTTCCGGCTGCGCGACGTACTGCCCGAGGACCGGGTCGGCTACGCCGACGAGGTCCAGGAGCTGTTCGACCAGCTCGCAGCCAAGGACGTCACCGTTCGCGGCACGTACGACGTGTCCGGACTGCGCGCCGACGCCGACCTGATGATCTGGTGGCACGCGGAGACCGCGGACCAGCTCCAGGAGGCCTACAACCTCTTCCGCCGCACGCGCCTCGGCCGTGCCCTCGAGCCGGTGTGGTCGAACATGGCCCTGCACCGGCCCGCCGAGTTCAACAAGTCGCACATCCCTGCGTTCCTCGCCGACGAGACGCCCCGCAACTACGTCTCGGTGTACCCGTTCGTGCGCTCGTACGACTGGTACCTGCTGCCCGACGAGGACCGCCGGCGCATGCTCGCGGACCACGGCAAGATGGCCCGCGGCTACCCGGACGTGCGCGCCAACACGGTCGCCTCGTTCTCGCTCGGCGACTACGAGTGGATCCTCGCCTTCGAGGCCGACGAGCTGTACCGGATCGTCGACCTGATGCGCCATCTGCGGGCCTCCGAGGCGCGGATGCACGTGCGTGAGGAGATCCCGTTCTACACCGGGCGGCGCAAGAGCGTGGCGGAGCTGGTGGCCGGGCTGGCCTGAGCCGCCGCCGAATGACCGGGGGTGCCCCATGGCCAGGGGCGTTCCCATGGCCCAGAGTGTTCCCGTGGTAGCCGGGGCACCCTGATGACTTGGGGTGAGCCGTTCCGCCGGGCGGCCCACCCCCATTGACCCGGAAGATCAGACAGCGGGCGGCAGAGCGCGCTCACGCTCCACCGCGCGCTGGTCCAAAGACACCGGGTCCGGCTGCGGGTGCGGCGCGCATGATGCGCGCCGCACCGGCGTCCTGCCCTCCAGCAGATACGCGTCCACATGGCCGTTCACACAGGCGTTGGAACCGCCCACGATGCCGTGCGAACCGGCGTCCTGCTCGGTGACCAGCACCGAGCCGCCGAGCCGCCGGTGCAGCTCCAGCGAACCCGCGTACGGTGTCGCCGCGTCCCGCTCGGCCGCAAGGATCAGCAGCGGCGGCAGCACACCCGGGGCCGTGCGCACGTCCAGCGGCTGCTGCCGGGGCGCGGACCAGTAGGCACACGGCAGGTTCATCCACACATTGGCCCAGGTCTCGAACGGGGCCCGGCGGGCCAGAGCGGTGTTGTCGCGGTCCCACACCTTCCAGTCCGTGGGCCACGGCGCGTCGTTGCACTCGACGGCCGTGTAGACGGCGTTGCCGTTCTCCTCCTCCACGGCCTCCTCCGGATCCGGCGCGGCCACCGCGATCAGCGCACTCGGGTCGCCCTTCAGATACTTGGCGAGGGCCGCGGCCCGGCGCGGCCAGTAGTCGTCGAAATAGGCGGCCTGGAGGAAAGCCGACCGCAGTTGCTCAGGACCCACCTTGCCCCCGGCCGGTTCATGCGCGAGCCGGGCCCGGGCCAGCTCGTAGCTGTGCTGGACCCCGGCCGCGGTCGTGCCCAGGCCGTAGGTGGCGTCATGCCGGGCCACCCAGGCGCGGAAGTCCGCCCAACGGCCCTCGAAAGCCACTGACTGCTCGAGGTTGTTGCGGTACCAGATCTTGTCCGGCGCCGGGTCGACCGCCGAGTCCAGCACCATGCGCCGCACATGCCCGGGGAAGAGCACAGCGTGCAGCGCCCCCAGATACGTCCCGTACGAGGACCCGACATACGTCAGCTTGTCCTCGCCGAGGCCCGCCCGGAGCACCTCCAGATCGCGGGCGTTGTTGAGGGAGTTGATATGCCGCAGATCCGCGCCACCGTGGCGGGCACAGCCACGGGCGTAGGCCTTGGCCCGGGCGATCCGCTCCTGCTTGTAGGACGCGGACGGCTCGGTCGGGGCCTGCGTGGGGGACTTGGTGAAGTCGGCCGGGTCCTGGCAGGACAGCGGAGCGGACCGCCCGACTCCGCGCGGGGCGTAACCGACCAGGTCGTACGCCCCGGCGATCCGCTTCCACTCGGGCCACCGGGAGGCCTTGGGGAAGTACATGGCCGAGCCACCGGGTCCGCCCGGGTTGTAGACCAGCGCGCCCTGGCGCGCGGCGGCGGGGCCACCGGCCCTGACCCGGCTGACGGTGAGCGGGATCTGACGGCCCAGCGGTTCGGCGTAGTCGACCGGGACATCGACCGTTCCGCATTCGACGTACGAGGGGAGCTGCTCGACGGCGGCGCAGGGCCCGAAGCCGATCCCCGCGGTGCCCGCGCGGGCGGCGGCGATGAGCACACCGGCGTCCTCGAGCGGGGTGGCCCGGACGCGGCTGCCTTGTCCTGTGCCTTCGCCGACGGGTACCCCGGGGAAGGTGGCTCCTCCGGCCGGTGCGGCGACGAGGGCCGACAGGACCAGGGAGCCGAATACTCCGCGCCACACTCGTACGCTCATCGTGTTTCCCTTCGTACCGCCGCGTGGCACGAAGATCACCGCAGGGGAGAGGCTTGTAAAGCACCAGTGTCCGGTGTCGGCGTCAATGACCCCGATGCGTCAGTCCCGGACAGCCCGGTCAGGCCCGGACACGGTCTGGACGCGGCCTAGTCACCGCCGCCACCGCCGCCGCAGCTCGAACCGCCGCCACAGCTTGAGCTGCTGCCTCCGCAACTCGACCCGCCGGACGAGCTCCCGCAGCTGGACCCGCCGCCGGACGAGCTTCCGCAGCCACCGCTGCACCCGCCGCTCCCGCCGCAGGAACTGCCGCTCGCACCGCCGCAGCCTCCGCCGCCCGAACCGCCTCCGTCGGGGGTCGAGGCGCACCACACCACATCCGCCCCGATCAGCGCGGGCACCGCACCGTCGTCAGCAGAGGACCGGCCGTGCCCGGTCCGCACCAGCCGGGCGGCCGTCGTCAACTGGCCCTGGAGCAGGGGGTCGGGAAGCGCGCGCAGCCCGTTCAGCGCCACCACATGTGCCGTGTCCGTGGTCCGCGCATGGGCCCGCCGGTACTCGGACGCGGCCCGCCGGCCCGCCGCCGTCACCTTGCGGCCGGCCTTCGCGGCGCAGACGGCCCCGACGAGAAATCCTCCGAAGATCGCGGGCAGGATCGCCACGAAGAAGGGAAACGAGTGCTCGTACCCCTCGAGGGCCGTGTACTGGAGGGCCATCACCACGATTCCGCCGGGGAACAGCAGGAAGCAGCAGACCGTCTGTGTTCCCGCCCAGCGCCGCAAGGGGCGCAGCAGACGGGGCGCCGCCATCAGACCGCGTGCGGCGAGTCCGTCACCGATCGCCTGCACGGCGCGACCGCGCATCACTCTCAGCCGCACGGTGTGCAGCGCCCCGCTCGGTGCCGCGGATGCCTCCTGGAGGATCGCCTGCTCCACCGGGTGGTAGGCCACGGGCTGCCGCACCGCGAGGATTCCCGGGCCGCCGATGGTGATCCGTCCGCTGGTCGTCATGGTGGCCAGCGCCGTGTCGACGACACGGGCGGGGCCGCCGTTCAGGAAGGCGGCTTCCATGACGTCGTGCAGGTGGCCGGCCGCACCGCGGCCACGGGCCCGGGCGAGTCCCCGGATCAGCAGCGCCGACGAGAGGGCCACGGCGAGATTCACCAGTATCGCGAGGATGTTCAGCATCATGGGGAGTCACCTCCTGACGAGGGCGGCACGGGCCGCCCGTACGATCCGGGTCGTGCGGCGCGGCGGGCGGGCGCCCGCCCTGTCCTGCCACCAGTGCGTGAGCCGCCGTCGCGTGGCCGGGTCCTGCGGGTGTCCCGCGATCAGCAGGTGTTCGGCGAAGTCCAGTGCGTCCCGGTGGTACCCGCTGCTCATGGGCCGGTTCCGTGCGTAGGCGACGAACGCGGGCCGGTAGCCGCTGCCGAGGATCTGCGGCAGCTCCGGAGCCACCTTCGCCACCACGTCGGAGCGCTTGGCGGCGAGGGCCCGGCTCTGTACCCGCAGCCGCTGCGCGTCGAAGCCTTCCGGCGCGGGCGTACCCGCGACCAGCGCGGACAGCAGGGCCGCCTGGGCCAGCCCGAGCCGCTCACGTGCCTCCTCCGTTGCGGCGGAGACCGGGCGCGCGGGGCGGAGATCGCGTACGGGAGCCGCTGGTGCGTCTGCCGCCGCCGACTCCAGGGTCTGCCTGATCGCGGTCAGCTCCCCGGCCAGCTCGTCGGGCGGCGGGAAGTCGTCGTCCCGCTCGAGCAGCACGCCTGGCGGGTCGGTGCGGCGGCGCAGCTCCGCGAGGATGTCGAGGACCGGCCGCGGCACCGGATGGGCGTGGGTGTCGTGCCAGACCCCGCCTTGTTCGAGACCTCCGGCGACATGGACGTAGGCGATGGCTTCGACGGGCATCTCGTCGAGTGCGGCCAGCGGGTCCTCGCCGCGGTTGACGCGGTTGGTGTGCAGATTGGCGACGTCGATGAGCAGTCGTACGCCCGTGCGGTCCACGAGCTCGGCGAGGAACTGCCCCTCCGTCAGCTCATCGCCGGGCCAGGAGATCAGCGCGGCGATGTTCTCGAGGGCCAGCGGCACAGGGAGGGAGTCCTGGGCGATGCGCACGTTCTCACAGAGCACGGCCAGGGCGTCCCGGGTGCGGGGCACGGGCAGCAGGTGCCCGGCCTCGAGGCCGGGCGACGCGGTGAGCGGACCTCCGGCGCGTACGAACGCGATGTGCTCGGTCACCAGCGGGGACCCGAGTGCCTCGGCCCGCTCGGCCAGTGCCGAAAGACGTCCCGGGTCGGGGCGTCCGGCGCCGCCGATGCCCAGTGCGACCCCGTGCGGGACGACCGTGACACCCCGCTCGCGCAGGCGTACGAGGGAGTCGGGCAGATGGCCGGGGCAGACGTTCTCCGCCACGACCTCGACCCAGTCGAGCCCGGGCAGCCGCTCGACGGCCTCCGCTATCTCAGGGCGCCAGCCGATGCCGGTGCCGAGCCTTTCGATCCTCTTCATGCGTCCCCCTCCTCTGCGTGTGCAGGGGTCATGGCCCGGCCGGACCGCGCCGAATCCAGAGGAGGGGACGTTCAGAGCTTCATTTGAGGTTCCGGACGCGTGACGCGTCCGGAACCCCGCTTTCAGAGAGGGACGGCTACTGCTGGGTGCCCGGCGCCGGCCGGTTGGTGTTGACAGCCGTCGGCGCTCCCGGCTGGGTCGACGGCTTGGACGTGGCATCGCCGGGGTTCTGCGGGGTGACCGGGGCCGGAGCCGGCGGGAGGTTGCCGTCCGGCGGCGGCGGGCCGGTCGGGCTTGCCGTGGCGCCGGTGGCGGCCTCATTGGCGATCGCGTCGAAGTCCACCTTGCCGGTGGCCTCCAGCATGGTGATGTGGTCCAGCACGGTCTGGTTGGCGTCGCTCGCGAGCTGCCGGATCAGCATGTTGCGGGTGGTGTGGCGCACCTGCGCGACCAGCGCGAAGACCTTGCCATGTGCGTTGCGCAGCAGGTTCGCGAACTTGTACTCGTACTCCTGGCCGCTTGCCGCCGACAGCTCCCGCAGCCAGCCCTGCTGCTGATCGTTGGGCTGGTTCGGCAGCTCGACGCCGAGCTTGGCCGCCACGTCACGGGCCCGCAGGTCGAGGTCGGTGTGACCGACGACGAGGTGGTCACCGGCCTCCTTGATGGCCTTGCTGGGCGCGCGCTCGATCGCCTGCTGGCCCGCGGGCAGCTCCCAGAGCCCGGCGAGGCGGACCTTGACCAGGAAGTCGCGGTCGGTCGCGGTCAGGGGGCCCCACTGGGTCGCCACGGACGACGCGTTCAGATTGGCCTGCCCCGTGCCGGAGCGGTCCGCGTAGGACCAGACGGGAAACGCGAGCGCGCCCACCGTTGCGACCAGGGCCGCGATGATGAGTGCTGTCCCGTTGATGCGCCGCAGCAAGTGTTCCTCCCCAGCGGTTGTGCGTATCTGCGTATGGCAGTACCGGTGGGTACGCAGCGGGGGCGGGTTCTGTTCAACGGGCTTCAGACGAGTTGCGGATGGCTTGCCACGACCGTGACCGAGCCGGGGGCGATCTCCGTGAAACCAGCGTCCCGCACGGTCGGCAGACCGCTCGCGGTGAGCCGGGCCCAGTGCTCGGGGTGCGCCGTCCGCACGGCCAGCGGGAAGCCCGCGGTACGCCACGCGGTCTGCTCGGACTCGCGCATGTCCCACCAGAGCAGCTGGGCTCCGTGCCCGACCTGGGCCATCTCCTTGCCCGTCGACATGCTCAGCTCGGGGCTGAGCCAGATCACCGCCGCGCCGGGGGCCTCGGCGGGGACACCCGGCTGATCCGGGTTCTCGGCTCCTGCGGGGTCCGTGGGGTCTTCCAGCTCCGTCCCCGACACCTGGAGCTTCACCAGCTCCTTGGGCCAGCCGTCCAGCGGCACCGGAGGGAACACCCGCACCTGCGCGCGCTCGCCCGTCACCGTGATCCCGGGCAGTGCCGACGCCTTGCGCCACTCGGCGCCGCGCGCCCTCCGCACCACCTTGCGGATCCGGGCGTCCTGCCAGTCCCGCATCGCCTGCGCCCACTCACCGTCGCCGAGGGACCGCTCGTCGCTGAGCATCACGAGCACCGCACGCGCCGCGGTCTCCAGCGCGTCGGTGCGGGACGGCGGAGCGGCCTTCTCGATCCGGGCCACCAGAGGGAGGACGAACTGAGGGGCTTCGTCGCGGGCGGTCCGTTCGTGGCGGAAGGGGCTGTCGGGGGAGCTGCTGGTGTTCACCTGCCCAGTCTGCCAGCCCGGAAAAGCGGCGGATGCTGCCGGAATAGCGGTCACTGCCGGTCGCTCGCGGAAAGTCCACGATCAACCGCCGAGGTCCTGAACCGCATGTTCTGATGCACCGTCAAAAAGATTTCCTCTGCGCACTGGTGAACGGAACGGCTGCCTCCGTCCGTATCAAGGGCCGGACGCGTCCCCGGTCGTCCCCCTCGGCGACCCAAGTCCGTAACACCCCCAGGAGGCGAAGAGTTGAGTCACAGGCGAATACCCAAGCGGAAGGCCATTCTCGCTGGAGCCGGAGCGGTGGGCATCGCTGCAGCGGCCATACTGCTGCCGAATGCCAACGCTTCGCAGTCCGGCGCGGGGGAACCGTCGGAAGCGCCCAGAAAGATGAGCGCCGCATCGGCCTCGGAACTGCTCCAGCAGCTGGGAAAGCAACTCGGTGATTCCTACGGCGGCGCCTACTACGACACGGGAAAGCAGCAGCTCGTCGTCAATGTCGTCGGCGACGACGACAAGGTGAACGATCGGGTCGAGAAGGCGGGCGCGGTCGCCAGGAGCGTCCGCAACAGCGCGGCGTCGCTCACGTCGGCCACCGAGTCGCTCGCCCGGAAGGCCGCAGTGCCGGGTTCGGCATGGTCCATCGACCCGCGCACCAACCAGGTGCTGGTGACCGCGGACCGTACGGTCACCGGTTCGCGGTGGGACAAGCTGGAGTCGGCCGTCGGCTCGCTCGGCGACGGAATGGCCCGGATCAAGAAGTCCTCCGGTCTGTTCAAGCCCTTCGTCGAGGGCGGCGACGCCATCTTCGGCGGCGGTTCCCGCTGCTCGCTGGGCTTCAACGTCACCACGCAGGACGGCCAGCCCGGCTTCCTCACCGCCGGTCACTGCGGTGTGGCGGCCGAGCAGTGGTCCGACCAGCAGGGCGGCGCCCCGATCGGCACGGTCCAGGAGGCGGTCTTCCCCGGCGAGGGCGACTTCGCGCTCGTCACGTACGACGACCCCAACACGCAGGCGGCCAGCTCGGTCGACCTGGGCAACGGGCAGCAGGTGGAGATCAAGCAGGCGGCCGAAGCGGCCGTGGGCCAGCAGGTGTTCCGTATGGGCAGCACCACGGGGCTGAACGACGGCCAGGTCACCGGGCTCAACGCGACGGTGAACTACCCGGAGGGCACGGTCAGCGGGCTCATCCAGACCAATGTCTGCGCGGAGCCGGGGGACAGCGGTGGTGCGCTGTTCACCAGGGAGGGTGACGCGATCGGGCTCACCTCGGGCGGCAGCGGTGACTGCACCCAGGGCGGCGAAACCTTCTTCCAGCCGGTGACCACGGCGCTGGCCGCGGTCGGCGCCCAGATCGGCGCCGGTGACGGCGGCGCTGGTGACGGTGGCGCCGCGGATGCCGGTGCCGGAAACGCCGGGGCGGGCGACGCGGGTGCCGAGAACGGCGGCGCCGGTGACGGCGGTGCTGCTGACGCGGGTGCCGAGAACGCCGGTGCCGAGAACGGCGGCATCGGTGACGGCGGTGACGGTGCGGCGGACGCCGGTGCCGGTGACGGCGGTGCCCTCAATGGCGGTGCCGCCGGCGACGGAGGGGCCGGCGACGCCGGTGCCACGGCCGGTGCGGACCCCGGCAACGGTGGTGGCGATGACGCCGGTGCCGGTGACGGCGGCGCGGTCCAGCAGCACGGCTGAGGCACGGCAAAGGAAGAGCGGCCCCGGGCTCTGCGGATGCCCGGGGCCGCTCTTCCGTGTACGCGTGTGTTACGCCAGCTTGGCGCTCAGCGTGATGGTCGTGCCCGTCAGCGCCTGGCTCACCGGGCAGTTCTTCTTGGCGTCCTCGGCGGCGGCCTGGAAGGCTGCCTCGTCGATGCCGGGGACCTCGCCGGTGACCGTCAGGTGGATACCGGTGATGCCCTCGCCGGGCTGGAAGGTGACGTCGGCCTTGGTCTCCAGGCGGGTGGGCGGGGTGCCCGCGCCGCTGAGGCCGTGGGAGAGCGCCATGGAGTAGCAGCTCGAGTGGGCGCCGGCGATCAGCTCCTCGGGGCTGGTCTTGCCGTTCGCCTGCTCGGCGCGCGACGGCCACGAGACGGGGAAGTCGCCGATGCCGGACGAGTCGAAGGTGACGACGCCCGAGCCCTTGAGCAGCTCGCCCTCCCAGACGGTGTGGGCCTGACGCGTGGTGGCCATGATGGGTCCCTTCTCAAACCGGTGAATAGGTCCAACTGGGCCCAACCTACTGGAACCTACCGGTCGACAAGCCCCTTGGCGTCCCTGGCCAGTGCGGTGAGCCGCGAGATGGCCCGGAAGTACTTCTTCCGGTACCCGCCGTTCAGCATCTCGTCACTGAACAGCCTGTCGAACGGCAGACCCGACGCCAGCACGGGCACCTCGCGGTCGTACAACCGGTCGGCGAGTACGACGAGCCGCAGCGCCGTCGACTGGTCGGGCACCGGCTGCACATCGGTGAGGCACACGGCGCGCACCCCGTCCGTCAGGGCTCCGTAACGGCTCGGGTGGACCCGTGCCAGATGTTCGAGCAGGCTGGGGAAGGCATCGAGCGAGGCGCCTTCGGCGGCGTGTGCGGCCTTGGCGACCTGCTCGTCCGTGAAGGGCGGCGGGGCCTCGGGAAGCCCGCGGTGGCGGTAGTCGTCGCCGTCGATCCGCAGCGGCCTGAAGTGCGCGGAAAGACCCTGGATCTCCCGCAGGAAGTCGGCGGCGGCGAACCGGCCCTCACCGAGCTTCCCCGGCAGGGTGTTGGACGTGGCCGCGAGCGCCACGCCCGCGTCCACCAGTTTGCCGAGCAGGGTGGACACCAGCACGGTGTCACCCGGGTCGTCCAGCTCGAACTCGTCGATGCACAGCAGACGGTGCCCGCTGAGCGTGCTCACCGTCTGCTGGAAGCCGAGCGCGCCGACCAGATTGGTCAGCTCGACGAAGGTGCCGAAGGCCTTGAGCGCCGGTTCGGCGGGCGTCGCGTGCCACAGCGAGGCCAGCAGATGCGTCTTGCCGACCCCGTAGCCGCCGTCCAGATAGACGCCGCGCGGTGCGGTCGGGGCGGCGGGCTTCTTCGCGAACCAGCGCCGTCTGCCCGCTCCGGAGGCGTGCGCCCCGCCCAGACCTGCGGCGAACGTGCTCAGGACCGTGACCGCCTCGCTCTGGCTGGGCTGGCGGGGGTCGGGCACATAGGTGTCGAAGCGGACCGCGTCGAAGCGCGGCGGCGGCACCATCTCCGCGACCAGGCGGTCGGCGGGGACACGGGGCTCGCGGGCGCACAGGGAAACCGGGGCCGCTTCGGTTATGGGGCTGGTGGACACAGCTACCCACTCTACGGGCCGTGCCAGACTGCACGGCATGCGACGTCTGTTCCCTGTGACCGACCCGACAGTCGCGGCTGCCGACATGGCCGACCGCGAATGGAGCCTCGACGAGCTCGCCGACGCGTACGCGTACCCCGGTGAGTGTCACCGCGGGGACGCCGTGTGGCTGCGGGGCAACATGGTCGCGTCCCTGGACGGCGCCGCCCAGCACGAGGGGCGCTCGCAGCCGTTGTCCTCGGAGATGGACATGCGGATCTTCGGCACCCTGCGGGCGCTGGCGGATGCGGTGATCGTCGGCGCGGAAACGGTACGCCAGGAGGGCTACCGCCCCGCCCGGGCCCGGGAGGCCTTCGCGGAGCGCAGGGCGGCCGCCGGGCAGGGGCCCGCTCCGGCGGTGGCCGTGGTCAGCGCCAGCCTCGATCTGGACTTCAGCCTGCCCCTCTACACCTCGCCGCTGGTGCCGACCCTGGTGCTGACCGGGGCCGCGGCATCGCCCGAGCGGATCGAGAGGGCCCGTGCGGCGGGCGCGGAGGTCGTGATCGCGGGGGACGGCCCGGGTGTCGACCCCGTCCGTGCCGTACGGGCACTGGCGGACCGCGGGCTGCGGCGGCTGCTCACCGAGGGCGGCCCGCGGCTGCTGGGTCAGTTCATCGCGTCCGGTGCGCTGGACGAGCTGTGCCTGACCGTGTCCCCGATGCTGACGGCGGGGGACGCCCAGCGGATCGCGGGCGGGCCGTCGGTGGCGGTGCCACGGCGCTTCGGGCTGGCGTCGCTGCTGGAGGAGGACGGGTTCCTGTTCAGCAGCTACCGCCGGATCGGATAGGCGGTCGGCGTTTTTCGTTCCGGTTTGCCCCGGGCGGGCACTATTACTCACGGACCCCGTGCGAGCGCGGGGAAGGATGGTTTCCGCGGAAGGCCGAAGGCGGCAACAGAGAAACGCAGAAGGGCGCCCGACGTGTTCACAAGCGTATTGATGATCGAGAAGCCCCTCACGTCCATCGACGTGGATTTCGTCACCACTCTGCACGGGGACGAGGCCGTCTCGTTCATCGTGCTCATGCAGCCCCGCGGCGACCAGGCGGATTTGCTGCTGCGTGCCATCGACGACGTCGCGATGGGGGAGCTGAAGGAAGCCGTCAGAGAAGGGGACGAGCCTGAGGGCAAGGAGGCGAGAAAGCCCGCCGAGCGTGCCCTCGAACACTCGCTCGCGGTGCTGCGGGCGGCAGGGAGCGAGGCCGTCGGCCAGATCGTCGAGGACCACCCGCTGGACAAGCTCAAGACCGTCGTGGACGAGTCCGGGGCCGACGAGGTGATCGTGCTGACCGCGCCGCACTACGTGGAGGAGTTCTTCCACCGCGACTGGGCGTCCCGGGCCCGTCACAAGGTCGGTGTACCGGTGCTCAAGCTCTTCGCGCACAGCGAATAGGCTGGGCTCTCGTACGACACCGCACTCTGACCGCACTCTGGGAGACACACAGATGGCACCCGGCATCCCCCACGCCATGGATCGGCCGCACTTCATCGGCATCGGCGGCGCCGGAATGTCCGGGATCGCCAAGATCCTCGCCCAGCGTGGCGCCAAGGTCGCGGGCAGTGACGCCAGGGAGTCGGCGACCGCCGAAGCCCTGCGCGCGCTCGGAGTGACCGTGCACATCGGACACGCCGCGGAGCACCTCGCCGACGACGCCTCCTGCGTGGTGGTGTCCAGTGCCATCCGCGCCGACAATCCCGAGCTCGCCCGCGCCGCCGAGCTCGGCGTGCCCGTCGTGCACCGCTCCGACGCCCTCGCCTCCCTGATGCACGGCGCCGGCACCATCGCCGTGGCCGGTACCCACGGGAAGACCACCACGACCTCCATGCTGGCGGTGGCCCTCAGCGAGCTGGGCCTCGACCCCTCGTACGCGATCGGCGGCGACCTGGCGGGGCCCGGCACGAACGCCCGGCACGGTGAGGGCGAGATCTTCGTCGCCGAGGCCGACGAGAGCGACCGCAGCTTCCAGAAGTACGACCCCGATGTCGCGATCGTCCTCAACGTCGAGCTCGACCACCACGCCAACTACGCCTCCATGGACGAGATCTACGAGTCCTTCGAGGCGTTCGTCGCCAAGATCCCGCAGGGCGGCACCCTGGTCGTCGGCGAGCACTCCGGAGCCCGGGAGCTGGCCGCACGGGTCGCCGTGCGCGAGGACCTGACCATCGTGCGGGTCGGTGAGGACGAGGCCGCCGATGTGCGGATCCTCGCGATCCGGCCGAACGGCATGACCAGCGAGGTCACCGTCTCGCTGGCGGAAGGCACAGCCACGGGCGGCGGAGCGGGCGGCGGCGAGATCACCTTCACCGTCTCCGTCCCCGGCCGCCACTACGCCCACAACGCAGCGGCCGCCCTCGCCGCCGGCGCCCGGATGGGGATCGCCCCCGCCGAACTGGCCGCCGCCCTCACCGCGTACACCGGTGTGGGCCGCCGGCTCCAGCTCAAGGGCGAGGCGGCGGGTGTCCAGGTCATCGATTCATACGCCCATCACCCCACCGAGATGACCGCCGACCTCGAGGCCATGCGCGCCGCCGCGGGCGACCGCAGGCTGCTCGTGGTCTTCCAGCCCCACCTCTTCTCCCGCACCCAGGAGCTCGGCAGCGAGATGGGCCAGGCGCTCGCCCTCGCCGACGCCTCCCTGGTCCTCGACATCTACCCGGCCCGCGAGGACCCGATCCCGGGCGTCACCAGCGTGCTGATCACCGACGCCGCGACCGCCGCGGGCGCCCGGGTGACCCCCGTGTCCGACAAGAAGGCCGTCCCCGGCCTGATCGCGGGAATGGCCGCACCCGGTGATCTCGTTCTCACCATGGGCGCCGGAGACGTCACCGACCTCGGTCCGCGGATCCTGGCCCACCTGTCTGACTGAGGCCGTCCACGGCCCCAAGCGAGGGAGAGCGAGCATGGCGTACGACGTCGAGAAGCCGGACGAGCAGTGGCGCGCGGAGCTGACCCCGGCGGAGTACGCGGTGCTTCGCGAGGGCGGGACCGAGCCCGCGTTCCGCGGGGAGTACACGGACACCAAGACCAAGGGTGTCTACTCCTGCCGGGCCTGCGGGGCCGAGCTCTTCACCTCCGGCACCAAGTTCGAGTCGCACTGCGGCTGGCCGTCCTTCTACGACCCGAAGGACTCGGACGCGGTGGAGCTGATTGAGGACCGCTCCCACGGCATGGTCCGCACCGAGGTGCGCTGCGGGCGCTGCGGCTCGCACCTCGGGCATGTCTTCGAGGGCGAGGGCTACGCCACCCCGACGGACCAGCGGTACTGCATCAACTCGATCTCGCTGCGGCTGGAGCCGGCCGGCGAGTGAGCCCGTGTCTGTGGCTCTGACCAGGGAGTTTCCCTGGTCAGAGCCCTTGGTCGGCGAAGTGGGCGAGACCGGGCCGTCCCGGCTGTCATCCGGTCGGTCATCACTGCGGGCAGGGCGTGCCGCGTGACACGCCGTAGGGCGCGGCGATCCGGTAGACGCCCGGCTGCGGTGCCGTCAGGCGGGTCCAGCCGTCCGCCTCGGCCAGGCAGCCGTCGCGCTGGGCGGTGCCCTCCAGACGCCTGCCGTCCGCGTCCACCAGGGACAGCCAGGGCGACCACGGAATCCGGACCAGCACCTGGCCGGGCGAGTCCACGGTCAGGTCCGTCCCGCTCTCGCCGGCGCGTATGACGGACGCGGACGGCCCGGCGAGAGGTGCGGGATCCGTCACCCGGAACAGCCGCCAGCCGGCGTCCGACCAGACCTCGGTCAGATAGGGCAGGCCTGCCGAGACCAGCTCCGTCTCCTGCTCAGCCCCGATGTCCGGTCGGCCACCCGTCGGGAGCACCACATAGCGCACCGCCCACCGCTCCAGCCAGGCGCGGTAGTTGGTGGCGTCGAGTGTGCCGTCGTAGAAGAGTGCGTTGCGCTGCATGTCCGCCTGACGGTTCCAGCCGCGTGCCAGGTTCACGTACGGGGTGAGCGCCGACGCCTCCCGGTGGCTGCGCTGCGGGACGACCTCGACCCGGCCGCGTACGGCGTCGCCGCTCCGCAGCTGCTCGACCAGCGGCGTGAGCCCGCTCGCCCAGGCCGTGGCGGGAGTGGTGAGCCTGATGTCCGACACCGTCTTGTTGACCGTCCAGGTGAGCAGCCCGGCGAACGCCAGTCCCGCCACCAGCAGGCGCGGCAGACGCAGCGACCGCCGGACGGCAGGGCGCTCGCCTGCCGCGGCCAGCAGCGCCGTACCGGCGAAGAGCAGCGCCAGCCGTTCCACATTGCTGCCCACCTGCGAGGGAACCAGCCAGGCCACGGCGATCCCGAGGGCGTAGAGAGCCGCGCCGGTCCGTACGGTGCGCCACCGCGGTGGCGCCGTCAGCAGCACGGCCACCGTGTACAGGAGGGGCTGCACCACCGTGCCGAACGCCAGGGGCTGTATCCCCTGGAAGGGGAACAGCAGGGCCGACGCACCGACCACGGCTATCGGCGGCACTGCCGCCGCACAGGCCGCCGCCCGCCGCCCGCGCAGGAACAGCGCGGCACCGAGGACCCCCAGGAACAGCCCCGCCACCGGACTGGCGGCCGTGGCGAGCAGCGAGAACGACACCACGGCGGCGCCCCGCAGGCGCCTTCGCCACCCGGGAGGAGCCGCCCGGCCGTCGCCTCCACCCCAGAACAGCACGCCCACCGCGGCGAGCCCGAACAGGAGCCCCAGTCCGAACGTGGCCCGGCCGGAAGCGGCATTGCAGACGAGCGCCACCGCACCCCACAGTGCCGGCGGCAGTGGACGGCGTACTCCGCCGCAGCGGGTGAGGACGAACGCCAGCAGACCCGCGCACAGCGTCCCGGAGACCACCATCGTCGTCCGCACGCCGACCGCCGCCATCAGATGGGACGAGACGACGCTGTACGACATCGGGTGCATCCCGCCGTACCAGGCGAAGTTGTACGCGGACCCGGGATGCCGTCCGACGAACCCGGCCCATGCGTCCTGGGCCGCGATGTCACCACCGCTGTTGGCGACGAAGCGGAACCACAGCAGATGCAGCAGACCCGCGGTGATCACGGTGATGGTCACCGGGTCGCGCAGGAGCCGCCAGGCGCCGACGAGTGCGTTACCGGTGCGCGTGCACCGGTCCCCGTACGCGACGGAGGGCAGGCTTGCCCGGGTGCCGGCCGTCGTCGGGCGGTCCTGTTCCACGGTGGTCACGATGGCTCCCCCCATGCCCGGCCATGCTCCCCAGGTGCGGCCGGTCGTTGCCCGGGGACGCTAGCACGCACGGGGAGGCGGGCTTGAGGGGCGGCTACGGGGCCGGAGGTCTCAGTCCTCTTCGGCGAGTCCGCCGCCGCCCGTGTCGATGCCGCCCTCGGGCTCGACCGGGGTGAAAGGGGGGATGTCCTGTGCGCAGAGGGTGCCGGCCGGGGGGAGGACACCGTCGACGAGGTAGCGGCTCTCGTACTCGTCCGCGCAGACGCTGGGGTTCGCCAGCGCGGTGTGCCCGTAGCCCTTGATGGTGAGCAGACGGGCGTTGGCCAGTTCGCGCGTCATGGCCAGGGCCCCCTGGTGGGGAGTGACCGGGTCGAAGGTGGAGTTGACCACCAGCAGCGGTGGGGTGGGACGGTTCCACGGACCCGTGTACGGGTCGGCAGCCGTCGCGGGCCACACCGCGCAGGCCGAGGTCGACCAGGGGATGAGGCGTCCCAGGTCACCGGCGCGGGCCTGGCCGAAGTCCGCGAGGGAGCGGTAGCGCTGCGGGTCCCTGGGGTTGGGGCTCTCGGAGCACCGTATCGCCTCTATCTGTTCGTAGCCCGGGTACGGCAACGGGGCGGGCGTGGCCGGGGACTCCTCCGGGGTGCGCTCCTGCCAGAGCTCCTCGAGGGTGTCCGCGAGCTCGGTCCACTGGGGGTGGACGGTGTAGAGGTGTTCGAACGTGGTGCCGACGGCGGCGGCATAGGTCCAGCCGTCCTGGGACTGCCGTTCGAGACGCCGTAGCAGACGTTCGTACTTGTCGCGGGTCGCGTCCGGGCTGCCCGCGGAGAAGGCGCAGCGCTCGGTGTCCGTACGCCCGCAGAGGTCGAGGAACTGCCGCAGGGTCGCGGCGGCGCCCAGGTCGGAGTCCGTGCGCTGGAAGGTGGTCAGCAGGGGGTCGCTCTTCGCGCCGTGGTTGAACCAGGCCTCGGGGTCGAGGTTGGCGTCCAGGACCATGGCGCGGACCCGGTCGGGGAACAGGTTGGCGTACGTGGCGCCCAGCAGCGTCCCGTAGGACACCCCGAGGTAGCTGAGCCGCACCTCGCCCACGGCCTCCCGCAGCCGGTCGAGGTCGCGGGCCGTGTCGGCGGTGGAGACATGCCGCAGCAGCTCGGGGTCCCGCTTCTCACAACGCCTGGCCAGCTCGGCGTACCCGTCGAACCAGACTTCGCGTTCCTTCGCGTCGACCGGGAAGCCGCCGGGGCTCTCGGCGGCCCACTCATAGGCTTCTTGAGGGGTGTCGAAGCACCGCACGGCGGTGCTCGATCCGACACCGCGCGGGTCCCAGCTCACGATGTCGAAGCGGCGGCGTACTTCCTCGGGGAAGGCT
This sequence comes from Streptomyces sp. NPDC059828, assembly GCF_042731955.1. Taxonomy (NCBI): domain Bacteria; kingdom Bacillati; phylum Actinomycetota; class Actinomycetes; order Kitasatosporales; family Streptomycetaceae; genus Streptomyces; species Streptomyces sp. NPDC059828. The sequence goes on along the minus strand of NZ_JBHWIW010000037.1, from coordinate 50,200 downwards.
TCGTAGGACAGCGGCAGATCCTCCGTCCCCGCGCCACCGGGACCTCCGGGGTTGTAGAAGAGGGTGCCGACACGACGCCCGGGGCCGGTCGCCTGCCGCTTGATGACGGCCAGTTCGATCGTGCGCCCGCCCGGAGCGCGGTGGTCGAGCGGCACACGGGCGGTGGCGCACTCGAAACCGGGGGCTTCGGCGCAGGGGGTCCATTCCAGAGCGGACGCGTCGGCGGGAGGAGGGACCGGTCCTCCGGCCAGGGAGCGTGCCGGTGGGGTGCGCATCGGGGCGTGGGCCGGGGTGTGCATCGCCGTGCAGAGCACCGCCGCGAGGGTGACCACGGCACAACGCCCGCGGCCGGAAATCGCTCCGGGTATGTGCATGCACCCGATCCCATGTCAGGTCTGACGCACCCGCAAACCAGCCTGCGGCCGAATGGCCGCAGAGCGCGGCGGGGCGTGACATCCGTGCCCGACGCCCGAGTTCGCGACCGGACAAGCGGTCGAACGTACGTCCAGGGCCGGCAGGCGCTGAGACGTCCCGTCAGCTCGCTGCCCACGCTTCACGCGGGTTGGAGCAGGTCCCACCGGTTGCCGTAGAGGTCCTCGAACACGGCCACCGAGCCGTACGGCTCATGGCGTGGCTCCTCCAGGAAGCGCACCCCTGCGGTGGTCATCCGGGCATGGTCGCGGGCGAAGTCGTCGGTGTACAGGAAGAAGCCGACCCGGCCACCCGTCTGGGCGCCGACGGCAGCGAGCTGTGCCTCGTCGGCGGCCTTCGCGAGCAGCAGGTCGGTGCCGCCGCCGTCCCCGGGGCGGACGACCACCCAGCGCGAGCCGCCGCCCCGGTCCGTGTCCTCGACGAGGGCGAAACCGAGGGCGTCGCGGTAGAAGGCGATGGCCTCGTCGTAGTCGCGGACGACCAGTGCGGCCAGGGCGATACGGCGCTGCGGCGTGGACATGAGCGCGCTCCTTGCTGGGGGATGCCGGGGATGCCCGGGGTGCTGGGGGCGCCCAGTATCCCGGGCACCTGCACAATGCCTGCCATGGACCCCTCGATCGAGCAGCTCACCGCCCGGGCCGGACGACTCGCACGGCCGGGTGTGCGCCGGATCCTCGGGATCGCCGGGCCGCCCGGGGCCGGCAAGTCGACCCTCGCCGGGGAGCTCGTGGCGCGGCTGGACGGGCTCGCCGTGCTCGTACCCATGGACGGGTTCCATCTGGCGCAGGCGGAGCTGGAACGGCTGGGGCGGGCGTCCCGGAAGGGCGCGCCCGACACCTTCGACGCCGCCGGGTACACCGCGCTGCTGGCCCGGCTGCGGGGGGCCGAGGAGGGCAGCACGGTGTACGCGCCCGCCTTCGCACGCGAGATCGAGGAGCCGGTGGCGGGCAGCATCCCGGTCGGCCCGGGCGTCCCGCTGGTCATCACGGAGGGCAACTACCTGCTCCACGACGAGGGTGCCTGGGCCCGGGTCCGCGGTCTCCTGGACGAGGTCTGGTACCTGGAGCTCGACGAGCGGCTGCGGGTGCCCAGGCTTGTCGACCGCCATGTGCGCTCCGGCAAGGAACGCCCGTACGCCGAGCGCTGGGTAACGGATTCCGACGAGGCCAACGCCCGGCTGGTCGCGCACGGCAGGCATCGGGCCCATCTGACCGTACGGATGGACTGAACGGGGCTGAGCAGCGGGGCGGGCGCGGGCACCCGAAGAGCGCTCCCGGCAGGGTGGTCGGTAGGCTCGAAACCAGAGCACACGCGGGAAACCGAGGACCACAGGATGAGCGGGGGCTGATGTGGGGCTGTTCCGGCGAGGACCGAAGCGGGACGGGGACGACGTGCCCCGCGACGAGGAGTTCACCTTCCTCTCGGTCGGAGAGGCCGCGCGCTTCCGCAGCCAGGTCCGGGAGGCGTTCGCCGAACAGGGACTCGAGGTCACCGTCTACTCCGATGTGGTGACCGACAGCTCCGGACGCCAGTTCGGGCTCGGCAACCTCGCGGCCGTCTGCCACAACGACGAGCGCGGCTCCCGGGTGTGGCCCGAAGTGATCCGCGGGCATGTCGCCCTGGTGCTGCGCACCATGGACGCGCCGTCGGCCCTGGACACGCTGCCGCCGGAGCAGATCCGCGCCCAGCTCTACCCGAGGGTGATCGGCTCGGACGGCCTCGACCCCAAGACCTTCGGATATGCCCGCCACCTCGCCCCCGGGCTGTGCGAGGTGCTCGCCCTCGATCTCCCGGAGAGCGTCATGATGCTCACCGACGAGGCCCTGGAGCCGCTCGGGAAGGTCGAGGAGCTCAGGCAACGCGCGATGGAGAACCTCCGAGCCCTCCCGGTGGAGGGCCACGAACGCGTCGAGGACGCCGGCGGCCTGCGCTTCGACGTGGTGGTCGGCGACTCGTTCTACACCGCCAGCCGTGTCCTGGCGCTCGACACACTCGCCCATCAGGTCACCGGACAGCACATCACCTCCGACGGCGCGCTGGTCGCGCTGCCCTTCCGGCACCAGGTCGCATTCCACGTCATCCGTGACGCCGGCATCATCCCGTCGCTCAACGGCATGGCGGCCTTCGCCGCTTCCGGGTACGCCGACACGCCCGGCGCCATCACCCCGTACGTCTACTGGTGGCGCCACGGCACGCTCACCCAGCTCAGTGATCGCACCGAGGACGGCGAAGGGCTGCGGATCGTCGTGGACGGCGACTTCCAGGAACTGCTGGAAAGGCTCATCGGCCGGCAGCCGGGCGAGGACTGAGCGTCGCACGTCGTGCTGCGCCATGCGAGTGGCGCGGCACGACGTGCGGATCGGAAGCACCGGTCCCGGCGGGCGGTGACGCAAGACTGTGGGGACATCATGCCGTTCGGCGCGCTCGACGGCTGTCGGACTCCCGTTCGTCCCGGTATTCGGCCGTAGAGGCGTGGTCGAACGCGCACCGCCCTGACTGTCCGAGTCCGCGAGGAGATTCCATGGCCGCCCCCGCCAGCGCAGTCGACACGAAGCCCACCGTGGTGGAAGAGATCGCCGCCTACGCGCACCGTGCGCGTTATGAGGACCTCTCGAAGACCTCCGTCGAGCAGCTGCCCACCCATGTGCTCGACTGTGTCGCCTGCTCCCTCGCCGCTCTCGGCGCCCCACCGGTGAACGCCTGCCGCGCACAGGTGCGTGACTTCGCCGACGGCGGGGCCTGCCGGCTCATCGCGGGTGGGACATCGAACCCGGTGTACGCATCGTTCTGGCACACGGCGCTGGTGCGTTACGTCGACATCATGGAGAACTTCCTCGCACCGACGGAGACCTGCCACACCGCGGACAACTTCGGCGGTGTCCTCACCGCAGCGGATCTCGCCGACGCGAGCGGCCGGGAGTTCATGCTGGGGCTCGCCGTCAGCTACACCATCCAGTCCAGGCTCGTCGACCACGCCAACTTCATGACGCGAGGGTTCGACCACACCGCGCAGCTCGCCTTCTCGGTCCCCGCCGCGGCAGGCCGGCTCCTCGGTATGGAAGCGGAACAGCTCGCCCACGCGATGGCCATGGCCGGTGCGAGTGGAGCGTCGTTCGCCAACATCCGGGCGAAGCCCCTGTCCCAGTGGAAGGGGCTCGCCTCGGCTCAGTCCGCGTTCGCCGCGATGAACGCGCTGTTCCTCGCCCGACGCGGGGTCGAGGGCCCGCTCTCCATCATCGAAGGCCCGAACGGCATCGACAATCTGCTGCACCGGCCCATCGAGGTCGACTGGGCGAACGAGAAGTACGAAGGCATCGCCACGAGTGCCATCAAGCGGTACAACGCCGAGATCCACACGCAGTCGGCGATCCACTGCATGGTCGAACTACGCGGGCGGCAGCCGCTCGACCCCGCGCAGATCGTCTCCATCGAGGCGGTCGTACCCCAGATCACCTTCGACTTCACCGGTGGCGGGCTGTACGGGGGAGCGGCCACGACGATCACGACGAAGGAGCAGGCCGACCACAGCCTCCCCTATCTGCTCGCCGTAGCGCTCCTCGACGGAGACGTGATGCCCGCGCAGTTCCTCCCGGAACGCATCGGTCGCGACGACGTGCAGCATCTGCTGACCAAGGTCGTCGTCAAGCCGGGTCAGGACTTCACGCGTGCCTACCCCGAGTTGATGCCGGCACACCTCACCGTCCGCCTCCAGGACGGCAGTGTCCTCACGCACGGTGTCGACGACTATCCCGGACTGCCGTGCCGCCCCTTCACCTGGGACGACGCGGTCAGCAAGTACGACCGTCTCGTGGAAGGCAAGGTCGACCCCGGCCTCGCCGGAGAGATCAAGGACGTCATCAAGAACATCGCCGGGTCCACCACACGCGATCTCACCGGACTCCTCGCACGCGTGCCGTACCCCGCGACGGACTGACGGCCGACCGGGCCTGCCCGGATGCCGTGGACCCTGTGCGGCCGGCCGGCCGAGCGTGTGCGGGCCGGCCGCACTGCAACGCGTCTCAGGACGGCGGGTGTTCGGGTGGCCGAGCCGTGGTGCTCTTGAAAATCACTGCGGAGACCCTCAGGTTGATCCAGGGCCGTCCGGCCCGTCACCCCAGCCGCCGATGAGGAGCCCATGCCCGCCGTGCCCGCCATGAACACTCCGCCCGAGCCCTTCACCGCCGAGGACTACCGGGCCCGGATGGCCCGCGCCGCGCGCTCCGCTGCCGAGGCCGGACTCGACGGCCTGCTCGTGGCCCCGGGGCCCGACCTGGTCCATCTCACCGGCTACCAGCCGGTGTCCACCGAACGGCTCACCCTCCTCCACCTCGCCGACGGCCGGGATCCCGTACTGGTGGTGCCGACCCTGGAGGCTCCCGACGCCGAACACGCCCCCGGCGCCGGCGCGCTCACCCTGCGGGACTGGACGGACGGGCAGGACCCGCACGCCGTCGCCGGGGCGCTGCTGGAGGCCGAGGGACGCTACGGGGTCAGCGACAACACCTGGGCCATGCACCTGCTCGGACTGCAACGGCGGCTCCCGGGCAGCTCCTATGTGGCGCTCACCAAAGCCCTGCCCATGCTGCGGGCGGTCAAGGACGCTGCTGAGCTGGCCCGGCTGGAGGCGGCGGGAGCCGCCGCCGACGAGGCGTACGGGGAGATCCTCAAGGTCCGCTTCGCCGGACGCCGGGAAAGCGAGGTGGCCGCCGACCTCGCCGCGCTGCTGCTGCGGTTCGGGCACTCGCAGGTGGACTTCACCGTCGTCGGGTCCGGCCCGAACGGCGCCAATCCCCACCACGAAGCGGGCGAGCGTGTCATCGGGCAGGGCGACATGGTCGTACTGGACTTCGGAGGTCTCAAGCACGGCTACGGCTCCGACACCACCCGCACCGTCCATGTGGGTGAACCGACCGCCGAGGAAGCGTGGGTCCACGATGTGGTGCGCGCCGCGCAGCAGGCCGGGTTCGACGCCGTTCGTCCCGGGGCGCCGTGCCAGGACGTCGACCGGGCCGCCCGCGCGGTCATCGAGGCGGCCGGGTACGGCGTGTACTTCATCCACCGCACCGGTCACGGCATCGGCGTCACCACCCATGAGCCGCCGTACCTGATCGAGGGCGAGGAGCAGCCGCTGGTGCCCGGTATGTGCTTCTCGATCGAGCCGGGGATCTATCTGCCGGGGCGCTTCGGAGTACGGATCGAGGACATCGTCACCGTCACGGAGAGCGGCGGACGGCGCTTCAACAACACCCCGCGCGAGCTGGCGATCGTCGAGTAGGCCTCGCTGCTCACTCGTCCGCGAGCACCACACATGACTCGCCCGGCAGTTCCAGCGTCCCGTCAGGCCCCGGTGCCCGGACTCCGTTCCACACCGCGAGCACCCGGGCCGGGCCGCCGCCCAGCGGGATCACGGCCGGGGCCTCGCCCAGGTTGACCGCGACCCTGAGGTCACCGCGGCGGAACACGAACCACCGCGCCTCCTCGTCGTAGGCGATCCGTACCGCCGCCAGATCGGGGTCGGAGAGGTCCGGCTGGGATCGGCGCAGGGCGATCAGCTCGCGGTACCAGGCCAGCAGCCGGGTGTGGGGCTCGCGCTCCCGCTCGGTACGGTCCAGGCAGGAGCGCTCCCGGGTCGCCGGGTCCTGAGGGTCCGGGATGTCGTCCGCCGACCAGCCGTGCCCGGCGAACTCCCGCCGCCGGCCCTGGCGCACGGCCTCCGCCAGCTCGGGGTCGGTGTGGTCGGTGAAGTACTGCCAGGGTGTGGCGGCCCCCCACTCCTCACCCATGAACAGCATGGGGGTGAACGGCGCCGTCAGAACCAGCGCCGCCGCGCACGCCAGCAGACCGGGGGAGAGCCGCGCGGACAGCCGGTCGCCCATCGCGCGGTTGCCGATCTGGTCATGGGTCTGGGCATAACCCAGGAAGCGGTGCGCCGGGGTGCGGCTCAGCTCGACCGGACGCCCGTGGGTCCGGCCCCGGAAGGCCGAGTAGGTCCCGTCGTGGAAGAAGACATGCCCGAACGTCTTGGCGAGCGCGGCCAGCGGGGCGCGGGCGAAGTCCGCGTAGTATCCGCGGGAATCGCCGGTCAGGGCGGTGTGCAGGGCATGGTGGAAGTCGTCGTTCCACTGGGCGTGCAGCCCGAGCCCGCCCTCCTCGCGCGGTGTGGTCGTACGGGGATCGCACAGGTCCGATTCGGCGATGAGGAACACCGGGCGGTGTACGTCGGCGCCGAAGGCGTCCACCGCGGCCGACAGCTCCTCCAGGAACGTGAGCGCACGGTTGTCGACGAGGGCGTGGACCGCGTCCAGCCGCAGCCCGTCCATCCGGTAGTCACGCAGCCAGGCCACCGCGCTGCCCACCAGATAGGCGCGCACCTCGTCCGAGCCGGGGGCGTCCAGGTTGATCGCCGAGCCCCACGGGGTGTGATGGGTGTCCGTGAGATACGGGCCGAAGGAGGGCAGATGGTTGCCCGAGGGCCCCAGATGGTTGTGGACCACGTCCAGGACCACCCCGAGCCCCAGGCCGTGCGCCGCGTCGACGAAGCGCTTGAGGGCGGCGGGCCCGCCGTACGGCTCGTGCACGGCCCAGGGCGCCACCCCGTCGTACCCCCATCCGTGCACCCCGGGGAAGGGACACACCGGCATCAGCTCCACATGGGTGATGCCCAGGTGCACCAGCTCGGGCAGCCGCTCCGCCGCGGCGTCCAGCGTGCCCTCCCGCGTGCAGGTGCCCACATGCAGCTCGTACAGCACCGCACCTGTGAGTCCGCGTCCCGGCCAGTCGTCGCTGCTCCAGACGTACGCGTCCGGGGCGACCACCGCGCTCGGCCCATCAGGTCCGTCGGGCTGGCGGCGTGAACGCGGGTCCGGCAGCAGCGGGCCGTCGTCCAGCAGGAAGCCGTAGCGCGTGCCGTCGACCGCGTCGACCTCCGCTGTCCACCAGCCCTTGCGCTCGGGATCGCGTCGCATCGGTTGCCGCGTATCGTCCAGCCACAGCACGACCCGGTCCCGGGCGTGCGGCGCCCACACCTCGAACAGCACTGGCGCATCCCCTGTCGTGTCGGTCCGTCAGTACGGTGATCCGTTGGTCCGTCAGCTCCGTATCGGTGGCACTCCGTCCATCCTGGCAAGTCCCGGGGTCTGGAGGAGGGCTACTCGCCGGTACTAGGGTCCCGGCCATGACACCGCAGCCCGTACCGCCGCCCGTGACTGCGCCGCTCGCCACCGCGCTGCCCGCCTTCCCACCGGGATTCGTGTGGGGCGCGTCCGCCTCCGCCTTCCAGACCGAGGGCGCCACCGACTCCGACGGCAAGGGCCCGTCCGGCTGGGACGCCTTCGCCGCACAGCCCGGCCGCATCAAGGACGGCGCCGACGCCGCCCGGGGCACCGGCTTCCATGAGCGCTACCGCGAGGATGTCGCCCTGCTCGCCGGGCTCGGCGCGGGCGCCTTCCGCTTCTCCATCAGCTGGCCCCGGGTGATCCCCGGCGGCAGCGGTCCGGTCAACCCGGCCGGGCTGGGCTTCTACGACCGCCTCGTCGACGAACTGTGCGCCCACGGCATCACGCCCGCGCCGACCCTCTACCACTGGGACACCCCGCTGCCTCTGGACGAGGCGGGCGGCTGGCTGAACCGGGACACCGCCGCCCGCTTCGCCGACTACGCCGCCGTCGTCGCCGACCGCCTCGCCGACCGCGTCCCCATGTGGATCACCATCAACGAACCGGCCGAAGTCACTCTGCTCGGCTATGCGCTCGGGGAGCACGCGCCCGGAAAACAGCTCCTCTTCGACGCCCTGCCCGCCGCCCACCACCAGCTGCTCGCTCATGGCCTCGCCGTCCAGGCCCTGCGCGAGGCGGGCGCCGGTGCCGTCGGCCTCGCGGTCTCCCACTCGCCCGTACGGGCCGCGAGCGCAAGCGAGGAGGACCGCGCCGGTGCCGAGATCTACGACACCCTCACCAACTGGCTCTTCGCCGACCCGCTGCTGACGGGCCGCTACCCCGAGGGCTTCGACGGCCTGATGCCCGGGCCGGTCGCCGACGACCTCGCTCTGATCTCCCAGCCCCTGGACTGGTACGGCATCAACTACTACAGCCCCATGCTGGTCGGAGCCCCGGCACCGGAGGCCCTGGACTCGTACGCCGGACTCGGCATGCCCGAAGGGCTGCCCTTCGGGCTCCGGGAGATCGAAGGCGCGGAACGCACCCACTTCGGCTGGCCCGTGGTCCCCGACGGACTGCGCGAACTCCTCGTCACGCTCAAGGAGCGCTACGGGGACCGGCTGCCGCCCGTGCACATCACCGAGAACGGCTGTTCGTACGACGGGCTCGACGACGGCCGTCGCATCGCCTATCTGGACGGCCATCTGCGCGCGCTGCACGGGGCGATCGAGGAGGGAGTGGACGTACGCGGCTACTTCGTCTGGTCGTTGACCGACAACATCGAGTGGGTCGAGGGCGCGTCACAGCGCTTCGGACTGGTCCACGTCGACTACGAGACCCTCGAACGCACCCCCAAGGCGTCCTACACGTGGTACCGGGACATGATCCGCGCCCAGCGATCCCGGCACTGACCGGCCCGGCCAATCGGTCGTGACGTCCCGCCGGGCACCGGTCGGCCGCCAGGCCGGTGCTTCTGGACACCTCGGGGCATCCGGCCCGACAATCAGCTGTGTGACGTCCTCCTTCGAGTTCCAGACATATCCCGCCCGCGTCTCGGACGCGGACCGGGACCGTGCGCTGGTCAGACTCCGGGAGGGCGCGGTCCAGGGCAGGCTCTCGCACGATACGTTCGTACGGCGGGTGGAGCTGGCCCTCGCTGCGAGCAGCCCCGATGAACTGCGGGCGCTCACCGCCGATCTGCGCAGCGAAGGGCGACTGGCGAAGAAGCTGTTCGGCGCGGTCGGCAGGGTGTCCGCCTTCTCCGTGCGGCTCGGCCGTGCCTGGCAGGCGGAGAAGCTGCCCCCGCTGCTCCTGCCCGAGCCCGGACCGTATCCCCTGCGCATCGGCCGGGACCCGTCCAACGGGCTGCGGTTGAGCCATGAGTCGGTCTCCCGGCTGCACGCCGAACTGACGCGGCGCGGCGGGCTGTGGGTGCTGCGCGACCTCGGCTCCACCAACGGCACCACGGTCAACGACCGCAGGGTCACCGGCGCGGTCGTGGTCCAGGCCGGGGATGTGGTGGGCTTCGGGCGGATGAGCTTCCGCCTCGCCGCCCGCTGAGCAGCCGCCTGCGCCCCCTGCTCCCTGCCCGACCCGGTCGGGGCCCTCACTCACCGTACGTGACGCTCTGAATCGCGGCACCCGGCGCTCCTCGGTAGCTTCGTTCTGAGGCGTCCTTGTGCGCGGTGGTCCGTGACGGCTCTGCGCACGTGCCCCGAGGCAAGGAGGACCACCATGTCCCTACCCATCGCTGTGGGAGTGGACGGTTCCGGCGAGAGCATGTCGGCCATCGACTGGGCGGCCGACGAGGCCGCGCTGCGGGGCACGGGCCTTCGCCTGGTGTACGCGTCGCGCTGGCAGGAGCACCGGCTCCAGGCCGTGAAGCCGACGCGCGAGGCGCAGGGCGAGGAGGACCGCAGCCTGCTGGCCGCGGCCGAGCAGCGGGCCCACACCCGCAGGCCGGGGATCAGCACGTCCCCGGAGGAGACCGAGGACGCCCCCGTCCGGCTGCTGGTGGACGTGGGCTCCGACTCGGAACTGCTGGTGCTCGGGTCGTCCGCGCTCGGCAGCGCCTCCGGTTTCATCGTGGGCTCGGTGGGACAGGAGGTCGTGGCGGACGCCAAGCGCCCCGTGGTGCTGGTGCGTCCGGGCTACGGCGAGGAGGGCCCCGGCGCGGGCCGCGCCGAGCGTGGCGAGATCGTCGTGGGTCTCGACGTCGGACATGGTGACGACGGCGGTGAGCTGCTGGCGTTCGCCTTCGACTTCGCGGCCAAGCACAGTGCCCCGCTTCACATCCTGCACACCTGGCACGGCCCCGCCTTCCACCACCGTGAAGCCGAGGTGCGCGGGGAACGGGAGACTGAGCTGGCGGCGGCCGTACGCCCCTACCGGGACAAGTTCCCGCAGGTCGAGGTGACCGAGGACGCTGCGCCCGGCCGTCCCGCCGACCGGCTCGTGGAGTCGGCGGCGGACGCCGCCCTGGTGGTCGTGGGCCGGCGCCGGGCCGCCAAAGGGTCCCACATCGGTTCCATCGCGCACGCCGTGCTCCACCACGCCGCCTGCCCGGTGGCCGTGGTGCCGCACGCCTGACACCCACCTGACGAGGGCCTCCGCCCGCAGCCCTGTTCACCCCTCGCGGGTGAGCACGAGATCGGATATTGCGGCCAGGCTGGCATGAGGATCGTCCGTGCCGTGCGGCGGGCGGGGAGCGCCCGGACGTGGGTCGCCGGGTCCCCCCGACCGCCCACCGGCCCCGCATCAGTCCGCCGAGCCCGGGTACCCGCCGTACCTGCCGGAAACGGGAGCGCATATGACCACGCTGGACATCGACCTGGACACGCTGTCGGTGAACACCATCCGCGGCCTGTGCATGGACGCCGTGGAGAAGGCCGCATCCGGGCACCCGGGCACGCCGATGGGCATCGCGCCCGTCGCTTACACGCTCTGGCAGCGGTATCTGAGGTTCGACCCCGCGGACCCGATCTGGCCGAACCGGGACCGCTTCGTGCTCTCCGAAGGCCACGCCTCCACACTGCTCTGGTCCCTGCTGCACCTGACCGGGGTACGGGCGGTCGACCCCGACTACGAGGTGCTCGGGCGCCCCGCGGTCACTCTCGACGACCTGAAGTCATTCCGGCAGCTCGGCTCCCGCTGCCCCGGACACCCCGAGTACCGGTGGACCAGCGGGGTGGAGACCACGACCGGGCCGCTGGGCCAGGGCGTCGCCACCTCCGTCGGCATGGCGATGGCGGGCCGCTGGCTGGCCGCCCGCTACAACCGCGACGACTTCCCGCTCTTCGACTTCGACGTGTACGCGCTCGCCGGTGACGGCTGCATGATGGAGGGCATCGCCTCCGAGGCCGCCTCCCTCGCCGGACACCAGCAACTGGCGAACCTGTGCTGGATCTACGACTCCAACCGGGTGACCATCGAGGGGCACACCGGGATCGCCTTCACCGAGGACGTGGCCGCCCGCTTCCTCGCGTACGGCTGGAACGTGACCACCGTCGCCGATGCCAACGACCTGGACGCCGTGGACCGCGCCTTCCACACCTTCCGGGCCGAGTCCGAGCGCCCCACACTGATCCTGGTGCACAGTCACATCGGCTACGGCTCGCCCGTGGAGGACTCGCCGAAGGCCCATGGATCTCCTTTGGGACCGGAGGGCGTACGGACGGCCAAGCGTTTCCTCGGACTGCCCGAGGACCGCGAGTTCTGGGTCCCCGACGAGGTCCGTACCCGCTTCGAGCAGGGCATCGGCGCCCGCGGCGCCGAGCTGCGCGGTGCCTGGGAGAAGCGGTTCGAGGCCTATCGCGCGGCCTGGCCCGGGCTCGCCGACGAGATCCAGCGCATGCAGCGCCGCGAACTGCCGAACGGCTGGGACAGCAAGGTCCCCGACTTCCCCGCCGACCCCAAGGGCCTGGCCACCAGGGAGTCGTCCGGCCGGGTGCTCAACGCCCTCGCCGAGCGGGTGCCCTGGATCGTCGGCGGGTCGGCGGACCTGGCGCCGTCCACCAAGACCCGGCTCACCTTCGAGGGAGCGGGGGACTCCGAGCCGGACGAGCCGTACGGGCGCAATCTCCACCTGGGCGTACGGGAGCACGCCTCGGCCGCCCTGGCCAACGGGATGGCCCTGACCAAACTGCGGTCGTACTGGTCCGGGTTCCTGATCTTCTCCGACTACGCCAAGGCCGCCATCCGGCTTTCCGCGCTGATGGAGATCCCGGTCGTGCACATCTTCACCCATGACTCCATCGGCGTCGGCGAGGACGGCCCCACCCACCAGCCGGTCGAACAGATTGCCGGACTGAGGGCGATGCCCGGACTCCTGGTGTTCCGTCCCTGCGACGCCAACGAGGTCACCGAGACCTGGCGGCTGGTCGCCGGACTGCGCCATGAGCCCGCGGCGCTGGTGCTCTCCCGCCAGGCGCTCCCCACCCTCGACCGGTCTCGGCTCGCCGCCGCGTCCGGAGTGGCCCTGGGCGCCTACGTACTGGCCGACGCGCCGTCGGGCGAGCCCGAGGTGATCCTGCTCGCCACGGGCTCGGAGGTGCACCTCGCACTGTCCGCCCGGGAAGAGCTGGCGGCCGAGGGCATCCAGGCCCGCGTGGTCAGCATGCCCTGCTGGGAGCTGTTCGACCGTCAACCCAGGGAGTACCGCGACCAGGTGCTGCCGCCGCACGTCACCGCGCGGGTCGGCATCGAGCAGGCTTCGACCTTCGGCTGGGACCGCTACGTCGGCGACGGCGGCGCGCTCATCGGCATGCACACCTTCGGCGCCTCCGCACCCCTCAAACAACTGCTGACCAAGTTCGGCTTCACCCCCGAGCGGGTGGCCGAGGCCGCGCGTGAAGTACTCGCACGCCCGCAGGAGGCGATGACCCGATGACGGCCACTCTGCTCCGCAAGCGCCCCGCATGGCAGGCGCTGGAACGGCACCACGAGGAGGTCGCCGCGCACGATCTGCGGTCGCTGTTCGCCGATGACCCCGGACGCGGCGAGCGGCTGTGCGCCGAGGCCGCCGGGCTGTATCTCGACTACTCCAAGCACCTGGTCACCGACGAGACCATGGGCCTGCTGCTGGACCTCGCCCGGGAGTCCCGCCTCGAGCACCACCGGGACGAGATGTTCCGCGGGGACCGCATCAACGTGTCGGAGAACCGGCGCGTGCTGCACATCGCCCTGCGCATGCCCCAGGGCAGCTCCCTGGTCGTCGACGGCACCGACGTCGTACGCGAGGTCCACGGCGTGCTCGACCGGATGGCCGCGTTCACGGAGCGGGTGCGCTCGGGGCAGTGGCGGGGCGCGACCGGGAAGCCGATCCGCAATGTCGTCAACATCGGTATCGGCGGCTCCGACCTCGGCCCGGTGATGGCGTACGAGGCGCTGCGCCACTACACCAGCCGCGACATGACGTTCCGCTTCGTCTCCAACGTCGACTCGACCGATCTCGTGGAGGCGCTGCGCGACCTGTCAGCCGACGAGACCCTGTTCATCGTCTCGTCCAAGACGTTCGGCACGCTGGAGACCCTCACCAACGCCCACTCGGCACGGGACTGGCTGGTGGGACGGCTCGGTGAGGAGGCCGTCGCCCGGCACTTCGCCGCCGTGTCCACCAACGCCGAACGGGTCGCCGCCTTCGGTATCGACACCGACAACATGTTCGGCTTCTGGGACTGGGTCGGCGGACGCTACTCGATGGACTCGGCCATCGGCCTGTCGACCATGCTGGCCATCGGCCCCGAGCTGTTCCGTGAGCTGCTTGCCGGTTTCCACGACATGGACGAGCACTTCCGGACCGCCCCGCTGGAGCGGAACCTGCCGGTGCTGATGGGCCTGCTCGCGGTCTGGTACGCGGACTTCTTCGGCGCCCAGACGGTCGGCGTGATGCCGTACGAGCAGTATCTGAGCCGCTTCCCCGCCTATCTCCAGCAGCTCACCATGGAGTCCAACGGCAAGCACGTGACCCTCGGCGGCGACCGGGTGGACTACGACACCGGCCCCGTCTACTGGGGCGAGCCGGGCACCAACGGCCAGCACAGCTTCTACCAGCTGATGCACCAGGGCACCCGGCTGATCCCGGTCGACCTGATCGGCTTCGGCAAGAGCCTCAACCCGCTGGGCGATCACCACGACATCCTGTCGTCCAACATCTTCGCCCAGGCCCAGGCGCTCGCCTTCGGCCGCACCGAGGAGGAGGTACGCGCGGAGGGCACCGCCCCCGAGGTCGTGCCCCACCGGGTGATGGAGGGCAACCGGCCCTCCACCGTGCTGCTGGCGGAGAAGCTCACGCCGCGTGTGCTGGGCCGGCTGGTCGCGCTCTACGAGCACAACGTGTTCACCCAGGGCACCGTCTGGAACATCGACTCCTTCGACCAGTGGGGCGTCGAGCTCGGCAAGGTCCTGGCAGCCGAGATCATCCCGGAGCTCACCGCCGACCGGGAGCCGGAGCTGCGACACGACTCGTCCACCAACGCACTCATCCGCCACTACCGCGCCCTCAAGAACGGGCACGGAAACGGTCACAAGAGCGGTCACAAGAGCGGTCACGAGAACGGGGTCGGCCATGACCACTGACACACCCATGCAGCTCGGCATGATCGGCCTCGGCCGGATGGGCGCCAACCTGGTACGCCGGCTGATGCGCGACGGCCATCACTGCGTCGTGTTCGACCTGGACACCAAGGCCGTCAAGGAGCTCGAGAAGGAAGGCGCCACGGCGGCCTCGTCCCTCCAGGACTTCGTCGGCAAGCTGGAGCAGCCTCGCAACGTCTGGCTGATGCTGCCCGCCGGTGTGGTGCAGAAGACCCTGGACGAGCTCGCCGGGCTGCTCGACACCGGTGACACCGTGATCGACGGCGGCAACTCGTACTACCGGGACGACATGACCCGGGCCCAGGAGCTGGCCCCTCGCGGTATCCACTACGTCGACTGCGGGACCTCAGGCGGTGTCTGGGGCCTGGAACGCGGATACTGCCTGATGATCGGCGGCGACGACGAAGCCGTGGCCCGGCTCGACCCGGTCTTCCGCACCATCGCCCCCGGCAAGGGCCTCGCCGAGCCCACGCCCGGCAGGACCCGGACCGACGGCACAGCGCCCGAGGGCT
The DNA here is from genome assembly GCF_042731955.1 of Streptomyces sp. NPDC059828. Classification (NCBI taxonomy): domain Bacteria; kingdom Bacillati; phylum Actinomycetota; class Actinomycetes; order Kitasatosporales; family Streptomycetaceae; genus Streptomyces; species Streptomyces sp. NPDC059828. The sequence continues at coordinate 35,007 of NZ_JBHWIW010000037.1, read as the reverse complement.
ATCTGCACTGCGGACCCAACGGAGCGGGCCACTTCGTGAAGATGGTCCACAACGGGGTCGAGTACGGCATGATGGCCGCCATCGCCGAGGGCCTCAGCATCATCAAGCACGCGGACGCGGGGCTCACCAACCGCACCGTCGACGCCGAGACCGCCCCACTGCGCGAGCCCGAGGCGTACCCGTACACCATCGATGTGGGAGAGGTCGCCGAGGTGTGGCGGCGCGGCTCGGTGGTCGGCTCCTGGCTGGTCGATCTGATCGCCGACGCACTGGCCCGCTCTCCGGGCCTCGACGAGTTCACCGGGCGGGTCTCCGACTCCGGCGAGGGCCGCTGGACGGTGCTGGCGGCGGTGGACGAGAGCGTGCCGGCGCCGGTGATCACCGCGGCGCTGATCCAGCGGTTCGAGTCCCGCAGGCTCGGCGAGTTCACCGACCAGGTGCTCTCGGCGATGCGCGGCGAGTTCGGCGGTCACGCCGAGAAGGCGGGGTGAGCGATGTCCGGTCCCGCACACGTTCAGGAGACGAACCAGGAAGCGAGCGAGGCGGCAAGCCAGGCGGCGCACCAGTCGGGCAACGGCGTCCCGGTCCCCGACGACCATGTCGTCGTGCTGTTCGGCGCGACCGGCGACCTCGCCCGGCGCAAGCTCCTGCCGGGCCTGTTCCACCTCGCCAAGGCCGGTCTGATGCCGGCCCGCTACCGGATCGTCGGCTCCGCACCGTCCCAGGCGGCACTCAGCGACGACGAGTTCCGCAAACGGGCCCGCGAGGCGGTCGCCGAGTTCGGCCGCTCGAAGCCCGAGGGTGAGGACTGGCAGCGGTTCGAGGACGCCCTGACCTTCGGGGCGGAGGACCCCGACGACCCCGGCCCGCTGCTCGCGGCCGTCAGGGACGCCGAGGAGGCCATCGGCGGCTCCCCGCGGCGCCTGTTCCACCTCGCCGTGCCGCCGAAGGCCTTCCCCTCCGTCATCGAGATGCTGGGCGCGACCGGTCTCGCCGAAAACGGACGGGTCATCGTGGAGAAGCCGTTCGGCACGGACCTGGCATCGGCCGAGGCCCTCAACGCCACCATCCACTCCGTCTTCGCCGAGTCACGGGTGTTCCGCATCGACCACTTCCTCGGCAAGGAGTCCGTCGACAACATCCTCGCGCTGCGGTTCGCCAACGGCTTCCTCGAGCCCGTCTGGAACCGGGACCACATCAGCCATGTGCAGATCGACGTACCCGAGAAGCTCAGCATCGAGGGCCGCGCGCAGTTCTTCGAAGGGACCGGGACCTTCCGGGACATGATCGTCACTCATCTCTTCCAGCTGCTCGGGTTCGTGGCGATGGAGCCCCCCACCAGCCTCAACGCCAAGTGCCTGCGCGACGAGAAGACCAAGGTCTTCGAGACCATGCGGCCGCTGGACCCGGAGCATGTCGTACGCGGCCAGTACGAGGGCTACCGCGACGAGCCCGGGGTCGACCCGCACTCGGACACCGAGACCTTCGTGGCACTGCGCGTGGAACTCGACAACTGGCGGTGGGCCGGAGTGCCGTTCTATCTGCGCTCCGGCAAGTCCCTCGCCGAGGGCCGGCATGTGGTGACCCTCGGGTTCCGGGAACCGGCCCTGCGGATGTTCCCGTGCACCGCGCATGACTCCGGGGAGCCCCGCAACAACGAACTGGTGATCGACTTCAACGACCCCGGCCGGGTCGCCATCCGTTTCCTGGTGAAGGAGCCGGGCCCCGCGATGCGCCTGGACGAGGCCGAGATGGTGTTCAACTACGCCGACTCCTTCAACGCGATGTACGCCCTCGAAGGCTATGAGCGCCTCATCCTGGACGCGATGCTCGGCGACCAGTCGCTGTTCACCCGCGCCGACGGGATCGAGCGCCTCTGGGCGGCGTCCGCCCCGCTCCTCGAGCACCCGCGCCCGGTGGAGCCGTACGCCCCGGGCTCCTGGGGTCCGGAGAGCATCAACCGGCTGATCGCCCCGTACCACTGGAGTCTGCCGGACCATCGGTGACGCCATCCGCGCGCTGATCCGCCAGGGCCGACCCGACAGCCCTTAGCCTCGGATGCATGCTCGGTCTTCCGGATCACGTACGGACCTGCCTGTTCGACCTCGACGGCGTGCTCACCCGCACCGCGAAGGTGCACGCCGCCGCGTGGAAGGAGATGTTCGACGACTATCTGCGCACCCGTGCCGAGCGGGAGGGCGCGCCCTTCGTGGCGTTCGACGCCGTCCGCGACTACGACCAGTACGTGGACGGCCTGCCCCGCGAGGACGGGGTCCGCACTTTCCTCGCCTCACGCGGAGTCGAACTGCCGGAGGGCACGTCCGACGACGGGCCGGACCAGGAGACCGTGAACGGTCTGGGCACCCGCAAGAACGAGATGGTGCTGCGCAGGATCCGCGAACAGGGCGTCGAGGCGTACGAGGGTTCGGTGGCCTACGTCCGCGCCGCCCGGGACGCCGGCCTGCACCGTGCGGTGGTCTCGTCCAGTGCCAATTGCCGCGATGTGCTGATCGCCGCAGGTATCGAGGAGCTCTTCGAGGAACGCATCGACGGGATCACCGTCCGCGAGCACCACCTGCGCGGCAAACCCGCGCCGGACACCTATCTGGCCGCGGCCCGCGTCCTCGGCGTCGAGCCGGAGACGGCCGCCGTCTTCGAGGACGCGCTCGCCGGAGTGGAGGCCGGGCGCGCCGGAGGCTTCGGACTCGTCGTGGGCGTCGACCGGACCGGGCAGGCCGAGGAGTTGCGCCGGCACGGCGCGGGCATCGTCGTCGACGACCTCTCCGAGCTGCTGGAGGCGCGGTGATCAACCACTCCGCGTTCGCCGTCGAACCCTGGTGCCTGCGCGAGACCGAGCTGAACCTCGACGTACTCGCCCAGAGCGAGTCGGTGTTCGCCCTGTCCAACGGCCATGTCGGCTGGCGCGGCAACCTGGACGAGGGGGAGCCGCACGGGCTGCCGGGCTCGTATCTCAACGGGGTGCACGAGCTCCATCCGCTGCCCTACGCGGAGGCCGGATACGGCTATCCCGAGTCCGGCCAGACGCTGATCAACGTCACGGACGGAAAGATCATCCGGCTGCTGGTGGACGACCACCCCTGCGATCTGCGCTACGGCGAACTGACCTCCCACGAACGCGTGCTGGACTTCCGGACCGGAGTCCTGCGCCGTACCGCCGAGTGGACCACGCCCGCCGGGCGCGCCGTCCGTATCACCTCGCACCGGATGGTGTCCCTCACCCAGCGGGCCATCGCCGCGGTCGCCTACGAGGTGGAGGTGCTGAACGGCGAGTCCACCGTGGCCGTCCAGTCGGAACTCATCGCCAACGAGGCCGTCCCGCACGACACCGGCGACCCCCGGGTCGCCGCCGCGATCGACTCACCGCTGGAGTCCGAGGAGGACTTCGCCCGGGACACCCGGCTGCGCCTGGTGCACCGGACCAGGGACAGCGGCCAGCGGGTGGCCGTCGGCGCCGACCACATCATCGAGGGCCCCGAGGGGACGAGCTGGTCGGCCGACAGCGAACCGGACGTCAGCAGGGTCACGGTGACCGCCACACTGGCCCCCGGCAAGCGGCTGCGGCTGGTGAAGTTCGTGGGCTACGGCTGGTCGGCGGAGCGCTCGCTGACCGCACTCCAGGACCAGGTCCACGCGGCCGTGGCCGCCGCCCGCAGCACCGGCTGGGAGGGGCTGCTCGCCGAGCAGCGTGCCTACCTGGACCACTTCTGGTCCTGCGCGGACGTCGAGGTGGACGGTGACGCGCAGATCCAGCAGGCGGTGCGCTTCTCCCTCTTCCATGTGCTTCAGGCCGCCGCGCGGGGGGAGCAGCGGGCCATCCCCGCCAAGGGCCTGACCGGCACCGGATACGACGGGCACTCCTTCTGGGACGTGGAGTCCTTCGTGCTGCCGATGCTCACCTACACGGCACCCCAGGCCGTCGCCCCCGTACTGCGCTGGCGCCACGCCACCCTGCCAGCGGCCCGCGACCGGGCCCATCAGCTCGGGTTCGCGGGCGCCGCATTCCCCTGGCGGACCATCACCGGTGCGGAGTGCTCCGCCTACTGGCCCGCCGGCACGGCGGCCTTCCACATCAACGCCGATATCGCCTACGCCGTGGCGCGCTATGTGAACGCCACCGGCGACGAGGCGTTCGAGCGCGGTCCGGGCCTGGAACTGCTGGTGCACACCGCCCGGCTGTGGCGCTCGCTGGGCCACCATGACGCGGAGGGCGTCTTCCACATCGACGGTGTCACCGGCCCCGACGAGTACAGCGCCATTGCCCGCGACAACCTGTACACCAACGTGATGGCACGGCGGAATCTGCGGGTCGCGGCCGAGACGGCGACCCGCCACCCCGACCGGGCCGAGGAGCTCGGCGTCGACGAGGAGGAGACGGCCGCCTGGCGCGACGCCGCCGCCCGGATGGCCGTGCCGTACAACGACACGCTCGGGGTGCACGAGCAGTCGGCAGGGTTCACCGGGTTCCAGCGCTGGGACTTCGATTCCACGACCGCCGAGCAGTATCCGCTGCTGCTGCACTTCCCCTACTTCGACCTCTACCGCAAGCAGGTGGTCAAGCAGGCGGACCTGGTGTTCGCCATGGCGACCTGCGGGGACGACTTCACGGCGGAGGAGAAGGCGCGCAACTTCGCCTACTACGAGGCGCTGACCGTGCGGGACTCCTCGCTCTCGGCATGCTGCCAGGCCGTGCTCGCGGCGGAGACCGGGCAACTGAGGCTGGCCTACGACTATCTGGGCGAGGCCGCCCTGATGGATCTGGAGAACCTGGAGCACAACACCCGCGACGGGCTGCACATCGCCTCCCTCGCGGGGACCTGGATGGCCCTGGTGATGGGCTTCGGCGGGCTGCGGCACCACCACACCACCGGGGAGGGGAAGCCGGGCTGCCTCGGGTTCTCCCCGCGGCTGCCGGAGGCGCTGACCGGGGTGAAGTTCACCCTGCTCATCCGGGGACGCGCACTGCAGGTGGACATCCGGCACTCCGGGGCCCACTACACCCTGGTCGAGGGGGAACCGCTCACGCTGCTCCACCACGGCGAGCTGTTCACCGTGAAGGCCGGTAAGCCGATGCGGCTCCCGCTGCCGCCCGCACCGGTCCTGCCGGAGCCGCAGCAGCCCAAGGGGCGCCGCCCGGCCGACCGGATGGGAGGGACGGACCCGGTCGCCGGGGAAGCGGCAGGCTGAGCGGGGGGCGGGTCGCGGACCACTCCGGGCGACCGGCCCGGCTCAGCTCCCCGCGACCCGCTCCAGCAGGGCCACCGGACGCTCGGCGAACAGCTCCGCCAGCGGTACGCCCGCCCGGTCGCCGTCCCCGCCCGTGAACTCCCGCCCAGGACACAGCAGATCGGCCCAGCGCCCCTCCGGAAGGGTCAGCGAGGTCCCGCCCCAGCCACCTCCCGCCTCAAGCCGCAGCGAGAGCCGGGTCACCGCCGTCACCACCTGGCCCGCCCGGCTGAACGCCAGACAGTGCGCCGCCGCCGGCCCCGTGGCCGCCAGCGGCGCGTACCCGCCGGGCGCGCCGAACACCTCGGGGCGACGGCGCCGCAGCCCCAGCGCCGTACGAGTGAGAGCCGCCTTCTCGTCCGGTGGGCGCTCGCGGAACGGCTCCCGGTTGTCCGGGTCGACCAGAGCGAGATACCGGTGCTCGGTGCCCTGGTACAGCTCTGGCACCCCCGGCATGGTGAGCTGGACCAGCGCGGAGCCCAGGGCGTTCGCCCGTACATGCCCGTCGAGTGCTCGGGTGAACACCGCCAGGGTGTACAGCGGCGGCCCCGTGGGCCCCGCCGCCACGAACTCCTCCACCGCACGCTCGTACGCCGGATCGGGCTCGGTCCAGCTGGTGTGCAGGCCCGCCTCCCGTACGGATTTCAGCAGCGCGGGCCCGATCCGGTCCGCACGGGGGATCCCGAGGCCGAACGCCGTCTGCCAGGCCACCCACGCCAGATGAGGATCGGGCGCGGCCACCGGTGACAACTCGGTCAGCAACTGCCGCCAGCGCCCCGGGCACTGGGACAGCACCGCGATCCTGGCCCGGACATCCGCGCTGCGCTTGGTGTCATGGGTGGACAGCACCGTGCCCGTGGCGGGCCAGTCCCGGGCGATCCGGTCACAGTAGGCGTGGAAATCCGCGGGGCTCACCGCCGGCTGCCCGGGATCCCCGCCCACCTCGTTGGCGGACAGCAGCGGCGAGTACCGGTAGAAGGCGGTGTCCTCGACGGACTTGGCGCGCAGCGCGGAAGAGGTCTGGGCGAAGCGGGCGCGGAACGCGGACTGCGCGGGGCCGTGACCGGTCTCCCCGAGGCCCAGCGCCAGATCCCGGATCACATCCACCGCGTCCGCTTCCTCGGGGACCGCGAACACCCCCTTGGCACGCAGCGCGAGGTCCGCCGTGAGCACCGCCTCCCCGCCCGTGCGGTAGGCGCGATAGACCGGCATCCGCACCAGCAGCTCCCGGATCGCCGTGCGCAGCGCCCAGGGCGCGTGGTCGCGCAGGGCGGGGTCAGCCCCGCACACCCGCTGCGCCAGCCGCGCGAGGGTCTCGGTCTCCGCCACCAGCTCGTGGGTCACCACCTTGTAGGCGGCGCGGCGCGCCGTGGCGCCCCAGTAGCCGCCCCGGTCGCCGGCGGGAGCGGTGAAGTCCCGGTAGACGCTCAGCAGTTCCCCGAACCCGTCGGCGTCGGTGAAGACCCCGTCGATCCGGTGCAGCGCGTCATAGCCGGTCGTCCCGGCGACCGGCCACGACGACGGAAGCCGCTCGCCTCCGGTGAGGATCTTCTCCACCACCGTCCAGCAGCCGCTGCTCGCCTCGTCCAGCCGGTGCAGATACTCCTCGGGGTCGGCGAGACCGTCCGGGTGGTCGATCCGCAGTCCGTCGACGACCTCGTCCCGCACCAGCTCGAGGATCTTGGCGTGGGTGGCGGCGAACACCTCCGGGTCCTCGACCCGGACCGCGATCAGCTCGGAAATGGTGAAGAAGCGCCGGTAGTTGAGCTCCGTGCGGGCCAGCCGCCACCAGCCGAGCCGGTACCACTGCGCGTCCAGCAGCTCCGGCAGCGGCAGCCCTTCGGTGCCCTCGCGCAGCGGGAAACGGTGGTCCCCGTAGTGCAGCTCCCGTCCCTCGACGCGCAGCGCGTCCAGCTCGTCCCCGAGACGTCCGGCGAGCACCGGCATCAGCACCTTGCCGCCGCCCGCCTCCCAGTCGATGTCGAACCAGCGTGCGTACGGTGAGCCGGGCCCTTGGCGCAGGACCTCCCACAGGGGCCGGTTGTGCCGGGGCGATGCCGCCATGTGGTTGGGCACGATGTCGAGCACGAGACCCAGACCGTGCTCACGCGCCGTGGCGGCCAGCGACCGCAGTCCCTCCTCGCCCCCGAGTTCCTCCCGTACGCGGGAGTGGTCCACGACGTCATAGCCGTGTTCCGAGCCCGGCACCGCCTCCAGTACCGGGGACAGATGCAGGTGGGAGACCCCGAGCCGGGCGAGGTACGGCACTGCTTCCTCGGCGGCCCGGAAGGGGAAGGCCGGCTGTAGCTGGAGCCGGTAGGTGGCGGTGGGCGTCATGCGAACGTACGTACCCGCATCGGCGCCATCTGTGTCATCCCGCAGGTCCGGGGGTGCCCGGAGCCGGACACGTTCACCTGATACGACCAAGCATCCGTATCCGCCGGGCTACGCCGGACGGCGCAGCACCACCAGGCTCCGCCCGATCATCCGGACCCGCTCGCCGGCCGCCACCTTGGGTCCCTGCCCCGGTGGTACGCCGTCCGGCCGGGCGGTGTCCACCAGCACCTGCCACTGCCTGCCGTGGTTGACCGGCACCGCGAAGTCCAGATCGTCGGCGCTCGCGTTGAACATCAGCAGGAACGAGTCGTCCGAGATCCGCTCACCCCTCGGACCGGGCTCCGAGATCGCATGCCCGTTCAGGAACACCGTCAGGGCCCGGGCATGGGCCGCCTGCCAGTCCCGCTGGGTCATCTCCACCCCCTCAGGAGTGAACCAGGCGATGTCGGAGAGCTCGTCGTGCGTGCCCTCCACGGGCCGCCCGTGGAAGAAGCGCCGGCGCCGGAACACCTGGTGGTCGCGGCGTAGCCACACCATCGCCCGGGTGAACGCCAGCAGCGAGCCCGGCTCCTCCTCGGTCGACGAGGGCCAGCGCACCCAGGACAGCTCGGAGTCCTGGCAGTAGGCGTTGTTGTTGCCGCGCTGGGTGCGGCCGAACTCGTCGCCGTGGCTGAGCATGGGCACGCCCTGGGACAGCATCAGGGTGGCGATGAAGTTCCGCATCTGGCGGCCCCGCAGCTCGACCACATCCGGATCCTCGGTGTCGCCCTCGGCGCCGCAGTTCCACGACCTGTTGTGGCTTTCGCCGTCCCGGTTGCCCTCGCCGTTCGCCTCGTTGTGCTTCTCGTTGTACGAGACCAGGTCCCGCAGGGTGAACCCGTCGTGGCAGGTCACGAAGTTGACGGAGGCCAGCGGGCGCCGGCCGTCGTCCTGGTAGAGGTCGGACGATCCGGTCAGCCGGGAGGCGAACTCGGCCAGCGTGCGCGGCTGTCCGCGCCACAGGTCGCGGACCGTGTCCCGGTACATGCCGTTCCATTCGGTCCACAGCGGCGGGAAGTTGCCCACCTGATAGCCGCCCTCGCCGACGTCCCACGGCTCGGCGATCAACTTCACCTGGCTGACCACCGGATCCTGCTGGACCAGGTCGAAGAACGAGGACAGCCGGTCCACCTCGTGGAACTGGCGGGCCAGGGTGGCAGCGAGGTCGAACCGGAAGCCGTCCACGTGCATCTCGGTGACCCAGTAGCGCAGCGAGTCCATGATCAGCTGGAGCACATGGGGGGAGCGCATCAGCAGGGAATTGCCGGTGCCGGTGGTGTCCGTGTGGTAGCGCTTGTCCTCGGACAGCCGGTAGTACGAGGCATTGTCGAGGCCCCGGAAGGACAGCGTGGGACCCAGGTGGTTGCCCTCGGCCGTGTGGTTGTAGACCACGTCGAGGATCACCTCGATGCCCGCCTGGTGCAGGGCCCTGACCGCGGACTTGAACTCCAGCACCTGCTGCCCGCGGTCGCCCCAGGAGGCGTAGCTGTTGTGCGGGGCGAAGAATCCGATGGTGTTGTAACCCCAGTAGTTGCTCAGCCCCGCGTCCGCCAGCCGGTTGTCGTTGACGAACTGATGCACCGGCATCAACTCCAGTGCCGTGACGCCCAGTTCCGTGAGGTGGGAGATCACCGCAGGATGGGCCAGCCCGGCGTAGGTGCCGCGCAGCTCGGGCGGCAGCGCCGGGTGCAGCATCGTCAGGCCCTTCACATGGGCCTCGTAGATGACCGTGCGGTGGTAGTCCGTACGCGGCGGGCGGTCGTCGCCCCAGTCGAAGTACGGATTGACGACGACGGAGGCCATCGTGTGCGGGGCGGAATCGAGGTCGTTGCGTGAGTCCGGCCGGCCGAAGTGGTAGCCGTACACCGCCTCGCCCCAGTCGATCCGGCCGCTCATCGCGCGTGCGTAGGGGTCGAGGAGCAGCTTGGCCGAGTTGCACCGCTGCCCACGCTCCGGCGCATACGGTCCGTGTACCCGGAAGCCGTAACGCTGGCCGGGCATCACGCCCGGCAGATAGGCGTGGCGCACAAAGGCGTCGGTCTCGCGCAGCTCCACCGCCGTCTCCGAGCCGTCGTCGTGCAGCAGACACAGCTCGATGCGCCGCGCGGCCTCTGAGTAAACCGCGAAGTTGGTGCCGGCGCCATCGTAGGTGGCACCGAGGGGATACGCCTGTCCCGGCCAGACCTGCATAGATAAGACTCTTCCACTTCTGATCCGGGTGCGGGGGACCACTTCGGCCAGATCCTCCCCGAAAGTGGGGCCGGCTCCTAGGACTTACCCCCGTTCTACCGGGTGACCATGCCAAAGAGCGGGTAAACGCTGAAAAATACATGTAAAACCGTATGCCGCCAAACCGGTGACCCGGTCAACACAGGGTTCCCCCGTGTCGCCCGTGCCGGGGAGTCTGAGCCGGCGGGCCGCGGGCGGGTAAACCCTGCGGACACAGGGCGCCGCCAGGGGTGCAATAGCGGTGATTCCCCCCACTCCGGACGATCTCGCCACCGTGAACGGGCTGCCGGTTTCGGGGAGTTGGGAAAGAGCCGGGAGTTCCGGATGCGCCTCGTCCCGTGGGCGGAGTACCCTTCCTTGATCGTTGGAGGGGGAGCGGGAAGGCGGTGCGCGGGTGAGCTCGGGAGGGCTGGAGCTACCCCCCGGTGACGCAGGTCATGAGGGGGACTCGGCCGATGTCCCGCCCGGCGCGGTGTCGCTCGCCAGGCCGGTCGATATGGCATCTCACATTGGACCCGAACTGGACTGGAGCGCGGAGGCCTGGAGCGAGGTGCGTACCCGCGCCCAGCGGGCCGGACGCGCCTACATCTGGCTGAATCTGGTCGAGCAGCGGCTGCGCGCGGTCGTGGCCGCCGTGCTGAGGCCCGTCTACGAGCATGTGCACGGCGACGACTGGGTCGTGGCCGCGGCGGGGCCGGCAGGCCAGGAGTGGGTGCAGCGGGCCGTCGCCGTACGGGAGGTCTCGCGCCGCAAGGGCTATCTGCTCGACCCGGCCGACGACAATGTGCTCAGCTTCCTCACTTTGCCGCAGCTGCGGGAGCTGATGGTCCAGCACTGGCCCTGCTTCGAGCCGTATTTCGACGACCGGCGCGAGGTCGAGCTGGCGCTGGACGAGCTCGAGGTGGCGCGGAACGTGGTCTCGCGCAACCGGGCACTGAACGAGGCCGTACTGGCCCAGGCCGAACGGGCCTCGGCCCGGCTGCTCGAGATCCTCGGGAGCGGAGCCGGGGTGCCCTCCGCCGACCGGTTGCCGGTCGACGCGGTCGAGGACCTGGTGGGCGACCGCTACGCGGACGTGGTCTCCGTCCACCCGGACCGGGTCAGACTCCAGCGCCAGCTCCCCGCGGAGGACCTCTTCGGGGGTGCCCGGCGGCTCGACGCCGTCGGCATAGGCCTGAATCTGCTCGTGCAGAACTTCTCGGGGCGGCGGCTTGTCCGGCTCGCGGAAGCGGGCGCCCGGGTGCGGCTGCTGTTCCTCAACCCCGCAAGCAGCGCGATCAAGCGGCGCGAGCGCGAGCTGGGTATCAGGAAGGGCGAACTGGGCCGCGCGGTCGAGATGAACATCCTGCACATGCGACGGGTGCGGTCGAGGCTGCGCGACCCCGGGGCCTTCGAGATCCACGTGTTCGACGAGACGCCTCGTTTCACGGCCTACCTGGTCGACGGCGACGGCCCCGACGGTCTCGCGGTCGTGCAGTCGTATCTGCGCCGGGCCCGGGGCATGGAGGCCCCCGTGCTGGTGCTGCGGGGTGGCAGGCCTTCCGTGGTGAGGTCCGGTCAGGAGAGCGAGCACGGCCTGTTCCAGACCTACCGAGAGGAATTCGAGTCCGTGTGGAGCGACTCCCGACCGGTGTCCTGACTGTCAGTGCCACGTGCGAGAGTTTCGTCCGTACCACAGACGAGGGGGCAGTGCATGGCCTGGCATCGTGAGCCGCTGGTCGGCTTCGACCTGGAAACGACGGGCACCGATCCGCTGGACGCGCGCATCGTGACCGCGGCGGTCGTCGCCGTGGAGGACGGCCGGCCGGTCCGGCGGTGCACCTGGCTCGCGGACCCGGGGATCCGAATCCCGGCCCAGGCGTCGGCGATCCACGGCATCAGCAGCGAGCGGGCGGCGGCCGACGGGCGTCCGGCGAGCGAGGTGGCGGAGCAGATCGCCGAAACGCTGACGGGCCACTGGCAGGCAGGCGTCCCGGTCGTGGCGTACAACGCGGCTTTCGACTTGACGCTGCTCTCCGCCGAGCTGGCCCGGCACGGTCTGCCGTCGCTCTCCGAGCGGCTGGGGCAGGGCACGGACGCCTCCGCGATCGGCCCGGTCATCGACCCCTACACGATCGACCGCGCGGTCGACCGCTACCGCAGGGGCAAGCGCACCCTCGAGGCGGTCTGCGCCGAGTACGGGGTGGTGCTGGACGAGGCGCATGAAGCCTCGGCGGACGCGCTGGCCGCGGTCAGGGTGGCGTGTGCGATAGCGGAGCGGCACGCCTCGGTGGCAGCGGTGACCCCCACCGAGCTGCACTCCCGTCAGATCCGCTGGTACGCAGACTGGGCGGCGGACTTCCAGGACTTCCTGCGACGCAAGGGCACCCACGACGCGGTGGTGGACGGCACCTGGCCGGTCCGGGCGCTCGCCGGGGTCAGTGGGTGAGAGCGCCTCGCACCGGACTGCTGTGGCAGGGCTGACCGAGAAGGCCGCGGGGGGGGCGCGGAGGGCGGCCCGCCGCCGGGCGGGGGATTGGGTGTTCGCACCCCCCAGCAGGTGGTTGGGGTTACGCAGGGGGGCAAGGCGCGCGGGGGGTTCTGGGGGTGCGCGCCCCCCCCACGGTAGTGGTGTGGCTGGGCTCACCTAGCCGCCGGGGGGGGGCCCGCGACCGGGGCCCCGCCGCAGTCGGGGTCATTGCTTCTGCGCACCGACCTCAAGGTATTGCTGGTACACCTGGCGGGAAAGCGCCGCATACGCATGCAGATGGCGGGCGGACCCCCGCACCTCGGCGCTCCCCTCCGCGATCATCCTCTCCGCACGGAGCAGGAGCTTGTCCAGGTAGGAGAAGACGTCGACCTTCGGAGGGTCGAAGATTCCGTAGTCGACCAGGTTCGTCACCGACAGCAAGTACTCGTCGGACACCAGCAGGTCGGTGCGGAGATCTCTGGTCTCCTCGTCCACCCCCTTCGGGGGGCGCATGAGCTGTGTCCACAGACTGTAGGAGTCCATGAATTCCATCTGTGCTGCACCTCTCCCTGGTGATCGTCAGTGATCGTCGTGGTACCAGAAGCTGACGAGCTTGCCGTCCTTGAGGATGCCGCCGGGGCCTCCGCCCGGGGTCGTGTACTTGATGCCCTTCGTACCGTCGGCCAGTTCCAACAGCCTCGCGTTCAGGCGCTGCTTCTTGGGATTCGAATCGAGCCACGCCTTGGCATCGGCCTGGTACTGCGCTTCCGTCTTGCCGAGAGCCTTGGCGTGCTTCTCGTAGTGGTACTTGAAGCTGTCGGCGAGAGTCTTGTTGGGAGACATCCAGACGGCTTCGAGTTCCGCATCGCACGGCGTCTCGTTGTGGACGAGGAGCGGAGTCCTCTCTGCCAGCACATAGTACGTGTGCAGCTCATCGACCGTCAGGTTGTGGACCCGCATCGGCTGAGTCCAGGCGCGAACGCCGACCAGTTCCCTGAGCTCACCCTCGGGGGTGCGCAGTCGGTCACCGGGCTTGAGGTCCCGCGCGGCCAGCCACTCGTGCCGGTTGTCGACCCAGAAGGTGTGCCCGTCCGTGGCCGTGAGGGTGCCGGTGGCGTCTCCGACGGCACCGTCGGTGTCCACGGTGAGGTCCCGCAGGTCCTTCCGGCCCTCGCCGGTGATCAGGTGGGTGACGGCGCGTGCCTCGGTCCTGCCGGCCACGGGGTCGGTCGCCAGCACACGCTCACCGACCCGGACGTCCTCGATCGGCTTCTGGGTGCCGTCGGCCATGAGGACCAACGTGCCCGGTGCGAAACTGTTCTTGGTCTTCTCCCCGATCTTGCACGCCTTGCGGACGCCGTCGAGGATCTCCTCGGTCTCCTTGATCAGCTTCTTGGCAGCTGCGGACTTCTCGAGGAAGTCGTCAAGGCCACCGACGATACGGCTGAGCGCCTTGGCGATCGCCGGAGTCTCCTTGATGATCTTGAGAGCCTTGCCCCAGGGAAGGCTGCCCACCACCGCCCAGAAGCAGCTCTCGAAGTCACCGTCGGCGAAGCACTTCTTGATGTCCTCGAAGAGGAGGTCGACGATGATGTCGCCGCCGTTCTCGATGAGGAAGTCGACGAGGCCCTTTTCCGCGAGCTGACGGGCCTTCTCGTACTCCTCGCGCGAGATGCCGGCGCGCTCCAGCGCATCGAGCTCGGTTTCGCTCAGTTTCCTGGTCTCGCCCTTGCTGCCGGCCTCCTTGGCCGCGGCCTCGCGGGCCTTGCGCTCCTGCTCGCGCTGGTATTCCTCGGCCTCCTTCGCCGCCTCGTCCGCCTCGCGGGCATACGTGTTGGCGTTCTTTGCCGCGGCCTCAGCCGACTTGGCATGGCTCTCGGCCGACTCCGCGAACGTGTTCGCGTCCGCGGCGTCCTTCTCGGCCTGGGCGGCGGCTCCCTGGGCGACGCTCGCCTCGTGCTCCGCCAGGTTCGCCGCACTGTTGGCGGCCACCGCGTGGTTGTCGGCCTCGGCTGCAGCGCCCCGGGCCCGGGCCGCCTCCGCCTCGGCCTGGTTGGCCGCGTTGCGGGCCGCGGTCGCGTCCGCGTAGGCCTGGGTGGCGGCCTGGCGGGCGAGCTTCGCGTCGGCCTGCGCCTGCGCGTCGGCCTGGTTGGCGCGTGCCGCGGCGGAGCGGGCCTTGGCGCCCTCCTCGGCCGCCTGCGCAGCCGACTTCATGGCGGCGGCAGCCGAGCGCGCGGCGTTCGCGGATGAACGCGCGGCTTCGGCCGCGGCCTTGAACGCCGGGGCGACCTGGGCATTCGCCCGCTTGGCCGCGGCCTCGGCGGCCTCGGCGGCCTTCACCGCTTCCGTTGCCTTCGCCTCGGCCGAGGCGACCTGCTCCGCACCCATCTCCTGCGCCGCGGCGGCGACCGCGGCGGCGAAGTCGGCGTCGACGTCCGTGTCGGCGAACGGCGTGGTCAGCTCGATGGCCGTGTTGGCCGGCTCGGCGATCCCGGCGGCCGTGCTGCGTGCCGCGGCCGACGCCTTGACCGCGACGGTGGCCTGGACCCGCGCCATGGCCGCCTCGCGGACCGCGCCCTGTGCTTCCTCCTTGGTGCGGTTAGCGGCCTGGAGGGCGTTGTTCGCCTCCATGGCGGCGAGTCCGGCGAGACGGGCGGCCTCGTGCGCGGCGATGCCGGCGCGTGCCTCCTGGGCCGTGGCCTCCGCGGCCTTCTGGTTGGCGCGCTGGGCAGCGGCGTGGGTGAGAGCCGCCTCCGCCTCCGCGCGGTTCGCCGCGGCGTTGGCGGCGGCGGCAGCGGCCTCCGCCTTGTTCGCCGCGGCGTTCGCACGCGCGGCGTGTGCGGTGGCCTCGGCGGCCGCCGCCCGTGCCCGGGCGGCCGCTCCCGCGGCCTCCGTCGCGGCGGAACGCGCCCGTACGGCCGCACCGCTGGCGGTGTTGGCGGCACCACGGGCCTGACCCGCTGCCACACCGGCGGCGTCTGCGTCGGCGCGCGCGGCGTCGGCGGCGCTCCGAGCCACAGCCGCGTCGACCGTGCCGCGGCCGGAGGCGGCGATCGCCTCGGTCGCACGGGCACGGGCCACCTGCGCCTGGTGCCGCTGCTCGGCCGCACGCGCGGCGTTGCGGGCATCGCGGGCGTTGACCTCCTCAATCCCCGCCTTGCGGTCCGCCTCGGCGGCGATGCCGTTCTGGTGTGCGGCGTCCGCGCGCGCGGCAGCCGCTGTGGCGGCAGCCGCCTGCGCCTGCGCACGGGCAGCGGTCGCCGTACGGGCCTCGGCCTCGGCGCGCGCACGCGCCGCAGCGGCGTTGTCCCGCTCGCGCTCGGCCCGGGCCCGGGCCGCCGCGGCGAGGTCCCGTTCACGCTCGGCGATCTTGCGCTGCTCGGCCGCGATCTGAGCCTGGCGCTGCGCCTCGACGCGCGCTTCCCGGGTCTTACGGGCGTGCTCCCACGCCTCGCGTTCGGCCTGCTCGGCCGCCAGACGCGCCTCCTTGGCACGTGCCGCGGCGGTCGCGGCGATCTTCGCCTGCTTGTCCGCGGCCTCGGCCAGTCGAGCCGCGGCCCGGGCGTGCTCCTCGGCGTTCTCCCGCCACTTCTTGGCCTGCTGCTCATGCAGCTCGGCCTGGTTCCTGGCGTTCAGACCGGCGGCGTCGGCGGCGGTGGCGTCCACCGCGTGCTGTGCCGTCCGGGCGGCCTTCTCCGCGGCGTCGGCGGCGGCGGCGATGCCCGTGGCCACCTCGGACCACTGGGTGCCGTGCTCGAGACCGGTCTCCACCAGCACATCGGCCTGCACCTTGGCCTGTGCGGCGGCGACCTGTGCCGCCTTGGCGGCGTCCTCGGCGTACCCGACCTGACGTGCGACCTCGGCCTTGACCTGGGCATAGTCGGACAGGCGCTTGCCGGCCCGGTCGGCCGACAGCATCCGGTCCGCTTGCCGCGCTGCCGATGCCGCCGCCGCCATGGCGTTGGAGGCGCCCTTCAGCGCTCGGACGGCACTGCCGTGCGCGGCGATCAGCTTGGTGCGGGCCTCGGCGGCGACGGCCGCCTTGCGGGCCAGCTCACGGAGCTTCTCCGCGGCCTCCTGGGCTTCCTTCTGGGCCTTCTCGTGCGCGGCCCGGTCGTCGGCGTCCTGCTGCGCGGCGGCCTGGTAGCCCTTCTCCAGGAACTCCGCGATCACCGCGTCGTCCCTGGAGTCCAGCGCGGCCTGCGCCGCCCGCTTCACCGCGGGACCGCCCACCGACACGAGCATCTCGACGCGCTTGCGGTTCTCCTCCGCGCGCTTGGCGGCGTTCTGCTTGTCCGCCTCGTCACGCTGCTTGGCGATGCCGGCGCCGAAGGCCAGGAAGTCGGCGCGGTCCTGAGCCGTGCCCTTGAGGACCCGCTCGACCTCGGCGTTGAAGTATGGGCCGCCAGTGCCGCGCAGCTTCTCGATCTGCTGCCGGTTCGCGACGTCGACGCCGGCACGCTTGTCCTTGGCGCGCTGGCGGGATTCGGCCTCGCCGTGCTCCAGGAACTCCCGTATCGCATTCGGGTCGTCGCTCGCGAGCGCCGCCTTGGCGGCCTCGCGGACCTCTTCCTCCTCGTCGAACTCCGCGAAGTCCTCGACCAGCTGCCGGTCCCGCTCCTCGCTGATGCGGTCGAGCTCGGACTTCGCGGCCGGCGCGGCACCACCGGGCTTCGGCTTCAGCGCCGCCGCGAGCTGGTCCAGTGACTTCAGCGTCTGCGTCAGCGACGCCTTCTGGTCCGGTACGGCGGTCGCGGCAGCGGCCTCACCGGTGGCGGTGCCCAGCACCGCCAGGACGACCGCTGTCGACACGGCCTTCCGTACGTTCCCGGCTGCGCTCGCGCGCAGCCTTCCGGCTGTGGGCCGGAACCTTTCCCACACGGGAAACCCCCTAGACGAATGGATCAAGAAACCCCGGCCACCTCGGGCGGGGTGGTCATGCCTCTCGGCCGGCCCCGGTCACGGGCCGGCCGAACTCCTCGGGATCAGCCCGGGAGAAGCCCCGGATCAACCCGGGTCAGCCCGGAGGAAGTCTCGGGACGAAACCGGGATCAGCCTCGGGCCGGTCCCGGGTCAGCCCGGGGATCAGATCAGCCCCGTGTGCGGCTCTCGCCGTCCTGGGCGCGGTCGTACATGGCCTTCCAGAACGCGGCGGCGTCCTGCGCCCCGGCCAGTTCCCCGGCCCACGCGTTCTCACTGCTCCCGGCGGTGCCCGAGATCGCCTTCCACAGCTGTTCCGCGGACTCCTGGGACAGCAGGGCGACGGCCCGCCAGTTGTCCGCCTGGGCGGCTGCGGCCGCCTGCTCGGCCAGCCATGCGCGGTGCGCCGCATCCGCGTGCTCGGACACCGCCCGCCAGGCTCGCTCCGCCTCGGCGCGTGCCGTGGCCGCGTCCGCCGCGCCCTGGACTGCCGCCTCGGCGGCCGTGGCGTCACGGATCAGCAGGGTCAGCGTGTGGTGCCGCGTCGTCTCCGCGTCGGCGACACGCGTCCGGTACGCCTCCAGGTCCAGCGCCGCGCCGGTCGCCCAGCCGTAGCCGAAGAACTCGGCCACGTCCGCGTCCGCGGCACCGGGTCGCAGCGCCCACTGCGCCGCGACCCGCACCTGTTCGCCAGGGTCACGCTCACTCAGCCCGCGCACGAAGTCCCGGTCCCCGGCGCTCACTTCCAGGCCCTGCCGCTCACCGGCCTCACGCGCGGCACGGTCGCGCCGCTGCGCCTCGGCGTACCCCGACTTCACGAAGGCCGCCTGCTCGGCGACGCTCCCCTTCAGCGCCTTCGCCGCGGCCGCCCGCACTTCGGGGGAGAACCCCACCGTGTGCGTCGCGACCACCCGCTCGCAGAACGCCTTGTTCCGGGCGCGGGTGTCCCGCGCCCGCTGCTTCGCGTAGTCGAAGCCGCCGCCCGGCGCGAGCCACTCGACGAGTGCCTCCTCGCCCCGGGAGCTTCGCAGCGCGTTCCACGCCGACGTCCTCACCTCGGCGGCCGGGTGCGTCTTCGCCATCGACGTGATCCGCCGACGCGCCTCCTCGACGGCCGCGGCCAGTTCGGGCGAGAGCGGCCGCTCCGGCCCGTCGGCCGCGACGACGGCCACCGAGACCGCCCGGGCAAGCGGCGCGGCAGCCGCGGCACGGGCGCCCGCCCACACCGGCCCCACACCCGCGGCCGCGATCGCGCCGGCCAGCACACCGACCACCACCGTCCGCGCGCCCCACCACTGACGACTCAACTCAGACCCCCTTGGGAAGATGAAGAACGTGTTCACAACCACGGAGGGGCAGAGCCATCGCGCCGGCCCTGCCCCTCCGGACACTCAACGGACCCGCTCGCGCGCCCCGTTCAGTCGGCTCACGCGACCTGCTGGACCCGCCACAGCTGGGCGTCGGTCCGGTTGCAGGTCCACAGGTGCGTGTTGATGCCGTTGTCCTTCTTGGCGCTGGGCACGTCCAGGCACATGCCGTCCGCGTGCACCGGCTGCAGCTCGTACAGCTTGCGGACCGGGTCGACGAGCAGCATCCGCCAGCGCTGGTGCTCCCCGGCCCCGCAGGTCCACTGCTGGACGACGGCACCGGGCTTCGTACCGTGGTTCTCCACTTCGAGGCACTTGCCGCTGAGGGCGGAGCGGAGCTCGAAGCTTCCGGCCGCGGCCGCGACGGCGTTCCACTTCTGGGCGGGGGTGGCGTTGCACGTGTACTGCTGCACGTCGATGCCGTTCGTGGCCTTGCCACCTTCGACGTCCAGGCACTTGCCGCTGTGGGCGGCCGTCAGCTGCACGACCGTCTGGGCCATCGCGGCGCGGGACATGAGCTCCGACCGTGCGGCGACCGCGCTCGCGGCTGCCTCTCGCGCGGCGGTGGCGGGGTCGTCCCCCGCGGCTGCCTGGCGTGCCCTCTCGGCGGCGATACGGGCCGCTTCGGCCGCGGAGCGGGCGTCGGCGCCCTCGTCGGCTTGGACGACGGTGGCCGTTCCGGCCAGCACCGCGACGGTGGCGCCTACGGCCAGGGCGGCCCGGATGATCCGAGACATGATGGGATCGTTTTCCTCTCGCGTGTTCAGGGTGCTCAGGCAGCCGTGACCGGCTGGATACGCCACTTCTGGGCGGCCGTGCCGTTGCACGCCCACAGCTGGGAGCGCGCACCGTCTTCCTTGCTCGCGGACGCGATGTCCAGGCAGCGGTTCATGGTCTGCGCGACGTTCCCGGGCCGCAGTTCGTACAGCTCCTTGGCGATGTCGACCATGACCAGACGCCACGTCTGGTGCGGTCCCTGCCCGCACCAGTACTGCTGGACGACCGCACCGGTCTTGGTGCCGCTGCTCTGCACCTCGAGGCACTTGCCGGAGTGCTTGGCCCGCAGCTCGAAGGAGCCCGTGCCGGTGGCCACCATGTCGAACTGCTGGTTCGCGGCGTCGTCGGCACAGACCGACTGCACGGCGTCGGCGCCGTTGCGCAGGCTGGCCTTGGTGATCGTGAGGCACTGGCCGCTGTGCTCGGCCTTGAGCCGTACGGCCGAGGGGGGCACGGCCGCGGCGACGGACGGGGTGGGCGGGGTGGACGGCTCGTCGGCGACGGCGACGGTCACACCGCCGGCGAGTACGGCGACACTGGCCCCGAGGGCCAGGACGGATCGGGTGATCCGGGACATGGGGTGCTTCCGTTCTTCTCAGGTCTTCGGGATCCGCGCGATCTGCGGCATCTGCGGCATCTGCGGATCTGCCGGTCTGCGGGATCTCCGGGAATCTGCGGGATCTCCGGGAAAGGGGCCCGACGGGCCGCGGTCAGCGCGCGAGCGGAGCGACGATCTTCCAGGAGGCGTCCTGGACGAAGTCCTTCTCGGCGTCGAAGCTGTTCTTGGCGGTCTTGTTGGCCGCGTACAGGTCGCCCTGGCGCTGTCGCAGGAAGCGACCCGGCTGGCTGGCCGACTCGAAGGACGTACCAGAGCCGCTCAGTCCCTTCTTGGCACACCAGGTGGCGTCCTTGCGGAACTGCGTGCTGCCGTCGCTCGCGGCCATCCGGACCCGCAGGTCCTTCTGAGCCAGGTAGTGGCCGGGCTTGCGGGCCGACTCGAAGGAGTAGCAGCCCGGCTGGCCGCCCAGCGCGGGCACCACGACCCAGGTGGCGTCCTCGCGATCGGACTGCTTGGAGGTCGTGGACACGGGAGCGAGGAAGGCCTCGCCGGCGTCGACGTCGGACTGCCGGACGAAGAAGCCGGCCGGCTTGCCGCTCGCAGGCTGCAGCGACTGGCGCTTGGCCCGGTACTGGCTGTCCTCCTTGAGGAACTGCGCGACGTCCTCGTCGCTGCCGGCCAGCGCCTTCTTCGCGGCCGCGACCAGGTTCGGGTTCATCCCGGTCTTCTCCGCTGCGGCCTGGATCTGCAGCGCGAGCCGGCGGTTGGCCTCGGCGATCTTCTTGCGGCGCGCCTCGTCGTCCTTCTTGTACGCCTCTTCGGCGCCGGTGTGGATGAAACGCTTCCACGCGGCCGGGTCCGCGTCGAGCACCGCGCGCTGGGCGGCCGCGTAGAGCTCGCTCTCCTTGGCGTCCGCCGGAGCGACACGCAGCAGTTCGCGGATGAAGTTGTCGTCGCTGAGCGCCAGCATGGCCTCGGACGGAGTGATGCGGAACAGCGCTGCCGCGTTGGTGCGGGCGGCGAGCTCCCTGCGGCGCTCGGCCTCCGCACGGTTCTTCTCCTCGAGCTCCTTGAGCTCGTTGGCCACGTCGCGCTGGTGGGCCTCGCGGGCACCGTTGGCGATGAACGCCTGCCACGCCGCGGCGTCGCCGGCCAGGGCCGTCGCGGCGGCGGCGCGAACCTCGGGACCTGCCGCCTCGTGCCGCATCACGGCGCGGATGAAGTTGTCGTCGCTCAGGTCGAGCAGATCGGGGCTGTTCGGGATGCCGACCGCGATCAGGGCCTGGGACCTGGCGAGCCGGGCCGCACGGGCGGCGTCGGCCTTGTCCTTCTCGCGCTGCTTGTCGACGGCGTACGCCTCGTGGATGCCGGTCACGATGAACTGGACGTGGTCCTCGGCCGTCTCGCTCATCATGGCGGCCTCGGCGGCGAGCCGCACCGCGTCGAAGGCATCCCCGCCGTCCCGGGCCTTCTGCCAGAGGGCATGGATGAAGTCGTCGTCGCTGAGCAGCAGGACGTCCGGGCTCGGATCGAGGCGTACGACGGCAGCGGCGTCCACCCGCTGTGTGTCGGTTGTTCCGATTCCGGCGGCAGTGGCCGCGGAGCGCGACGGGGTGGCGACGGCGGTCATCGGTGCGGCGACGGCGCTGACGGAGGCCAGAGCGGTGGCGGTCACGAGCCCGCGTGTGACGGCCCTCCGCAGACGAGCGGAGTTCGGGTGACTCTTCTTCATTGTGCTTTCGGTTCCCCCTGCTAGATCCCGCACGCAGTTCCCGAGGGTGCGGGGTGGTCGGAGGCGCAGTCTTGAAGATCACGAAAGGGCAGTCAAAGTGGAATTGACCGTTCCTGTCCGATCACTCACCAATTTAGGCTTCTATTGGACGATTTGAAGCCAATCTTTGCCTGAAAGGTGGCTTGCGAAGACTGATAGGAACCCACGAGTAACAAGAGGGGAGTGCCGCAGAAGCGTGCGGGTGTGCCTCGTGGTGGCAGCGCGTGAAGCCCCGTCAGTGCCCCCCGGTCCAGGCTGCGCACCGGTGGCGAAGGCCGTCGCTCGGCGGATGCGGTGTCACCGCTTCCGCTGTGTCGAGGGTGTGAGGGGAGGATGTGGGCTGGTACACATCAAGATCACCGTGCTGTGAACCGGGTACCATGCGGTGCCATTTCGGGCAGGAACGCGTACCGGGGGCGCAGCCCTGGGACAGGGTGCCCGACCGTGCCGGCGCACCTGTGCGGTCACCACACTCACGGCACTAGAGCGGATGCCAGCGGACCCCGGGGTCGTCCCTCCGCAGCGAGTCGATCCGCAGCCGGAACTCGTCCAGTGCCTCCGGGCTGGAAGGGACGTGCTGGGCGACCCAGGCGCAGCTCGCCGTCTCCCGGGCACCCCGCAGCACGGCGCAGCCGGGCCAGTCGCGTACGTCCCAGCCGTAGGCGGCGGTGAAGGCCTCGTAGGCGGCGGGGTCCAGACCGTAGCGGTCGCGGGCGAGAGCCAGGACGACGAGATCGTGTTCACGGAGGTCGGAGGAGAAGGTCTCCAGATCGGTCAGTACCGGACCGGCCGCGCCGACATGGACATTGCGGGGGAGTGCGTCGCCGTGGATGGGACCGGGCGGTAGATGCGGCGTCAGTTGCTGTGCCGCGGTGACGAAGCCGTCCCGGCGGTCCCGCAGATAGTCCGCGTCCGCCCGGTCGATCGCCGTACCCGCCAGCCTCAGCCAGCGTTCGACCCCCTCGAGCAGCTCCCGGCGGGGCAGTGCGATCGGCGCCGTGGGCAGCGCGTGCACCAGCCGCAGCAGCGGCGCGAGATCACGCGGCTCGGCGGGCCGCACCGCCCGAGGGAGACGGTGCCACAGTGTCACCGGATGCCCCTCCACCAGCAGGGCCTTCGGCTCCGCGGCCCGCACGGCGGGCACCCCCGCCTCCTCCAGCCACTCGGCCACGGACAGCTCGTGTTCAGCCCGATCCAGCAGCTCGGCACTCCGCCCGACCTTCGCCACCACATCGCCGGACGCGAACACCGCGTTCTCCCCGAGCGCCAGCAGCTCCGCCCGCCCCGGCAGCCCCACCGCGGCCAGCACCGCCCGTGCGCGTGTCTCGTCCATGGTCCGGATTCTCGCATTGCCGCAGTTGGCGCCAGGCTGCGTACACGCTGACCGTGACCAGCAACGGTGACGGAGCCACCGGTGGAAGCGCGGACGCTCGAGCCCGCCCGGACTATCGGACCGACATGCTCCTTTGCTTCCCGAGTCCCCTACGGCGGGATTGCGGGCTCGATGAATTCGGTCGCCGTTACCCCGAAAATCGTTTCAGAATCATCACACTTGGTGAATTGCGCCGCCACGTCGCGCCCATCCCGGTGAAATGAACCGCGCTCTTCTACCCGCTGCGTGCGGGACAACACCCCCTGATGTGGATGCAGTTGCGGTGACCTGCTGCCGCTTCCGACCAGCCACGATCGCCGTCGGGCACGGTGGCGGCGCCCAATCCCCGTAACACGTAAAGAGTTTGAGTGGGTTCGCGTCCGACATGAGGGGGCATGGTGGATATCGTATTACGAAGACTTGTTGAGTAAGTCACAGCTGTATGAAGCTCTTGATCTGAGCCCGTCAATCGGTCAGTGTTTCGAAGCGTCCTCCGGAGAACTTCCGTCCGGAGGTCAATCCCCCCACAAAAGTTGACGAGGAGATCCCTCTTCATGGCAACTCACAAGCGCGCGAGCAGGATCAAGCTGACCGCGGCCATCAGTGCCGTGGCAGCCGCCGCAGGAGTGACCGTATTCGGCGCGTCGTTCGCCGGAGCCGCCCCCGCGCCCGCGGAGGGCAAGATCTATGGTGCGAACGCCGAAGGCGCTGTCGGCGGAAGCTACATCGTCCTGCTGAAGCACGGTCAGCAGAGCGCGATGAGCGCCAAGGCCGACAAGCAGGGCCTGGCCAAGGAGTACGGCGGCAAGCTGGAGCGCAACTACTCATCGGCCGTCAACGGCTTCTCGGCCAGCGGGCTTTCGGAGACCGAGGCCAAGCGCCTCGCCGCCGACCCCGCCGTGGACAAGGTGGTCCAGAACAAGAAGTTCTCGATCAATGCCACCCAGGAGAACCCGCCGTCCTGGGGCCTGGACCGCATCGACCAGGCCGACACCGCGGGCGACAGTAAGTACACGTACCCCGACGGCGGCGGTGAAGGCGTCACGGCGTATGTCATCGACACCGGAGTCCGCGTCACGCACAAGGACTTCGAGGGCCGCGCCAGCAGCGGCTTCGACGCCATCGACAACGACGACAACGCCGACGACGGCAACGGTCACGGCACACACGTGGCGGGCACCATAGCCGGTACGTCGCACGGTGTGGCCAAGAAGGCGAAGATCGTCGCCGTGCGGGTGCTCGACGACAACGGCTCCGGCACGACCGAGCAGGTCGTCGCGGGCATCGACTGGGTGACCAAGAACCACAAGGGTCCCTCTGTTGCCAACATGAGCCTCGGCGGCGGCGCCGACCCCGCACTCGACGAGGCCGTGCAGAAGGCCATCGCCGCCGGTGTCACCTTCGCCGTCGCCGCGGGCAACGAGTCCAGTGACGCCGGCCAGGGCTCCCCGTCGCGGGTCAAGGAAGCCATCACCGTCGCCTCGTCGACCAAGGACGACCAGCAGTCCGACTTCTCCAACTTCGGTTCTGTCGTGGACATCTACGCTCCGGGCTCGGACATCACCTCCTCCTGGAACGACAGCGACGAGGGCACCAAGACCATCTCCGGTACGTCGATGGCGACCCCGCACGTCGTCGGCGCCGCCGCGGTCTACCTCGCCGGACACAAGGACGCCACTCCGGAGCAGGTCGCCAAGGCCCTGACCGACGGTGCCACTCCCGACAAGATCAGCAACCCGAGCGAGGGCACGCCCAACAAGCTCCTGAAGGTCGTCGAGTAACCGAGTCACCGCCCGACCCGGTCCGCCCATGGACCGACGGCCGCCGTGCCCTCCCCCACGGGGCACGGCGGCCGTCTTATGGTGTGACGATGGAGAACACGTATGCGTATGCGCTGCTGCTCCGCGGGATCAACGTCGGCGGTCACCGCAAGGTCCCCATGGCGGACCTCCGCGTACTGCTGACGGAGCTGGGCCACGGCGGCGTCCGCAGCTACCTCCAGAGCGGAAACGCCGTGTTCACCAGCCCGGAGCCGGACGAGGACCGGCTCGCGTCCGCCATCGAGCGGGCCGTCGAGGGGCACTTCGGCTTCGCTGTCGACTGCCTGGTGCGCGGGGCGCGGTATCTGCGCGCGATCGTGGACGACTGTCCCTTCCCGGCCGCCGAACTCGAAGGCAGACAGCTCCACGTCACCTACTTCTCCGAGCGGGTGGACCCGGAGCGCCTCGCGGGCATCGACCCGGCGGCCCATCTGCCGGAGGAGTTCCGGCTGGGTGACCGCGCGCTCTATCTCTACGCCCCCGACGGACTCGGCCGCTCCAAGCTCGCGGAGCAGCTCGCCCGGCCGAGCCTGTTCAAGGGGATCACCGCCACCACCCGCAACTGGAACACCGTCGTCAAGCTGGCGGACATGGCCGCGGAGGCGGAGGCCTGAAGCCGTCTCAAGCGCGGGGTGCGGTGTCCAGATACCGGTGGAGCGATGCTGCCATGGCGCTGACGAAGGCGTCCCGGGTCGGCTCGTCGACATGGTCCAGGGACAGATAGGGATTGAGGTCCTCGAGTTCCACCAGGAGGAGCTCGCCGTCCTGGGTCCGGCAGGCGTCCACGCGCTGGATGCCGTGCCGGAGTGTGTTCCAGTCGATGAAGCGGCGCGCGAAGCCGAGGTCGGCCTCGGTGGGCTGATAGGCCCCGAGGACCCAGCGCTGGTTGGGGTCGGGGGCGTACAGGGCGTACTGGAAGGCGTCGTCGACGTAGTAGAACGACACCTCGTAGCGGAAGTCGATGCGGGGCTGGACCAGGATGTCGCCGTACGCGAGGCCGTCCAGTTGGTCCCGGGGGACGACGCGGAGGCCGATGGAGTCCGCTCCTGCCTTCGGTTTGACCACGTAGTCGTCGGTCCCGGACAGCGAGCCGAGGTCCTCGGGCCGGTCGATGGTGGGGATGACGGGGTAGCCGGCTGCGGTGAGGTCCAGCAGGTACTGCTTGCCTGCCATGTCGGCCCGGCCGGACAGTGGGTTGTAGACGCGGGTTCCGCGTGCGGTGGCCCGGTCGCGGAACACGTCGTATTCCTCGCGGTAGTGCAGCACGGGACCGCTGTTGCGGACCACGACGAGGTCGAAGCCGTCCATCAGCGCGGCGGCGTCCAGCGGATGGCACAGGGCGATGTCGAATTCTCCGCGCAGCCGTGAGGACAGGCAGATGTCCTCGTCGCAGTAGCGCCGTCCCCGGGCCTGGTAGGCGAGGTCGGTCACGAACAACACGCTGGGACGACTGGGCACGGTGGGTCTCCTGGGTCGGCGGCGGCCAACCTATCCCAGGCCCCGAGCCATGCCTCAGTGCCGGTGGGAGCTCTTGTGCCAGCTGAATCCTCCCGGCAGCCGTACCGACGCGCTGCGGTGGCCGCCGCTGTGACGCGTGACGTGGGCCCGGCGGGTACCGAAGCTCATCGCCCAGCCGCGGTCACTGATGTTGAGGTGCAGCAGCTTGGGGATGATCGTGATCCGCTTGTGGTAATAGATCGACATATCGGCCTCCTTGCCGTCATGGTGCACGGGCAACCCGGCGAGGCTGTCACCGCGCCGCCACGGTCTTGTCACCGCAGACATGTCCTGTTCCCGGGGAACGGTCCCGGGCGCCGCCGGCTTCTCCTCCGGATGGGCCAGCGGGGATTGTCACCGGCCCGGCCTATCGTCGGTCCCATGTACGACGACGGTGACGGCCCACCGCGGCCGGTTGACGAGCGCGCGGTGCGGGCGCGGGCGGCCGAGGTGCGGGTCGCGTTCGAGGGGCTGCTCCAGATCCGGCGCCTCACCAACACCGGAGCCGCCGCACCGGAGGCGGCCCCGGCGCCGTGGGAGCACGGCCGGATGGTGCGGTCCGTGGCGCTCGCCCTCGAAGCCGCCGGGATACCGCCGTCCGCGGTCGACGCGTCCGGACGGCGGGCGGTCGCCGGATACAGAGTGCGGGCCGCGGACGAGGAGCACGGGCAGCAGCCCGGGGCCGTCGCGGTCGAATGGCTGGGGCCACCGGGTGGTGGCACCGCCTCCGATGAGCGCGGCGCCCTTGAGGAGTGCGCACGGATCCTGGACCGGCTCGGCTGGGACGCCCTGGTGTACCGGGGGCGGGGCGGCCGTCGCTTCGTGGAGGTGCGCCCGCCGCATCCTGGGCGCTGAAGGGGCCGGCGGGGGGCCGGATGTGCCGGAGCCCCGGTGGAAGGAGTGCCTTCCACCGGGGCCCGGTATGCGGCGGGTGCCGGGAGTCAGTCTTCCTCGGCGACCTCCTCCTCGTCGTCGTCGGTGAGGCGCGGCAGGACGTCGGTGTTCATCCCGAACGTGCCGAAGAGATCGACCAGTGCCCTGGTCATGGCGTCCAGGCCGCCTTCGCGGACGATCACGAGGTCGGGGATCTGGAGGTAGAGGCCGCCGGCCGTCTCGCCGGTGGTGGACCTGCGGTCCATCACCTCGGCGATGTACCGGAGCGTCATGAGGCTTGCGCTCCACCTCTTACCGTCAGGGGCGCGGATGATCGCGTCGACGTCCTCGATGGTGGCGGCGTCGTCGTCCAGACCGAGTGTGTAGGTGACCGTGAAGTGCGTGGTCTTCACGACCACGAAGGGGTCATGAACCATAGGCCTTCAGCAGCTCCTTGATGACATCCGACTCGTTGTCCTTGTCGGACTTCCCGATGATCTCGAATCCGTCCTTGACCTCACGGAAGAAGAGCCGTGCGCCCTTCTGGCCCCGAAGGTAGCGGATGCCGTGCGACAGAGCCTTGGAGCCCTTGCCCGGCTGGTCGTTGCCGTCCATCAGCTTGTTGATCAGGGAGTTCATCTCACGCTGGACGTCCTGGTTCTTGGTGGCCGCCTCGGCGAGCTTGGCGAGTTTGGACTTCTTGCCGAGCGCCGAGGTCACGCAGATTTTCGACTTGCTGCTCGTGGCGGCAGTGGCGAGCGCCGCGGGCTTCGCTGCCGCACCGTGGAACGCGGCCCGCTGGACGCCGGCGCCTTCCGCGATCGACACAAGACACTCGACGGCGCTCTGGCCCTTCTTGACCCGGTCCACGACCGTGCGAAGCCGGTCCAGGGTGTCCTTCGCCTTGTCCAGGCCCTCCCAGAAGGAGTGAATGCCCTTGCTGACCCGGTAGATCGCCTTGCCGACGGCCGGGATCTTGGTGACGGCGGCCCCGATGAGGATGACGTTGACCAGCGTCCACAGGCAGCTCTCGACGTCGCGCTGGGCGAAGCACTTCTTCGCGTCGGTGTAGCCGAGCTCGTCGAGGAGGATCTGGCCGCCGTTGGCGATCACCCAGTCGATGACGTCCATGGCCAGGGCCTGCCTGGCCTTGCGGAACTCGTCCACGCAGGACTGGCCGCACTGGGCGAGGAGCAGGGCTTCCTCGTCCTTGGTGAGGTCCGGCCCGGTGTCGGGCTTGGGAGCGTCCAGGGCGGCCTGGCGCCTTTCCTCCTCCTCCTTGCGGAACTCCTCCTCGGCGCGGTCGGCCGCCGCGTCGGCTTCCTTCGCGTCCTGGTTGGCGTTGGCCGCGGACTTCTCGGCGGCTACGGCGTCCGTCTCCGCCCGGGTGGCCGCGGTGTCCGCGGCGCCGGCGTCGCGGGTGGCGGAGTCGGCGGAGGCGCGGGCGTTCGTGGCGCTCTTCTCGGCCTCGGTGGCCTCGTTGTTCGCCGCGGCGGCCTCGCTCGACGCGTCGCGGGCGGCGCTGTCGGCGTAGAACCAGTCCGTGCCGGCCTGGGCGACGTACTCCTTGGTCTTGGCGTCGGCCTTCTTCGCCGCCTCGGCGGCCTTGGCCGCCTCAGCCGCCGAAGCCCGGGCGGCGGCCATGGACTTGAGGGCGGCCGCCGCGTCGGCGGCCGCTGCCGCTGCCGCCTGTGCGGCGAGCTTGGCGTCGCCGGCGGCCTTGTCGGCCAGCGCCTTGGCGTCGGCGGCGGCCTTGGCCGCCTCGTTGGCCTTGGCGGTGGCCGCGGCTGCCTGCTGCTCGGACAGCGACAGGGCGGTCTGGCCGATCAGGACGGCGAAAGCGGCAGCGGAGTCCGACTCCCGGTACGGGGTGCCCATCGCGATGGCGGTGTTGGCGGGCTTGATCGCCTCCGCCGCCGAGTCCCGGGCCGCGGAGGCCGCCTGACCGGCCGCGTACGCGTGTCCGGCGGTCACGGCCGCCCAGGCCATGGCCTTGGCGGCCTCGGCACGGGACGCGTCGGCCTCCTGGCTCGCCTTGAGGGAGGCGGCCTGAGCCTTCTTGGCCTCCTGCTCGGCCTTGGCGGCGTTCGCCGATGCGGCCTCGGAGGCGTCGATGGCCTCGGCGGCAGCGGCGTGCGCGACCGCGCCCGCGGCGGCGGCCGTCTGGTAGGCCGACCACGCCTTGTCAGCGGCCGCGCGGGAGCGCTGTGCCGCGGCATCGGCACGGGTGGCGGCGGCGCGGGCGTTCTGTGCCGCGGTGCTCGCCTCGCCGGCGGCGGCGCGCGCCCGGGTGGCCGCGCCGGCCGCGTCGTTGGCGGCGGCACGGGCGGCCGTGGCCGCCTCCCGGGTCTCGCCCGCGGCGCTGGTGCCGACGGCTGCGGCGGCGGCCGACTCCAGGGCCGCGGCCCGGGCGGCGGTGGCGTTCTTCTCGCGCTCCGCCTCCTCCGCCTTCTCGCGCTCCGCGGCGGCCCTGCCTTCGGCGAGGAGCGCCACGGTGAGCTGCTCGTCGGCCGTCCTGGCAGCGCCCTCCGCCTGGGAGCGAGCGAGCCCCGCCGTCTCGCGCTCGTTGGCCGCGCGCTGCTCGGCCGCCTGGGCCTTGGCGCGCTCGCTGGCCGCAGTCTGGCGCTCCTTCGCGGCGAGGGCCTTCTCCTGCTCGGCCTTGGCGCGCTGTGCCTTGGCGGTCCCCGCCGCGAGGCGCGCGGTCTCCTGCGCCCGCTCGGCGGTGGCCTGCGCGGCCTTCGCCTTGGTGGCGTTCTCCGCGGCCTCCTTCGCCTGGGCGGCAGCAGCGGTGGCCGCCGCCTTCGCCTGTGCGGCAGCCTCCTGCGCCGCGACCCGGCGGAACTCGGCGTTGGTGGCGTGCGACTGGGTCTGCGCCAGCGCGTACAGGGCCTTGCTGTCGGCGACCGTGGCCTTGGCGGCGTTCGACGCGGTCAGCGTGGCCTTGGACGCGGCCTCCGCTGCCGCCGCCGAAGCCTTGGCGACCTGGACGGACTGCTGCGCGAAGAGCAGGCCGCGCCCGCGCGGGGTCTTCGCGGCGTCCGCGATGCTCCAGGCGGCGTTCTGCGCGGTGTTCGCCTTGTCCGCCGCCGTCTTGGCGGCGGTCGCGGCGGTCGCGGCGGTCTTCGCCTGGGCCGCGGCCTTGGCGCGGGCCGTGGCCAGATCGGCGTTGGCCTTGGTGAACGCGGCCGGCTTGGGCCGGTGCAGGTGGTCGGCCGGCTGCTTCGACCAGTACTTCTGCCAGTTCAGGATCTGGTCGGCGAGCCAGGCCTGGCCCATGGCCTCGATCATCGCCTCGGTGGCCTTGCGGACCTCGTCGGAGGCCACGACCTCGGCGTTGACGATCTCGGTGCGCGGTTGGGCCTGAGCCGCGTACTCCTGCTCCCACTCCACGTGCGCGGTCGCGACGATCGGGGACATCACCCGGTAGAAGTCGACGGGGTTGCGGCTGTCGCAGGATCCCCAGCCGACCTTGAGGGCCTCGACCTCCAGCCGGAACTCGGGGGAGTCCTCGGGCGGGGTCTGGGCCATGAAGCCGCCGTGCCGGAGGAAGCGGGCGATGTCGCTCGCGGTCACCATCCGGTAGTGCGGGCTCTCCGCGTCCTTGAGCATGGACTCGGCGAGCCAGTCGTTGTTGACGTCCCGGCCCTTGATCTCCTCGGCGACCGCCTTGGCCCGCTCGAGGGAGGCTTTGGACGCCATGGCGTGACCGTCGGTCTGGAGCTTGTTCCACAGCTCGCGCTGGGTGTTGCGGGTGAAGGCCTCGATGCCCTTGGCGAACTGCGGCGCGTCCTTCGCGACGCTGCCCCAGCCGGTCTGCCAGTACGTCTGGTTGGCGGCTTCCCAGCGCCGTGTGCGGTCCGTGGAGGACTCGCCGCCGGGCCAGTCCCGGTCCTTGACCATCGCCTGGTTGAGTGGCCACATGCCGCTCGCGAGGTCGGTGGCGGTGCCCAGTTCCTCCGGCGGGCCGGTGAGCAGCTTCGCCGAGAGCTTCTTCAGCTCCGGTCCGCCGACGTGCAGTGCCACACCCGCGGCGCAGCGGTCGAGGCGGCCCTGCTCGCCGAGGGCGATGGGGCGGTAGGGGGGTTCGGTGTCCGGAGGGACCTCGACGGCGCTGGCGGGAGCCGCCTGGACGAGGCCGACGAGGAGCGCGGAGGCCGTGGTGAGGGCCGTGCCCGCGAGGGTGCGACGCAGGCCGGCGCGCGTGACGCGCCACCTTCCGTCGCGTCTGGCCCGCAAGAGGGTGAGTCGTTGCACGTGCTTGCCTTCTGCTGAACTGAATGCGGTCAGCCCGGCGGAAGGCATGCGCGGCGGCACGCCGCACGGCACGGTGCGGGTCTGTCTCCCCCTGTGGCGCTGGTCAAGCGCCTGATCCCCGTGATCGCCCTCCCCCTGGGCACGACGAGAATTTCACGATCGTTTTACAACTGGTAGGTATTTTTCGGTCATGAACCGCTGTTTCCAGCCGTAGTTACCCTGAGGTAGTCATGGCTCCGAAGGGCCGGGCGACGCCCGTGGTCCCGGGCCACTCCAGCCTCTAGGGTCATCTCCATGACCACCGACCACACAGCTCAGGTCGACTTCTACTTCGACCCCGCCTGCCCCTTCGCCTGGATCACCTCCCGCTGGATCCTGGAGGTGGAGCAGCATCGCGACATCCATGTCCGGTTCCGCCCGATGAGTCTGTACTTCCACAACATGGGCAACGAACTCCCTGACGGCTACCGCGCGCTGATCGACCGGACCATAGGGCCGGTCAGGGTCCTGGTCGCCGCGGCGGAGCAGCACGGGGAGCAGGTGCTGAGCGGTCTCTACACCTCCCTCGGCACCCGGATCCACCAGCAGAAGAACGAGGACTTCGACGCGGTGATCGCCGAGGCCCTGGCGGAGGCCGGACTGCCGGCCGAGCTTGCCGCCGCGGCGCACGACGAGTCCTACGACGACGCGGTGCGCCGCAGCCACGATGCCGGTCTGGACCCGGTGTCCGGGGAGTACATCGGTACACCGACCATCCATGTCGACGGAGCCGTCTGGTTCGGTCCCGTGCTCAACTCGATCCCTCGCGGTGAAGAGGCGGGCAAGCTCTTCGACAGCTTCCGGGTACTCGCGGGCCACCCCGACTTCTTCGAGCTGAAGCGCACCCGGACCGGCAAGCTGAACACGGCCTGACACCGCGTGCTCGTTTCGGCCTTTGTGATGGCCGGAACGGGAAATCGGTCAACCAGCGCATGTTCCCTACGTCTCACTGTGTGCACCTGTCACACATACACGTCGGGAGTAGGTCATGGGACGTTCATGGACAGTGGGCGCGGCGCTGGCGCTCGCCACCGCGGGCCTTGTCAGCGCGGTGGGACCGGCGTCGGCCGTGTCCCACCGCACCGAGGGCACGCCATCGGTCTCGGTGTGCTCGACGCCCTGGGGCAGTGGCACCAAAACGGCCGCGGACGCGGACGGGAAGCCGCTGAAGAACATCACAGCGAGCCGGGGCACGTGCTACGACCGCATGGTGTTCGACATCAGCGGCGCCAAGGCAGAGCTCGGCTATCACGTCGGCTATGTGGACGCGTTCCACCAGGACGGCTCCGGTGAGCCGATACCGGTCGGCGGAGGTGCCATCCTCCAGGTGTTCGTCTCCGCGCCCAGCTATGACCCGGAGAACATGCGCCCGACCTATCCGGGCAAGGCCGGGAAGCCCCTGCCGGGTGTCGACCTCACCGGGTACAAGACCTTCAAGGACACCAAGTTCGGCGCCAGCTTCGAGGGCCAGACCCAGATCGGCCTGGGTGTGCGGGCCAGGCTGCCCTTCCGGGTGCTCCAGTCCGGGGACAAGCTCATCGTGGACGTCGCCCACACCTGGTGACCCCTGCCGGCGGGGGCCTCAGGCCCCCGCCGCCCGTGCGGTCGTCCGCGCGGGCCCCCAGGCCCGAAGCGGGAGCCGGGGAAGGCGGGCGGTCGCCCGGGACTCGTCATAGCGCTGGAGCAGCAGCCCGGCCAGCTCAGGGGCGGGGCCCAGCACATCCGCGAGCACATCAGCGCCCGCGCACCCGGCGCCGTCGGCGATACGGTCCGGAAGCCGGCCCGGGGCGATCACATAGGGAGCGACCGCCACCCGGCGCACACCATCGGCGCGCAGCGCGCGGACCGCGTCCCCGGTGCGCGGCAGAGCAGCGGAGGCGAACGCAGGCCGCACGGCGCACCAACCGGTGTGCCGCAGCTCCCGCGCCATTTCAGCGATCACTGCGATCGCCTCCGGGTCGGATGAGCCCGCCGAGGCCAGGACGACCCCGGTCGAGGGCTTGTCGGCCGGGGTCAACCCGGCCTCGTAGAGCCGCCGCTCCAGCGCGTCCAGCAGCAGCGGCGAGGGGCCGAGCACATCCGCCTGGACGATCCGCAGCCGCGGGTGCCGGGCCCGGGCCGCGTCGAGTACGGAGGGGATGTCGGTCTTGGCATGGAAAGCGCGGGTCAGCAGCAGCGGCAGTGCCACCACGTCCCGGACGTCGTCGTTCGCCATCCGCTCCAGCACCTGCGGCACGGCCGGGGCGTTGAAGTCCAGGAACGCGGTCGACACCCGCAACCGGGGCCGCAGGGCCCGCACCCGCCGCACCAGGGCGTGCACGGTCGCGGCATGCCGCGGATCGCGGCTGCCATGGGCGATGACGAGCAGTACGGGATCGTGCATAGGGATCAGCTCCGGGCGAGCAGACCGCGGCTGCGCAGCACCCAGCGTTCCAGCGGGCTGAAGACCAGCAGGTCGATGGCGATGCCGACGATCAGGATGAGGATGATCGCGAGGAACACCCCGGGCATGTCGAAGTTGTTACGGCCGTTTTCCAGCAACTGGCCGAGCCCCAAGCCCAGTTCGGGAGAGGAGGCGATGATCTCGGCGGCCATCAGGGAGCGCCAGGAGAAGGCCCAGCCCTGCTTCAGTCCCGCCAGGTAGCCCGGGAGCGCGGCGGGCATCACGATGTGCCAGGTGCCCTTCAGGCCGGTGGCGCCGAGGGTCCGTCCGGCCCGCAGGAACAGCGGCGGCACCTGGTCCACGCCCGACACCAGGCCGTTGGCGATGGACGGCACGGCACCGAGCAGGATCACCGTGAACATCATCGAGTCGTTCAGCCCGAGCCAGATCACCGCGGGCGGCACCCACGCCACCGACGGCAGTGACTGGAGACCCGACAGAATCGGGCCTATGGCGGCGCGGACGAACTTCACCCGGGCCACGAGCAGACCGAGCGGTGTGCCGATGGCCAGGGCCAGCAGGAAGCCGAGCAGACCGCGCGACACACTGGTCCAGATCACCTCGAGCAGGGTGCCCTGGAGCCACATCCCGGACACGCTGTCCCACACAGCGGACGGCGGCGGCAGCTTGTAGTCATCGGTGACCTTCAGCGCCACCAGCAGCTGCCACACCACGAGCACCAGCGCCACCGCCACCGTGGGCGGCAGCACCTTGCCCACCAGTACCTGGCGGACGGGGGTGCGATGGGCCTGGACGGCGTCGAGCGCGTCGAGACCCGCTTCGAGTCCGGCGAAGTCGTCGGTCCGCTGGGACGCCGCCTCCCCGGTGGCCGTGGCCTTGGTGAGCTCGCTCTTGGTCTCAGTGCTGGCCATGGCGGCGGATCTCCCCACGGAGTTGTTCGGTGATCTCGACGGAGAGTTCGGCGACGGCGGAGTCTTCGATGCGGCGTGGCTGGGGGATGTCGACGGTCCATTGGTGGGCGACGCGGCCGGGGCGTGAGGAGAGCAGGACGACGCG
>NZ_JBHWIW010000036.1:0-75053 GCF_042731955.1 Streptomyces sp. NPDC059828 | reverse complement strand
CCACTGGATGGATCCGGTGGGGCGCCGCCGTAGGTGTGATCAGGTCCCGTCCGGGCCCGGGCCCGCCTACGGCTCGAACTTGTACCCGAGGCCTCGTACCGTGACCAGGTACCGGGGAGCGCCCGGGTCCGGCTCGATCTTGGCGCGCAGGCGCTTGACGTGGACGTCCAGCGTCTTGGTGTCGCCCACGTAGTCCGCGCCCCAGACCCGGTCGATCAGCTGCATACGGGTCAGCACCCGGCCCGCGTTGCGCAGCAGCATCTCCAGCAGGTCGAACTCCTTGAGCGGCAGGTCGACCTTCGCGCCCGCGACCGTGACGACATGGCGGTCGACATCCATCCGGACCGGACCGGCCTCGAGCGCGGCCGGTGTCACCTCCTCCGGCTCACCGCGGCGCCGCAGCACGGCGCGGATCCGGGCGACGAGCTCCCGCGAGGAGAAGGGTTTCGTCACATAGTCATCGGCTCCTATTTCCAGGCCGACGACCTTGTCGATCTCGCTGTCCTTCGCGGTCACCATGATCACGGGGACATTGGACCGGCCGCGCAGCTGGCGGCAGACCTCGGTGCCGGGCAGGCCCGGCAGCATCAGATCGAGGAGCACGAGGTCGGCGCCGTTGCGCTCGAACTCGTCAAGCCCCTCGGGCCCTGTGGTCGCGACGGCGACTTCGAAGCCCTCCTTGCGGAGCATGTAGGAAAGAGCGTCGCTGAAGGACTCCTCGTCCTCGACGACAAGCACTCGGGTCACGGAAGGACCTCCGGGGCAGGCAGTGGTTCACGTGTGGTGGTCCTGGGTGCTGGACCGGGGCGGTGGCGGGAATCGGGGTGGTGGGGAGCGGCGTCCGGCTCAGGGTCGTACGCCCCGTCATGGGCACTGTCGGCGTCGTCGACGATGTCAGCGACGTCGGCGTCGGCGTCGCTGTCATCGGCACCGCCGACAGCGACGTCAGTGAGCGTCGTGGCGGCGTTTCCGCCGGTGTTCGTGCGGTCCCGTACGGAGCCGGCCTCCGGCAGCCGCAGAGTGAAGGTGGAGCCCTGGCCTTCGGTGCTCCACACCGTGACCTCCCCGCCGTGCGAGGCGGCCACGTGCTTGACGATGGCCAGGCCGAGGCCCGTACCCCCGGTGGCCCGGGAGCGGGCGGGGTCGACCCGGTAGAACCGTTCGAAGATCCGCTCGCGGTCCTTCTCGGAGATGCCGATGCCCTGGTCGGTGACGGCGATCTCGATCGCGTCCCCGCCGTGTGCCGGGACACGGCGCGCGGCGATGCCGACGCGGGTGCGGGCCGGGGAGTAGTTGACCGCGTTCTCGACGAGGTTGCCGAGTGCGGCGGCAAGCTGGCCGCGATTGCCCCAGACGTACAGGTCGGCGGTGCCCCCCGCGGCCATGGTGATCTGCTTGGTGGAGGCGGTGTGCCGGGAGCGGTCGATGGCCTCGGCGACCAGCTCGTCCACCCGGATCGGCTCGGCGTCCTCCAGCGGGTCGTCGTTCTGCACCCGCGAGAGATCGATGAGCTCCTGTACGAGATTGGTGAGGCGGGTGGCCTCGATCTGCATACGGCCCGCGAAGCGCATGACCGCCTCGGGGTCGTCCGAGGCGTCCATGACCGCCTCGGAGAGCAGCGAGAGCGCACCGACCGGTGTCTTGAGCTCATGGCTGACATTGGCGACGAAGTCGCGCCGCACCGCTTCGATACGGCGGGCCTCGGTGAGGTCGTCGACCAGGAGCAGCACGAGCCGGGAGCCCAGCGGAGCGACCCGGGCGGAGACGGCGAGCGCCTCGCCACGGCCGGTGCCGCGCCGGTCCAGGTCGAGTTCGACCTGCCGTATCTCTCCGTCACGGCGGGTGTCGCGGGCCATGTGCAGCATCTGCTCCACGGCCAGCTTCCCGCCCCTGACCAGGCCGAGGGCATAGGCGGCGGAGCTCGCCTTGACCACGGAGTCGCTCTCGTCGAGGACGACCGCGGATGAGCGGAGCACCGAGAGCACGGTGTCGACGCCGGGCGGCAGCGCGGCGTCCGTGTGCAGGGAGGTACGGGTGGGCCTTGCCTGGTCGCGCTCGCTCCAGCGGAACGCCAGCATGGCGATCACGCCGGTGCACACCCCGGCGATCGCTGCCAATGCGGCGACCGCCGCGTTCACGTCCATGCCATCCAGGTTATGCGGGCCCAGGGACACTCTCCCAGCCATCCGGGTGGCACCTCGGGTACTCGTCGCCCAGAGTTCACTGAGGGGAAAGTGGCGGTTCACTTCGGCGGGAGGGGCCGTACGCGTACGGGAGCGACCGTGGCGGCGTGGGAGGCTCAACCCACTCATCCCACCCGGGGTTCGTTCGTATCAGAGAGGGACTTCCCATGCGGGACGCGTACCACGAGGAACTGGACTCGATCGGCGAGGGCCTGGTCGAGATGGCCCGGCTGGTCGGATCGGCGATCGGGCGTGCCACGACCGCGATCCTCGACGCGGATCTGAAGCTCGCCGAGACCGTGATCGCCGCCGACCAGAAGGTCGACGATCTCCAGCACGACCTGGAGGCGCGCGCCATAGCCCTGCTGGCCCGCCAGCAGCCGGTCGCCACGGACCTGCGCATCGTGGTGACCTCGCTGCGGATGAGCGCCGACCTGGAGCGCTCGGGCGACCTGGCCCAGCATGTGGCCAAGCTGGCCCGGCTGCGCTTCCCGGCCACCGCCGTCCCCCAGGACCTGCACGCCACCATCCTGGAGATGGGGCAGCTCGCGCAGCGTCTGATGGCGAAGGCCGCCGAGGTCATCATCACGAAGGACGTGGATCTGGCGCTGCAGCTGGAGACGGACGACGACGAGATGGATCTGCTGCACCGGGCGCTCTTCCAGCACCTGATCGACGACCGCTGGAAGCACGGCATCGAGACGGCCGTCGACGTGACCCTGCTCGGCCGCTACTACGAGCGCTTCGCCGACCACGCGGTGTCGGTGGCCAAGCGCGTGGTCTACCTGGTGACGGGCGAGCACGCGGACGAGCTCCAGGCGGACACCGGCCCGGTCGAGGGCGCGTAACGCGTAGCCGCACTTCCGTGCGCCGTTGATGCGCCCGGCTGAGTGGGCATGCAATGGGGTAAGGCGACACGAGTACGCCCAGGAGGAGGGACGACCCGCATGGCAGATTCCCCCGCGACCGACGTGCGCGAGCAGAACGTGTCTGTTGAAGTGGTGCCCCCATCGCGCCAACTGCCGATCCTCGGAGCCTGCGGCTGCGGCTCCAGCTGCGGCTGCGGCTGCCAGTCCGGCGGGCCGTGCCAGTGCGGCGGCTGATCACACCGCAGCAGCCGGACTGCCGTCGAGCACCTAAGGACGGCATGGAACGGCGTAGCACCGCATAGGACGAAGGGCCCTGCCCCGGGTGAATGCGTCATTCACCCGGGGCAGGGCCCTTCATGCGTGGCGGTACCTACTTCTTGCCCTGGGTTGGCGGGCTCGCTTTTTGCCCCTGATCAGAAGGCTGGGCACCTCGACTGACCTGCTGTCCTCGGAGGGCCCAGAGACGGCCCACACGCCGGGCCCCAGGAACCACAAACAGCGGACCGCCCTTAGC
This sequence comes from Streptomyces sp. NPDC059828, assembly GCF_042731955.1. Classification (NCBI taxonomy): domain Bacteria; kingdom Bacillati; phylum Actinomycetota; class Actinomycetes; order Kitasatosporales; family Streptomycetaceae; genus Streptomyces; species Streptomyces sp. NPDC059828. The sequence continues at coordinate 71,487 of NZ_JBHWIW010000036.1, read as the reverse complement.
CGCCGCAAGCTCAAGGCGCTAAGAAAGACGCCGTGCCGGGCGACAGCTTGGTTCCGGTACGCGCGTCCCGAACAGCGCGTCTACAACCTGACGGTCGCCGAACTCCACACGTACTGCGTGGGGCAGGAGATGCCGGTGCGGGGCTAGCGCTTCACGGCCCGGAAGCGGCCCCAGGAAGCCGACAAGCCCCCTCCCAGCGGAGAACCCGCAGGTAGGGGGCTTATTCAGGTAGCGCTACTTCTTCTTGCCCTGGTTCTTGACCGCCTCGATGGCCGCCGCCGCGGCGTCCGGGTCGAGGTACGTGCCGCCCGGCTTGACCGGCTTGAAGTCGGCGTCGAGCTCGTAGGCGAGCGGGATGCCGGTGGGGATGTTGAGGCCCGCGATGTCGGCGTCCGAGATGCCGTCCAGGTGCTTGACCAGCGCGCGGAGGCTGTTTCCGTGGGCGGCGACCAGAACGGTGCGGCCCGCGAGGAGGTCCGGGACGATGCCGTCGTACCAGTAAGGGAGCATGCGGACGACGACGTCCTTCAGGCACTCGGTGCGCGGGCGCAGCTCCGGGGGAATGGAGGCGTAGCGCGGGTCGGCGGCCTGCGAGAACTCGCTGTCGTCGGCGAGCGGCGGGGGCGGGGTGTCGTAGGAGCGGCGCCACAGCATGAACTGGTCCTCGCCGAACTCGGCGAGGGTCTGGGCCTTGTCCTTGCCCTGGAGGGCGCCGTAGTGGCGCTCGTTGAGGCGCCAGGAGCGGTGCACCGGGATCCAGTGACGGTCGGCGGACTCCAGGGCGAGCTGCGCGGTGCGGATGGCGCGCTTCTGGAGCGAGGTGTGGAGTACGTCGGGGAGCAGGCCGGCGTCCTTGAGCAGCTCACCGCCGCGGACTGCCTCCTTCTCGCCCTTCTCGGTGAGGTTCACGTCCACCCAGCCGGTGAACAGGTTCTTCGCGTTCCAGTCGCTCTCGCCGTGGCGGAGGAGGATCAGCTTGTATGTCGCGTCGGCCATGGCCCCGAGCCTAATAGACGGTCCGGACGGCCGACGATTGACGTCCGGCGTCAATTGAGTAGCCCTGCGGACACAGGGGCGCGTAAGTTGCCGATCGCCACTGAGCCACTTACCAGTGCTGATGCGCCACTCACCACCGCCCGGGGGATCCCATGTCCGCAGCCGCGCTCAAACACGCCTTGAAGGAGAGCGTCTCGGGTCTTCCCCGGGCGTTCTGGTGGCTGTGGATGAACACCCTGGTCAACCGTCTCGGCAACTTCGTCGCGACCTTCATGGCCATCTACCTCACCCTGGACCGCGGATACTCGGCCTCGTACGCCGGGCTCGTCGTCGCCCTCGACGGCCTCGGCTCCGTGGTCTCGTCACTGGGCGCCGGGGTGATGGCCGACCGGCTGGGGCGGCGGCCCACGCTGCTGATCGCCCAGCTCTCGACCGCGCTGTCCACGGCTCTGCTGGGCTTTGTGGAGGGCCCGGTGGCGATCGCCGCCGTCGCCTTCCTGGTCGGGATGTCCAGCAACGCCTCCCGGCCGGCAGTGCAGGCGATGATCGCGGACATCGTCAGGCCCGAGGACCGGGTGCGCGCCTTCTCGCTGAACTACTGGGCGATCAACCTGGGCTTCGCGTTCTCCGCCGTCGCCGCCGGGCTTGTCGCCGAGCACAGCTATCTCGCCGGGTTCCTGGGCGAGGCCGCACTCACCCTCGCCTGCGCGGTGCTGGTCTACGTGAAGCTGCCCGAGTCCCGGCCGAAGCGCGCCGATGAGGGGGAAGCCGGGACGGACAAGCGGACGGAGCCCGCCGTCGGGCTCGGGACCGTGCTGCGGGACGGGCGGTACATGGGGGTCGTCGGGCTGTCCTTCCTCATCGCCCTGCTCTTCATGCAGGGCACGGTGAGCCTGCCGGTCACCATGGGGCTCAGCGGCTGGTCGCCGTCCGACTACGGGCTCGTCATCGCCGCCAACGGCGTACTGATCGTGCTCCTCCAGATCCCGGTGACCCGTTTCATCGAGCACCGCGACCCGCGGCGGCTGCTGGTGATCTCGGCGCTGCTCGGGGGGTACGGCTTCGGGCTCACGGCGTTCGCCGGATCGATCGGCGTCTACGCGCTGACCGTCTGCGTATGGACGCTGGCCGAGATCGTGAACGCGCCGACCCAGATGGGTCTGGTGACCCGGCTGTCCCCGGTCCACGGCCGTGGCCGCTACCAGGGCGTCTACTCCCTGTCCTGGTCACTCGCCGCGCTGGTCGCCCCGCTGATGGCGGGGTACGTCATCGACCACTTCGGCACCGCGTGGCTGTGGGGCTCGTGCGCGGCGCTCGGCACGGTGGCGGCGCTCGGGTACTGGCTGCTGATGCGCGGACTGCCGCCGGAGCGGGGGCCGCTATCGGAGCCCACCGAGCCCGTGGTGGCCACGGCGGCCGGGAAGACCGAGAAAGCCGAGGAGGCCGCGGACCCCGTGAGAACCGCCGTCTAGGACTCGTTGCCCTCCGAGGGCTGGGCCTGGATCAGCCGGGTGAACGCCTCCAGGTTGCGCGTGGACTCGCCACGCGCGACCCGCCAGGCGTACTCCTTGCGGATCGCGCTCGCGAAGCCCAGCTCCAGCAGGGAGTTGAAGTCGCCGTCGGCGGCCTCCAGGACCGTACCCAGCAGCCGGTCCAGCTCCTCGGGGGTGACCACGGCGAGTGGCAGCCGCCCCGTCAGATAGACGTCGCCGAGCTGGTCGACCGCGTAACCCACGCCGTACAGCTTGAGGTTGCGCTCGAGCAGCCAGCGGTGGACACCCGCCTCGTTCTCGTCCGGGTGGCGGATGACGAAGGCGTTGAGGGAGAGGGAGTGCCGGCCGACACGGAGCGAGCAGGTCGTGGAGAGCTTGCGGGTGCCCGGGAGTGTGACGACGTACGTGCCCGGCGAGGGGCTCTCCCACTGGAGCTCGGCGTCCTTCAGATACGCCTCGACGATCCCGGAGATCTCCTCAACGTCAGCCATGGTGGGAGCGTACGTGACGGCGCCGTTCCCGCATCGCGCGCTCCCGCATCGCGGCGGTGTACACCTCCGCGGTCCCCGCCGCCGCCGTGTCCCAGCCGAATCCCCGGGCGTGCCGCGCCGCCGCGGCGCCCATCCGGTCCGTGAGCCCCGGGTCGTCGGCGAAGCGGCGCAGCTCGCGCGCGTAGTCGGCCGGATCGTGGCCGGGGACGAGGAGGCCGGTCTCCCCGTCGCGCACGGCCACGGGCAGACCGCCCACCGCTGCCGCGACGACCGGGGTGCCGGTCGCCTGGGCCTCGATCGCCACCAGTCCGAAGGACTCGTTGTACGAGGGCATGACCAGCACGGACGCCGCCCGGAACCAGTCCGCCAGCTGCCCCTGTGTGACGGGCGGGCAGAACCGCACGACGTCGGCGATACCGAGCCGGGCCGCCAGCTTCTGCAGGCCCTCCGGCTTGGCGAGGCCGCTGCCGCTGGGCCCGCCGACCACCGGTACGACCATGCGGCGGCGCAGCGAGGGGTCCTCGTCCAGCAGCAGCGCGACCGCACGCAGCAGCACGTCAGGGGCCTTGAGCGGCTGTATACGGCCGGCGAAGAGCGGGATCAGGGCGTCCTGCGGGAGCCCGAGCCTGGCCCGGGCGGCACGGCGGCCGTCCGCGACGCGGAAGCGGTCCAGGTTCACGCCCGGGTGCACGACGGCGACCTTGGCGGGGTCCGCTTCGTAGTGGTGGACCAGCTCGCCCGCTTCTTCCGCGGTGTTCGCGATCAGCCGGTCGGCGGCGGCCACGATCTGGGTCTCGCCGATGACCCGGGCCGACGGCTCCGGGGTGTCGCCCTGGGCGAGCGCGGCGTTCTTGACCTTGGCCATGGTGTGCATGGCGTGCACCAGCGGGACGCCCCAGCGCTCCGCGGCGAGCCAGCCGACATGGCCGGAGAGCCAGTAGTGGGAGTGCACCAGGTCGTAGTGGCCGGGGCGGTGTCCCGCCCATGCCTGCATCACGCCATGGGTGAAGGCGCACAGCTGGGCGGGGAGGTCCTCCTTGGCCAGCCCCTCGTAGGGTCCGGCGTCCACGTGCCGGACGAGCACACCGGGCGCCAGTTCGACGAGGGGGGCGAGGCCGCCCGCGGTCGCCCGGGTGAAGATCTCCACCTCGATGTTGATGGCGGCGAGCCGTTTGGCGAGCTCCACGATGTACACGTTCATACCGCCCGCGTCCCCCGTGCCCGGCTGGTGCAGGGGGGAGGTGTGCACACTCAGCATGGCTATACGGCGCGGTCTGCGGTGCTGGCCGGTGAGGCCGGTGAACCGCCGCCGCTGCGGCGCCGCCAAGGCGCCGGCGAGCCGGGACACGTACTGGCTCACGTGGACGGTCCTCTCCGGGCGTGGGCTCGGGCTCTGTGGCTGGTGCTCTGGGCTGGCTGTGGGCTGTACGGGTGTGCGGGTGTGCGGGTCGGGCTGCGGGCCATGGCTCCGACGTGCGGACATGGCTCGGCGGGGCACGTACGTCCCTGCAAGCGCCTCAACAGCAGTGGCGCCCGCTTCCATTTCCCTTCAGCGACTCACTTTGCCTAAACATTGCCAATCGGGTCGGGCGTGTCGCGCGGACGGGATCTCGTTCCCACCCTCCCTTACCCTCTTTCTCATGCCGCCGCGCCCCACCCCGCCCCCGACCCGACCCGTGGGCGCGGTGACCCGTGGGACGACCAATCCGAACCGGCTCCGCCGCATGGACCGCTGGATCGCGGCCGTGCACGGCCCGGCCCTGCGCCGCTCGGACGCCGCCCCCGTCGCCGTGGACCTCGGATACGGCGCCGCACCCTGGACCGCCGTCGAGCTGATGCAGCGGCTACGTACCGCCGAACCGCGCACCGAGGTCGTCGGCATCGAGATCGAGCCCGCCAGGGTCGCGGCCGCCCGCCCCTACGAGCGCGAGGGGCTGCGCTTCGTGCACGGCGGATTCGAGGTCCCCCTGCCGCAGCGGCCCCTGCTGATCCGGGCGGCGAATGTGCTGCGGCAGTACGACGAGGACGAGGTCGCCGCCGTCTGGCAGCGCCTGTGCGCCCGGCTCGCGCCAGGCGGACTGCTGGTGGAGGGCACCTGCGACGAGATCGGCCGGCGCCATGTGTGGGTGGCGCTGGGCCCCGAAGGCCCTCGCACGGTGACCTTCGCGACCCGGCTCGGCGCACTGGACCGGCCGTCGGACCTGGCGGAGCGACTGCCCAAGGCGCTCATCCACCGCAATGTGCCGGGCGAGCCGGTGCACACGTTTCTGCGCGACTTCGACCGGGCGTGGGCGGCGGCCGCGCCGTATGCCTCACTGGGCGCGCGGCAGCGCTGGCTCAGGACGGTACGGGATCTGTCGGCCGACTGGCCGTTGACCGGCACGGGCTCCGACGGGCTGCGGCGGTGGCGGCAGGGCGAAGTGACCGTGAACTGGTCCGCACTGGCGCCCGGTCTCCGCTGAACGGCAGGCGGCACCCGGGGGATTCGCGGACCAAGGGAACGTGATGGTGGGTTCGTTCGTCTGTGACGGATGGACGGAATGAACGAGATGGACACGCGATGGACGGGATGTGTGTGACCGGCAGGTGCCCCTGTCGGTTTTCCACAGGGCATGGCACCATCGCGTCGTTGAAGCTAAGTTACTGACGGTCAATCATATTCCGTGTGACACACGTGACGTGACGGTGTTGTCCGGAGGGGGAGTCTGTGAACCGACGCCGCTGTGCCGCAGCCGCGATCACCGTGGTCTGTGCCGTGACGTTGCTGGCCGTACCCGGTACGGCCTTTGCGGCCACTGCCGCTCCCGCCGCACCCACAGCTCCCACCGCTCCCGCCGCTCCCGCCGCTCCCGAGCCGGGTACGCCCGCCGAGAAGTCCCTCGAAGCGATCCGTCTGGAGCTTGAAGGCCTCTACGCCAAGGCGGCGTCCGCCACCGACGCGTACAACCTCGCCGAGGAGCAGACCAAGAAGCAGTCGGCCGAGATCGTGAAGCTGGCCCAGGAGATCGTCAGGGGCCAGGACCGCATCGCCGACCTCAAGGCCCGTGCCGGCGCCACCGCCCGCGCCCAGTACCGCGGCGGCGGGCTGCCGCCCGAGGCCCAGCTGATGCTCACCGACGACCCGCAGCTCTTCCTCGACGGCATCGGCCGCTTCCGGCAGGGCCAGAAGGCCACCCATGACCTCATGGGCGAACTTGCTCAGACCCAGGACGACTTGGAGACGTACACCAAGGAGGCCAGCGCCCAGTGGACCAAGCTGGAGGCCAACAGGGTCAAGCAGGAGAAGGCCAAGAAGGAGATCAACCAGCAGATCGCCGCCGCTGAGAAGATCGAGGCGCAGCTGGAGAAGAAGGAGCGGGAACGGCTGCTGAAGCTCGAACAGGAGGCGGCCTACCGGGCGCAGGCGAGCTGGCTGGGGTCCGGGATCCTCAAGTCAGCCAAGGGCAGGGCGAGTGGGAAGGGCCGCCAGGCCATCGCCTTCGCCACGGCGCAGATCGGCAAGCCGTACGAATGGGGCGCCGAGGGCCCGGGCTCGTACGACTGCTCGGGTCTGACCTCGCAGGCCTGGGCGGCGGCGGGGCGGACCATCCCGCGGACTTCGCAGGAGCAGTGGCGCCTGCTGCCGCGCGTCGACGTCAAGGACATGCGCCCCGGCGATCTGATCATCTACCACGCCGATGCGAGCCATGTCGGGATGTACCTGGGTGACGGGGCGATCGTGCACGCCCCGCGGCCGGGGCGGGATGTGACCATCACGGGCGCGGGTTCGATGGTGATCCTCGGCGTCGTACGCCCGGACAAATAGGGTCGGACACCGGAGACCCGAGCGCCTGGGCTTTTCTGGTGCCGCCGCCACGCCGAGCAGCAGGCTACTCGGAGGCGTGGGAGGCTCGCCCGGGCCTCGGCCACCGGGCCGGCTTCCTGGCCGCGGCACTCAAGCGTCAACGGCAGGGCTGAGGCCGCCATCAGCGTTCCGCGCCCTTCACCCCGGCGCTGGACGAAGCGGGGGTCGAAGCCCCCTCGCCGCCCCGGGCTTCCGGCACGGTCTGCCGCACCCCGTCCCCACGCGACACGGGGCCGGCGAGATGCCCGTTACGCCTGCGGGTTCGACAGGTCGCCGAGACAGAAGCGCCGGCACATCCCGGGACGGAGCGGCACAAGCGCTGACCGCGCGAGCGACGAGCGACAGATGGAACGAGAACCTCTATACACACCCAAATCACCATCCCGGCATATCGATATGCCCAGAGTTGACCCCAAGTGAGCCCGGTCACGGGCCCTCACGTGACCTGGCTCACCGCAAACGCGTGACGTTCGTCATCACCCTTGGGGCAACTAGCTCCCGCTACGCGGCATATGCTCTTGGGTCTTCAGAGAACGCCATTCCGTTGCACCGTTCCCTACCGCTATGGTCCCCGTCTGGCAGGACGTCGTTCGTCGACCTGTCGCGCCGGGGGGAGGGAAGGAAACCGATTCGATGCCCGTACCCGTTCCGCGCCAGCGGACCGGTTCACCCGTCGGCGTACCGGCCGCCACCGGTCCCTCGCACATGACGGACGTCACGGACGTCACGGACGTCACGCACATCACCGATGCCACGGACGTCACCCCGAACCCCGTCCCCGAGACGCAGGGCGGCGGCTACCTCACCCTGCTCGTCATCGAGAACGATCCGGCGGGCACCTTCACCGTTCCCGAACTGCTCGGCGCCGCCGGGACCCGTGTCCGCATCCGCACCGCACGCAACCTCACCGAGGCCGAGCGGCTGCTCACCGACGACGTGCACTGCATCCTCGTCGACCTCGCGCTGCCCTGCCGGGTCCCGAACGGGGACGCCAAGGACTCCGGGGACGAGCTCGCGGTGCTGCGGCATGTGCTGCGTCTCGCACCCCGGCACGCCGTGCTGGCCCTGACCGCGGAGGCGGACGCCGAGCGCGCCGCCGAGGCCGTACGGGTCGGTGCACAGGACTTCCTGCTCCGCGACGAGCTGGACGGAAGGCTGCTGAGCCGGGCCATCCGGTACGCCGTCGAGCGCAAACGAGCCGACACGGCGCAGGTGAAGCTGGCCGAATCACGGCTGCGCGCGCAGGAGAACGCCCGCCTCGAGCGCGGACTGCTGCCGACGCCCCTGCTCCAGGGCTCCGACCTGCGATTCGCCGCCCGCTACCGGCCCGGACGCTCCCGGGCGCTGCTCGGCGGTGACTTCTACGACACGGTCCGTACCGCGGACGGCACCGTACACGCGATGATCGGCGACGTCTGCGGCCATGGCCCGGACGAGGCGGCGCTCGGGGTGGAGCTGCGGATCGCCTGGCGTGCGCTGATCTTCGCAGGACTGTGCGGCGACGAGCTGCTGTCCACCCTCCAGCAGGTGCTGGAGCACGAGCGGGAGAGCGAGGAGATCTTCGCGACGCTCTGCACGGTCGACATCGCCCCGGACGGACGCCGGGCCGGTCTGTGCCTGGCGGGCCACCCGTCTCCGCTGATCGCACGCCGGGGCCAGGCCGCACGCCTGCTGCCGTACGAGAACGGCGGCCCGGCCCTCGGCCTGCTGCCGAACGCCCGCTGGCCGCGTCGCCAGGTCGAGCTCGGCGGGGCCTGGAGCCTGATGATGTACACGGACGGCCTCATCGAGGGCCGGACATCCCCGGGCGGCGACCGCCTGGGGCAAGAAGGCATGGTCGAGATGGTCAACCGCGGGCTGGACGCCGGGCTGCGCGGCGAGGCACTGCTGGACGCCACGGTGACCGAGGTGCGCGAGCTGAACGGCGGGGACCTGACGGACGACCTGGCGGTACTGCTGCTGGACCGGACGCGCTAGCCGGAAGATGGCGGTGGCTAGCGTCCGCCGTTGTAGGGGCCGTACGGCCCGTCGCTGCTGGACCCGCCGCGCCGGCCGCCGCCGCCCGAGACCTGACGGAGCGCGGGGCGTACGTCGACCATGAACACGATCGACGCGATCAGCCCTGCGAGCTGGAGGAACAGCATCGGGATGAAGAGGTTCACCGCGACCGTGACACCCAGCAGGATCAGCCAGAACATCTTGGACTGCTTGTCCGCGGCCCGGTAGGCGTCCTCACGCGCGAACGCGGCGAAGCCCAGCGCGACCAGTGCGAGCAGCAGCATCGCCAGATCGAGGAAGAAGAACAGCGACGCGTCGAATCGGTCGAGCAACATGCCTGAGCACCGCCTAACGAGTGATGGTGAGCGCCTCGCGGCCAAGGTACCCCGGCCTGCCCTGACAACGACCCGGGCACCGGGGACGTGCCCCCGGTGCCCGGACGCGGAACGCGCTTACTTCCCGGTGGAAGGGGAGCTCTTCTTGGCGGCCGGCTTGCGGGCCGGGGCCTTCCGGGGAGCCGGGGCGGCGGCCTTCTGCTGCCCATCGGCGGCGGGCTTCGCCTCGGGAGCGGACTTCACCGACGTGCCGTTCGCCTTGGCCTCGTCGCTCTTCGGCGCGTCGCCCTTGGGCTCGACCGCGATGGCGATCTCGGCGATCTCCTCGGCGGCCTCACCGCGCCACGACTTCACGGCCTGCTCGCCGTGCTCAGCGACCTTCTCGTACGTGTCGCGGGCTCGCACCGCGTACTCGGCGGCCACACCCACACTGCGCAGCGCCAGGTCCTGGGCCGTCTCGCCCAGCTTCCGCAGATCGGTGTCGATGCTCCCGATCACCTCGGTGACCTTGGCCTGAACGGTGGCCTGGGCCTCCTTGGCCTGTGCGGTCACCTTCGCCTGCACGGCCTTCGGGTCGGCCTCCCGCACTGCCTCGAACCGCGCGGGCGCCTCGGCCCGCAGCTGCTCGATCAGCCCGGGCACCTTCTTGACCTGCTGCACCGCGAGATCGGCGGTGCCGGCGGCGAAGTACAGGGGAGTCGGGTCGGTGAACGTCTTGCGCAGGTCATCAGCGATGGCCATGACTGGGGTCCTCCCGGATCGCAAAGTCGGAATCAGAGTTGGTCAGTCGGTCAGAATTGATCGGTTTTCTGCCCATCGACACCGCCTGGCGCGCCCTTGCGGAGGCCGTCACCAGCGGCACCGGCGGTGTCGTCCCTATCTCTATCGGCGTCGAAGCCGTTCTCCTTGCGGAACGAGTCGTAGATCTGGAGCAGCACCTGCTTCTGCCGTTCGTTGATCGACGGGTCGGCGAGGACGACGGCCCGCGTCTCCAGCTCGTCCGGCTCCCGCTCCTCCAGGATTCCGGCCCGTACGTACAGCGTCTCCGCCGAGATCCGCAGTGCCTTCGCGACCTGCTGCAACACCTCGGCGCTGGGCTTGCGCAGCCCGCGCTCGATCTGGCTGAGGTACGGATTCGACACCCCGGCGGCCTCGGCAAGCTGCCGCAGCGACAGCTGCGCGGTGCGCCGCTGCTCGCGGAGGTACTCGCCGAGATTGCCGACGTTGAGTGATGCCATACCCCGATACTGCGACACTATCGCTAACTTTTGCAAGCGCCCGCTTGCAAAAGTGTTCGCGGCACGCCGCTCGCGGCGCGCGCGTCTCCCTGTGACCAGCCCGACCAGCCCCCGCGAACGGCCGGTGCCACATACCCCCGGCCAACGACAACCCGCCACCGACCCGGGCAGCCACACCCCAACGGGGCGGATACCTGGGTCGGCGGCGGGAGGTTCGGTCATCGTGCGGGACCGAGTGCGGGTTCTCAGCGCTTGGTGGTGCTGTTGAACAGAGAGCGCGACCAGACGTAGCCGACCAGGGCGATGCCGGCGCACCAGGCGAGCGAGATCCAGCCGTTGTTGCCGATCTCCGAGCCGGAGAGCAGGCCGCGCAGCGTCTCGGTCATCGGCGTGAACGGCTGGTTCTCGGCGAACCAGCGCAGGCCGGGGGACATCGAGTCGGCCGGCACGAACGCGGAGCCGAGGAACGGCAGGAACTGGACCAGCAGCGGCTTGTTGCTCGCGGACTCGACGGTCTTGGAGATCAGGCCGAGCGCCGCCGACAGCCAGGTCACCGCGAAGGCGATGGCCACGAGCAGACCTGCGGCGGCGAGCCATTCCAGCGGGGTCGCGTCCGAGCGGAAGCCGACGGCGAGGGCGACACCCACGACCAGGACGGCGCTGACCATCGTCTGGATGACGCTGCCGATGACATGGCCCGTCATGAACGACGAACGCGTGATGTTCATGGTGCGGAAGCGGTTGATGATGCCCTCGGTCATGTCGGAACAGACCGCGATCGACGTCGACATCGAACCGGCGGCGACCCCCATGATGATGATGCCGGGCGTCAGATACTCCAGGTAGGCGTCCCGGCCGCCACCCATCCCGGCGCCGAGCGAGCCACCGAAGGCGTACACGAACAGCAGCAGCATCAGGATCGGCATCATGGCGCTGCCGAACCCCACGGCCGGATAGCGGATCGCGTGCTTCAGGTTGCGCCGCAGCATAGTCATCGAGTCGTGCACGGCGTAGGTGAGGGTGCTCATCGCAGGGTCTCCTTGACGTGGAGCGGGGCGGCGGTGTCGTCGCCGGATTTGCCGGTGCCGTGGCCGGTCAGGGCGAGGAAGACGTCGTCGAGGTCGGGAGTGTGCACGGAGAAGTCGGCGGCCTGGATACCGGCGACGTCGAGCCGGTCGAGCAGGCCGCGCAACGCGTCCAGGCCGCCGTCACCCGCCACCCGAAGGGCGAGGTTCTCGTCGTCGCGAGCCGCGCCCGGGAAGGCGGCAGCGGCGCGCTCGTACTCGGCGGAGTCGATGAACCGCAGCCGCACGTGACTGCCGGGGATCTGCGACTTGAGCTCGTCGGCGGTGCCTTCGGCGACGATCCGGCCACCGTCGAGTACGGCGATCCGGTCGGCCAGTTGGTCGGCTTCCTCCAGGTACTGGGTGGTGAGGAAGACGGTGGTACCGCCCGCGACCAGCGAGCGCACCGTGTCCCACATGGTGCGGCGGCTGCGTGGATCGAGCCCGGTCGTCGGCTCGTCGAGGAAGATCACCTGGGGGTCGCCGACCAGCGTCATGGCGATGTCGAGCCGGCGCCTCATGCCGCCGGAGAAGGTCGCGGCCCGCTTGTGCGCGACATCCGCGATATCGAACCGCTGAAGCAACTCCCGGGCACGGGAGTGCCCTTCACGCTTGCCGAGACGCAGCAGATCGGCCATGAGGAGCAGGTTCTCCTCGGCGGTGAGCAGGTCGTCGAGCGCGGCGAACTGACCGGTGACGCCGATCGCAGCGCGCACCCCGTCCGGGGATGTGGCGACATCGTGGCCTGCCACCTGGGCCTGTCCGCCATCGGCGGCGACGAGCGTGGACAGGATCTGCACGGTGGTGGTCTTGCCGGCGCCGTTGGGCCCGAGCAGCGCGAACACGGATCCGGCGGGGATGTGCAGGTCGACGCCGTCGAGCACGGTCCTGTCGCCGTACGACTTGCGCAGACCGACGGCAGAGACGGCGGTGGACACGGCAGTGGACGACGGCGAACCCACCTGACGCCTTGGTGTGGGCATGACAGAAGAAGGCATGGAGCCCTCCCGTTCGAAGGCTGAAGTGACTGGGGAGTGAGGAGTGGAAGGTGGGGAGTGTGAGCGAGTCGGCGAGGCCGGCGCTCAGGTCCGGGCGCGGCGCACGTCGATGTTGCCGAAGCGAGTCCGGGCGCGGACCTTGACCGTGTCTTCGGCCTCCTCCGGAGTCCCCGACGCCTCCAAGGTGTTGCGCACCTGCCCGGCGCCCGAGCTGACGTCGAGCCAGGCGGCCGTGCCCTCGCGGATGCCGACCTCGATGGCACCGTAGGAGGTCTCCAACTGGACGGTTCCGCGGGTGACTTCCGCGACACGCAGGGTGCCGTGTGCGGTGGTGGCGGTGACCGAACCCTCGGCGCGCGTGATGTCGATGTCGCCGTTGGCCCCGCTCACCCGCAGGTCGCCGGTCGCGATGCCGACGGTCGTGGTGCCGTGCGAGTTCTTCAGCACGGCGGGACCGTCGACGGTGCCGACGCGCAGGCTGCCGGAGCTGGTGGTGATCTCGGCCGTACCCTCGACCCGGTCGACGGTGATCGAGCCGTGGGACGCGGTCAGCTGGAGCGGCCCGGTCGCGTCGAGTCGCACATCACCCGCCGAGGTCTTCACCCGGACTTCGCCGAGCCGGCCCTCGCCCAGCACCTGGGCCCAGGCGCCGGTCATGTCGACGCGCGAGCCGGTCGGCAGTTCGACCGCCACATCGACGGTGCCGGTGCGCCCGAAGAGGTAGCGCTGCTTGGGCGTCCTGACGGTCAGAACGCCGCCCGCGTACGTGACCTCGGTCTGCTCGGCGGCCCGCACGTCCTGGTCCCGCTTCGGGTCGCGGGGCCGCACCTCGACGAGGGTGTCGACGCGGTCGCCTGCGGTGAACTGGATGGAACCGGCTTCCACGTGCGCGGTGGCCGAGATCGGTTCGGGGGTGTCGAAAGAAGGCATGGGTGTCCCGTCCTCTTGGGTCTTGTGGGCGTCCCTGCTGGTGGGACGTGGTGTGGGTGAAGTGAAGTGAAGTGCAGTGGGGCGTGCGGGGCGCGGTCAGCGCACCCAGCCCGTGAAGCTCTGTCCGACGCTGCGGGCCTTCTCCGTCGTACGCGGCTGCGTGCCGCCGTCGACCGCGGCCGAAACAGCCCGCACCAGCCACGCGTTGACCGAAAGGCCCTCGCGGCTCGCGGCCTCCTCGGCGCGCGCCTTGAGGTGGGCCGGCAGACGCAGATTGACGCGGGCGGTGCCGCCCTCGTCGCTGTCCGCAGGCGCATGCGCCTTGAGCGGTTCGACGGGCTCGGCCGCCGCTTCCGCGGGGCCGCCGCCGACGGGCGGAAGCGTCACCACGAAGTCGGGGTCCAGCCCGCGCAGCCGTACGTCGACGGAGCCGGGGGCGAGCTCGCGGGTGATCTCGTCCATCGCCGCGGAGAGCACATTGAGCATGGTCAGCCGGGTCGCCGACTCCAGCGGAGCGGTGAGCCGCTCGGCCAGCGCTCGGGCGTCGTCCCCGCCGGCTTCGGCGGCCACCGCGAGTTCACGGCGGAGGGTGTCGACATACGGGGTGAGGTCCATGACGCCATCATGGCACCACTATGGCGCCATGCGCAAGCACGCAGGGCGACGCACATGCGCCACCCACGACCACCAAAGCCCTGACCTGGGAAAACGCGAGGCCAGCAAACTGAGCCATATTGGCCCCAGGTTCACTCGCGCAGCATCGGAAGCAGGAAATGGCACCCCTGTGGCACCGGGTGACGCCACATGGCGCCACCCAGAGCCAGCCTGACGCCAGATGACACCACAGCGCGCCGGACTGCCACCGGCCCCCCATAGAGCCGTCATCGTGGTCAGGGCCCTCTGGGGCTCGCTCAGTCCTCGCTCCACGGACGAAGCTTCTCCGGGTTGCGGACCGCCCAGATGCGGCTGATACGGCCGTCGTTGAGGTCGAACGCCGCCACGGTCACGGTGACGCCGGAGTGCTGGGCGACCAGGCCCGGCCGGCCGTTGACCGTCCGTTCCAGGAGCGTCAGCCCGGGCACCCTGTCGGCGATGCCGATCAGGTACCGGGCGATGTGCACCCCGCCCTCGACCGGGCGGAGGGCGGTGCCGACCATTCCGCCACCGTCGGCGATCATGGTGGCGTCGGGGTCGAGGAGGTCGACGAGGGCCGGGATGTCCCTTGCCTCCCACGCGTGCTTGAAGTGCCGCACCAGCCCGGCCTGCCCGGCCGTCGGAGCCGTCGGGGCCTGCGCGGCGCGGATACGCCGACGGGCCGAGGACGCCAGTTGCCGGCAGGCCGCCGGTGTCCGGCCGACGATCTCGGCGACTTCGGCGAACGGGTACCGGAACACGTCGTGCAGGATGAACGCCACGCGTTCGGCCGGTGTCATCGACTCCAGTACGACGAGGAAGGCCATGTTCACCGACTCGTCCAGGGTGACCCAGTCCGCGGGATCGGCCGGCCCGGTCCGGCCGGCGCCGACCGGACCGCTGATCCACTCCGCGCGGTCGGGCAGCGGCTCGGGTATCCATTCGCCGACGTACCGCTCCCGCCGCGCTCGCGCCGAGCCGAGCAGGTCCAGGCAGACACGGGTGGCCACCGTCGTCAGCCAGGCAGCGGGCGACTCGATGGCCTCCTGCTGCCGCCGCGGCATCGCGTACCAGCGGGTGTAGGTCTCCTGCACGGCGTCCTCGGCCTCGGCCAGCGAACCGAGCAGCCGGTAGGCGAGATTGATCAGCCGGCGCCGCTCGCCGACGACCGCGGCCGGATCCGCCTCGGACCGGTGATGTGCGGCCGGCCCCGGCTCGGATGGGGTGCTCATGGTCACGACCGCTCCCTGGCTCTTCGCCACTTCGGCTCTTCTCGTCGGCTTTCGCTCTCGCCGCTTCAGTGAAACTCCGCACCAGATCGCGGAGTTCGGCACTCCGCCTCACATTTTCCGGACCTGCGTCGTCGGACTACCGAGACAGTCCGATCACCCTCGCCAGGCAGAGAAGGGGACCGCGCCATGGCCACCGCACGGATCACGACAGCTTCACGTAACCGCACGTTCCTGAAGGTCTCGATCGCCCTGCAGGCCGTGTCCCTCTTCTACCAGGCCGTCACCGCGGGACTGCTGCTGTCCACGTCGTACGGCGAGCTGCTGCACGGCGTCGGAGCGCGCGTGATGTACGCCGCGACGTTGCTGTACCTGATCGCCGCGATCCTGGCGTGGCGACCGGGCGGCGGCTCGCCACGGCCCGTCCTGTACGCGTCCGGCTTCCTCGTGCTCGCTTCGGCGCAGGTGGTGCTGGGAATCGCGCACGAGCCCGCCCTCCATGTCCCCCTGGGCGTCCTGATGCTCGGCCTGAACGTCCTGGCCCTGGGCCAGGTGCTGACTACCCGCCTGTCCGAGCGCCCCGGCAGACGGTCCTGACCGCCGCGCGTACGTCGGACCGGCACCCATGACCGGGCTCGCTCTGCCCCCACGGGGGTGGGGCGGGGCGAGCCCGTGCCGCGGCAGGCGGCCCAGTGGCATGATCACGCCCCATGAGTGGACTGCCGTTTGACGCTGTTCTGTGCGACTTCGACGGGGTCGTACACCTGTGGGATCCCGACGGATGAGCGCACTGGACCGCGCCTGGGGACTGGCCGAAGGCGCCCTGGCCGGTGCGGCGTTCAACGACGCGCTTCTGCACGCGGCCATCACGGGACGGCTCAGCGACGAGCAGTGGCGGCGCAAGGTCGCGGAGGCTCTGACACCCGTCTGCGGGTCCCCCACCCGGGCCCTGGACCTGGTCGAGGCGTGGAGCGCGCTCACGGGACGGGTCGATACCGATGTCGTCCGGCTGCTCGCCGCGCTCCGGAGCAGGGTGCCGGTGGTCCTGGTCTCCAACGCCACCACCCGGCTCGAGTCGACTCTCGCCTCATTGGGGCTGACCGACGCCTTCGACGCGGTGATCAACACCGCTCGGGTCGGGGTCGCCAAGCCTGACCCGCGGGTCTTCGCCATAGCCGCCCGGCAGGCCGGGGCCGACATGACACGCTGCCTGCTGGTCGACGACACCCTGCCCAACGTCGAGGCGGCCAGGGCGGCGGGGCTGAGCGGCTTGCACTACCAGCGCTTCGAGCAGCTCCGGGACGAGGTCGCACCGCTGCTCGAGCACGCTTGAGCACCTCGGTGGCCGCTGCGGCGGCTGCCGGCGCGGGGGCGCACGCCGTGAACACGTCCACCGGGCTTCGAACTTGGGCGGTGCGGCCTTGGCGCCGGGCTCCGCCGAAAGTCGCTGGCTCCCGTGCCGTCCAGCGGCGAGACTCCCGGCGTGACCCTCCACGAGAACGAGATCCCCGCCGACGAGACCGTCGTCCGCTCCCTGCTGAGGGCGCAGCGCCCGGAGTGGGCGGAGCTCTCGCTGTCACCCGCGGGTGCGGGCACGGACAACACCATGTACCGGCTGGGCGATGAGCTGCTCGTGCGGCTGCCGCGGACCGCCGGCAACGGGGAGGCCGTACGCAAGGAACAGGAGTGGCTTCCGCGTCTGGCGCCGCACCTCGCCTGCCGGATTCCCGAACCCGTGCACGCCGGGGCATCCGAGGACGTGTTCCCTCTCCCCTGGTCCGTCTACCGCTGGATCGACGGTGCCGAACCGGGCCCGGGCACCGTACGGGACTGGGCGGCCTTCGGTGCGGACCTGGCGGCGGTCGTGCGGGAACTGCACGGAGTCGGCCTCATGGGGGCGACTCGCGCGGACGACGGGCTCGGTTGGTACCGCGGGGGCAGCCTGGGGCCGTGCGACCAGTGGGTCGGTGAATGCTTCGACGACTGCCGCAGCCTTGTGGGTGCCGACATCGACGTGGACGCTCTGGAAGGGCTGTGGCGAGGTGCGCTCTCGCTGCCCGAGCCCGCCGACCGGGAGGTGTGGCTGCACGGCGACCTGAAGCCGAGCAATCTCCTGGTCAGAGACGGCAGGCTGCACGCGGTGATCGACTTCGGCGGACTCTCGGTCGGTTTCCCCGACGCCGAGCACGCCACGGTCTGGGATCTTCCGCCCCGGGCGCGACAGGCCTACTGGGACGCTCTGGGCCTTGGCGATGCGACGTGGGCCCGCGCCCGCGCCTGGGCGATCGCGGTGGGCGTCAGCGGGGTGTCGTACTACTGGGGCACCTTCCCCGCCTTCGTGGCCGAATGCCGGGCACGGCTTCAGGCGATCCTCACGGACGCCGCCGTGCGTGAGGGTTGAGCACGGCCTCGCGATCCGACCTGGTGGGCAACCCGCACTTGATCGGCCTGAGACGGTGAACCCCAGCCGATCCGGGGGGCTTTGCTCCAGGCCCAAGCGCTAACTTGGATTTCATGACTCTGGACGACCTCCGCGTCTTCGTGGCCGTGTGCAGGGCCGGAAGCCTCAGCGCGGTGGCACGCGAGCTCGACTGCACACAGTCAGCGGTGAGCCAGCGTGTGAAACGGCTGGAGCGGGAGGCCGGTATGAGCCTCCTGGAGCGCCAGCCGCGAGGGGTCGTCCCCACGCACGCGGGACGTGTCCTGCTGGATGCCGCGTCGATCAGCATCGACGGGCTTGATCAGGCCCTGCGCCGCCTCGGGGACCTGGTCAGCGGCGACAGCGGCTCCGTACGCGTCACCACGGGCGGGACGACGGTGCGGCACTTCATGTCCGAGGCCATAGTCACCTTCCGGCGGCGCTACCCGAAGGTCAGCCTGGAGTTCCAGACGGAGACCTCGAGCCGCAACTGCTTCGACGCTCTCACCTCCGGCAACCTCGACCTGGCCTGGGTCACCATCGGGGGACCGGTGCGCGGTATCGAGCAACGGCCGGTCGTGTTCCTGCCCTGGGTGCTGGCCGTCAGCCACGACGATCCCCTCGCGGCCCGAGCCGAGGTCAGCACGGCGGACCTCACCGACATCAGTCTCATCCGGCCGCCCCAGAACTCCACCTCGGGCGCCCGCCTCGACGCCGCCTTCGCCGAGCTCGGTGTGCGGAGCAGCCCCGACACCAGCGTCGCCGACTGGGACACCGCACTCCTGCTGGCGGAGCTCGGCCTCGGCCACGCGGTGGTGCCGCTGATGCCCGGCTGGCGGGTGTCCGGTGACGGTCCCGGTCCCGGTGGGGGCCCTCTGCGCCTCGTCCCCATTCCCGACCTGCCCCCGCTGCCGGTCGGCTGGGCGGTACGCCGCTGGGATGCGCTCAGTCCGCTCGCCCGGGTCTTCGCCGGCGTTGTCGCCCGCAGTTGCGGAGGGCAGGACTGGGCGCCGTGACCGGAGCGGGCCCTCTCCACGCAGGCCCCGGAACCGGCACGCCGGGCAGGGGCCGGTGCTCCGATGAGCCGACCGCGGATCCGTCGGCTGCATGAGGCCGCCCACGGCATTGTCAGTGGCCGCTTCTACGATCCACTCATGAGCATGATCGGTGAGTACGCACGGGTCAGCCCGGCCGAGCTGGCGCGGGTCATCCGCGATCCGGAGTGGGCGCTGGGCTTCGTCGACGAGTTGGTGGAAGCAGAGCTCGACGGGGGCGACCGCGGCAGTGGGAGCGACGGGGGCGGCAACCGCTGCCTCGACACCGACAAGGCGTGGGACGCGCTTGGCTTCCTGCTGCACCGGGTGGGCTTCCCCGTCGACGTCGTCCACGGCGAGGAGGAGATACCCGGCGCCGACGACTGGGGGTACGGTCCGCCCCGCTATCTCACGCCCGAACGGGTCAAGGTGGCCGCCGAAGGGCTCATACGGATCAGCGGGGACGATCTCGTCACCGGCGTCGGCCCCGATGAGCTGGCGGCGGCGGACATCTACCCGGTCATCGTCTGGGAGCGGGGGGAGTCGCTGGACTGGGTGCGCGAGCACTACGAAGCCCTGGTGCCGTTCTTCGACGCGGCGGCACGGGGCGGTGACGGCATGCTCATCTGGCTGGACTAGCCGCCCCTGTCACGGCAGCGCCGGCGGTCACGGAACCGCCTGGCACACCGACGCGTCCCTCCCGGCATGTCATCGGCACGATCATGAACGTCGTCAGGAGGCCCACGTGACCACCACAGCCGCCCGGTATCTCTACCTGGCCCGGCACGGTGAGGCGACAGCGGACGAGAGTGCACTGACGGCGAACGGCAGGCGCCAGGCCGGACTGCTCGGTGAGCGGCTGCGGAGCAGCCCGCTCTCGGCGATCCACCACGGGCCACTGCCGAGGGCCACGCAGACGGCCCGGCTCATCGGCGACCGGCTCCCGGGTGTCCCCCTGCACGCGTGCGAACCAGCCGGGGACTACATCCCGTACGTCCCCGGGCGCGATGAGCTCCCCGACGAACCCTCGGCCGCGTACGCCGACGGCATGATCGAGTTCATCGCCCGCTTCCCGGCCCGGGAGCGGGAGCAGGGCCCCGCACTGGCGCAGGCCGCGCTCGACAGGTTCACCGGGCCCGTCGAAGGCGATGAGCCGCGCCATGAGCTGGTGGTCACCCACAACTTCCTGATCGGCTGGCTCGTCAGGGCCGCCGTCGACGCCCCCCGCTGGCGCTGGCTGGGCCTCAACTTCGGCAATGCCGCCCTGACGGTGATCCGGTACGCACCCGACCGGCCCGCGTCCGTGGTGTTCTCCAACGACATGGGGCACCTTCCGGCTGAGCTCCGCTGGACCGGATTCCCGGCCGGGCTCCGCATGTGAGAGCCGGAGGCCCGCTGCGGGAGGCGTTCCTTCGCGACAGGGGCCCGTCCGGAAGGAACGCCTCAGTGCGGCGCCCTCAGACGAGCAGGTCGTCCACCTGCGCTTCTCCCTCGCGGTATCTGCGGGTGATCTCGGCGCTGCACTCGTCCACCGTCCGCTGGAGCTCGACCCGCTGCCGAGACACCTGCTGCTCGTACCGCGCCAGGCGGCCCATGGCGGAGTGCAGTTCCTCGTCCGTGCGGGCATCGAGGTCGGACAGCTCCACCTCGGCCAGCATCGCCGCGGCGAACTGCCCGTACGCCTCGCCGCGCGGAGCGGACATCGTCACATGGCGGGCCGAATTGCCCCGCCGCGACGGCGGGTCGGCAAGGATCGCCGAGAGCCGGTCCACGACGGCGGCGTCCGGACCCGCATGGCCCGCATGCGAAGACGCCTGGGGGTTCGGACCGCCTTCCGCCGGCGCGGCCGGGTCCTCCGGGGCGGCGACCGGCGACTCGCTGCGCCGGGACAGCTCGGCTCGGAGGATGTCGATGCGGCCGTGCAGCAGACGCCGGACGTAACTCAGATCCGCCTCGTCACGCTGCGAGTCGCGGCGCAACGCCCGCAGCTCCGGCAGCCCGAGCGCGCCGAGGTCGGGTTCCTTCAGCTCGTGAAGCGTGTCGGCGGTGCGCTGCACGGGCGGACGTACCGCGCTCGCACCACTACGGATGGTCGTCGGAACGGGGCCGGACGACTGCCCGGCGCCTGATGTGCTCATTGCCTGATCCCCTCGGCCGGTGCATGGGGTCTCCCCCAGCCCGGAGGGCAGTAGGGAAGCACCGACTCCGTGCATGGTGCCACTACGGGCGGTTCGTACGCAGGTGCTCTGCACCCGTTCAGCCCCGGATACACATGGATACGCCCGGACAGAGGCCCGCCAGTAGATTGGTCCTCATGCGAGCGGTGGTACAGCGGGTCGACGGCGCGAGCGTCGTGGTGGCCGGCGAGACAGTGGGCGAGATCGTCGGCGAGGGGCTGTGTGTGCTGGTGGGGGTCACCCACGAGGACACCCCGGAGAAGGCGGCGCAGCTGGCCCGGAAGCTGTGGTCGGTGCGGATCCTGGAGGGCGAGAAGTCCTGCTCGGACATCGACGCACCGCTGCTGGTGATCTCGCAGTTCACCCTCTACGGCGATGCCCGCAAGGGCCGCCGCCCCACCTGGAACGCCGCCGCGCCCGGCGAGGTCGCCGAGCCGCTGGTGGACGAGGTGGTGGCGCAGCTGCGGGCCCTCGGGGCACGGGTGGAGACGGGCAGGTTCGGAGCGAGCATGCGGGTCTCGCTCACGAACCAGGGCCCGTTCACGGTTCTAGTCGAGGTCTGATCGCGCTTTGATCGGGATCTGATCGAGTCCCGTTCGGGGTCCGATCGAGGTCGGCCTCGGTCGAACAGAGCGATCTACGGCTCGACGACGGTCTCCTGCGCCGCCGCCGTGTTCCCTGCCAGCAGCTCGGCGTCCACGGGTACGTTCCGCTTCACCAGCGCCAGCGCGATCGGGCCCAGCTCATGGTGGCGGGCCGATGTCGTGACGAAGCCCAGCTGACGGCCCTCGTCCCCGTCCGCGGCCAGCCGCACCGGCGCGCCGTGCCCCGGCAGGTGCACCTCGCTGCCGTCCAGGTGCAGAAACACCAGCCGCCGCGGCGGCTTCCCCAGGTTGTGGACGCGTGCCACGGTCTCCTGACCCCGGTAGCAGCCCTTCTGAAGGTGGACGGCGCTGCCGATCAACCCGATCTCGTGCGGGATCGTCCGGTGGTCCGTCTCGAAGCCGAGCCGCGGGCGGTGCGCCTCCACGCGCAGCGCCTCGTACGCCAGCACCCCGGCCGCCGGCCCGTTGGCCGCCGCGTACGCCTCCAGGTCCCGCCTCGGCAGGAACACGTCACGGCCCTGCGGGGTCTCGCGTACGACGGCCCCCTCGGGGGCCTCGGCGATCGAACCGGCCGGCAGATGGACGACGGCGAACTCCTCCGTACGGTCGGCCACCTCCACCCGGTAGAAGAACTTCATCGACTCCAGGTACGCGATGAGGGCGTCCTGCGTGCCCGGCTCCACGTGCGCCCACACCGTCTCGCCGTCGTCCACGAGATAGAGCGCGTGCTCGATGTGACCGTGGGCGGAAAGGATCAGCGCCTCGGTCGCCCGGCCCACCGGGAGCTCGGTCATGTGCTGGGTGAGCAGCAGATGCAGCCAGCTGAGCCGGTCGCCGCCGGACACGGTCACGACACCGCGGTGCGAGAGGTCGACGAAACCTCTGCCGTCCGCGAGTGCGCGCTGCTCGCGGAACAGATCGCCGTAGTGTGCGGCGACGCCTTCGTCGCGCCCCTCGGCGGGAACGGCGCCGGGCAGGGACAGCAGAGGGCTGGTCGTTGATGGTCGCTGCATGGGCCCAAGCCTACGGCCGCACGAATCCGAACCTACGACTGGCCGGTGGCCGCCTTCGCGGCGCAGTCACGGCACCGCCCGAAGATCGCGAAGTGCTTCATGTCGGTGTCGAAACCGAAGGTCTCCAGAAGCTTCGCGGTGAAGTCGGCGGCGACCTCGACATCCGCCTCGATGACGTTGGTGCAGTCCCGGCAGACGAGGTGCAGATGGTGATGCCGGTCGGCCAGGTGGTAGGTCGGCGCGCCGTGGCCCAGATGGGCGTGCGAGACCAGGCCCAGCTCCTCGAGGAGCTCGAGCGTCCGGTAGACCGTGGAGATGTTGATCCCGGACGCCGTCTTGCGCACCTCGACGAGGATGTCGTCGGGTGTCGCGTGCTCCAGAGTGTCGACGGCTTCGAGTACGAGCTGGCGCTGTGGGGTCAGCCGGTAGCCACGCTCCCGCAGATCGCTCTTCCAGTCGGTGCTCACCACGCGACCAGTGTAGGCGCGAGGCCCCGCGTGCCTACTTGAAGAAGGCGATCCCGTCGTCCGGGAGGTCCCCGAGGTCCTTCGCCCACTGCTCGACCTGCTCGGGCGTGACGACCTTCTTGAGGTGCGCGGACATGTACGGCCGCAGCGGCACCTCCGGGGTGGCCTTCTCGCCGACCCACATCAGGTCGCCCTTGACGTATCCGTACAGGCGCTTGCCACCGGTGTAGGGGCCGGAGGCGGCGGTCCGCGCCACCGCGTCCGTGGCCAGGTCGATCTGCGGCTTCTGGTCGGCGAGCTCGCCGTACCAGATCTCCACGATGCCCTGGTCGCGGACCATGACGACCTCGACCTTGCGATCCTTGTCGATCCGCCAGTATCCCGACTCGGACTCCAGCGGCTTGACCTTCCTGCCCTCGGAGTCGAGCACCCAGGAGTGCGAGACGTACTCGACGAAATCCCGGCCGTCATGGCTGAACGTCACGGACTGGCCGAAGTTGCACTTCTCGGCGCCCGGGAAGTCGGAGACGCCCGCGCCCTCCCACGTACCGAGCAGGAACGCGAGGGGGACGAGGTCGGGATTGAGGTCGGACGGGATCTCGATCATGAGTGTCTCTGGCGTTCTCTGCGAGGTGGGTGATGCGGGTGATACGTCAGGTGGCGCGGGTTACGCGGACTGGTTCAGCGCTGGCCCTGGTACAGCTTCTTCACGGCCAGTCCGGCGAAGGCGAGCACGCCGACACAGACCAGGACCAGCAGGGTCTCGAAGAAAAAGATCACGGGGTGCTCCTCGGATGAGCAGTGCGAGCAGTACGGGCCGGGCTCCAGCTTAGTGGGCGGGAGTCCGGCCCTCACTGCGAGGTCCGCCGTGCGTCCGTGGTGCGTCGGTCAGCCGAGCAGCTGGCTCTGGAGCACCACGGTCTGGTGGAACGGCACCGCGTGCGCCTTGCCCTTCCGCTCCTGGATGATCAGCGCGACCGTGTCGCCCGCCGCGATGTACGCGTGCCGGACGTGCACGGGGCCGCGTGGGGCCGCCTCGTCGTACACGTAGCAGTCGGTGTCGGGTGCCTCCGCCGTCGGCGGGTAGTCGGCATCGGCCGGGGCGCTCGCCTCCACACCGTTCAGCGGCAGCTGCGCTTCCGAGTACCCGCCCACGTGGTCCGCGGTGAACTGCTCGGCGTACGCGATCGAGTGGAAGCGCAGCAGGTAGACGCGGGTGCGGGTGGAGTCGGGCATGGTCCAGCCCCGCGCCACGACATGGCGCAGACCACCTTCGGCGAGATCCTGCTCCAAGTCGGCCCGCTCCTCCTCGGGGTACTCCCCGAGGAACCGGCCGACCGGTACCCGCTGTCCGCTGCCCCTGAGCGACGTCTCGAGCCGGGCACCCGCGGGCGCCGGGAGCAGCAGCGCGGCCAGGTCCGCGTAATGGACACGCCCGGGGTTCTGCTTGTCGAAAGGCTGCACGGCGCCGGGCGGCAGCACCGGTTTCACCAGCTTCGGATACGCCCAGCGGCCGTCGCTCAAGGTGGAAAGACCGGGAACGTCGGTGCGTTCCTGCCGGATGATTCCGTAGGCCACGGCGATACCCACCGAGGCGAAGGCGACGACGGCCGCCGTCCAGCGCAGCGCCGCCCTCAGTCTGCCCCGCCCTGCCCGGGGGCCGGACGAGGGGGCGACGACCGGCTCGGGACCGTCGAACGGGCCGGGTGGGGGCGTCGGTGCCGCCTCAAGGACTGCCCCGGAGGACGTCGGGGGCGTTTCCGGTGCGAGAGCGGCCTCAGGCGCTTCGGACGCGGGTGGCGCAGCCGGTGTCTCGGGTGCCGAAAGCGCTTCGGGTTCCGAGGGCACCTCGGGCACCGCGCGGGTCTCGTCGCTCACACGTACTCCCCGGGAGATTTCAGATGGTCCAGCTGCTCCTTGAGAAGCTCGGCAGCCGCCCCGGTGTCCAGGGGCTTGGCGCCATACGCGGTAGCGCTCACGAGGACATCGCCCTCGTACGCGCTACAGAACATCGACTCGAGCTTCGCCTCGGAGTCCTTGGGCGGAAGGAAGCACTTGGCCTGCTTGAAGCCCGGTATCGCGGGGCCCTTGCGGAAGATGCCGAGAGCGTCGGCGAACTCTGACTGGAATGCGGCCAGCGCTCGCCCGTCCTTGCCGTTCTCGATCTGCGCGAGCCGCATCTCGACGACCATCCCGTGGTACTGGGACACGTAGCTGCGCAGGGCGAGCCCCTGGAGGCGCAGCTTGTCGATGGCCTTGTGATGCGCCTTGCGCTGCGCCGACGGCAGTCCGCGCGACGCCTCCTTGAAGTGGGCGATCGCCTGCCGCTCGCCCAGCACGACGTCGTTCCCGAGACCGTCGATGTCCGGTCCCAGGCTGTAGGTGTGCGGCACCGGCGGCAGCTTCGCGGCAAGCCCGCGCGGCGCGGGCGCGGTGACAGCCCCTTGAGACGGCTGGGCCCAGACGACAGTGGGCGCGGTGCGGTCGGCGTCATCAAGCTTGTCCAGCGCCAGCACGGTGCCGCCCGCGACGACCGCGAGCGCGAGCACCACGACGGCGCCTGCGACCGGTACGCGCCTGCCGCGCTGCTTCCCCGGGGTGCCGGGCTGCTGCCGGGATGTCTCGGTCCCCTGAGGCCCCTGAGGCCCCGGGGTGGCCTGCTGCTCGGTCACAGACGCTCCAACTGCTTCTTGATCAGGGCCATCAGGGACTTCGACGAGACCGGCCGGGTGTTGTTCATGTACCGGATCTCCACGGCCACATCGCCTCGGTGCGCGACGGCGCGGGCCCGGTACACCGGCTCGTAGCCGGCCTTGCGGAGCGGCTCGTCGAACACGTAGACGCGCCCGTTGTCACTGCCGGGCACCGGTACTCCGTCATTGCCGGCTTCCCTGGGCATATAGCCCTGCTGGTCCTCGGTCCACTGGGCGGCGAACGTAGAGGTCTTGTCATGGAACTGGATCAGATTGACCGTCACGAAGACCTCGCCGTCCTCCTCCCATCCCGCCGTCGCAATGCGGCGGATCTCACCGGCCGCGTAGACGAACATCCGGTCGGGGCGTTTGTACTCGGTCGCGAAGTCGGGGAGTTCCCGCCAGCCCTGCTGCACCCGCTCGTTGTCCCGGGCGCCCTTGGGCTTCTTCAGCAGCAGCTTGCGCAGATCTCCGTCCGTGGGCACCCGGCGATGGACGTTGACCGCCTGCGGGTCCGCGCCGGGCCCGGCCGCGACGTCCTTCGGTGTGCGCAGCTCCGGTTGGGACAGCGGAGGCAGCGGCGTCGGTGCGCGGTCGTACTGGACGGCGTAGCCAGTGACGGTGCCGGCGAGGAGGCCGAGCACCACCGCCCCGCCGATGATCAGCGCCGTCCTGCCACGAGGGCGTGCCGTACGCGCCGTGCCGTCCGTAGCCCCCACGCCGTCCGTGAGTTCCGGCATGGGTGCCGGTGGCGGTGGCTCCGGCCGCGCGGCCTCGGGCGGCGCTTCGGGCACGGCCTGCGGCGGCGTGCCCGGTCTGTCGGTGTCCTGCGTGTCCAAAAGGAGTTCCCCCACGGTCATGGCTCTGCGCACGGAATCTCTTGTCCGCGCCCACACAAACGACCTGTCCCCCTCGGCCGGGGTTGTGTCGGCGCGCATTACAGTTCGGCATATGGCGAAGAAGCTCGTGATCAAGGTGACCGCAGGCGCCGACTCCCCCGAGCGCTGCTCACAGGCCTTCACGGTCGCGGCCGTAGCCGTGGCCAGCGGGGTGGAGGTCTCGCTCTGGCTCACCGGCGAGTCCTCGTGGTTCGCCCTGCCGGGCCGGGCAGCCGAGTTCGAGCTGCCGCATGCGGCGCCACTGCCGGATCTGATCGAGTCGATCCTGGCGGCAGGAAAGATCACGTTGTGCACCCAGTGCGCGGCCAGGCGGGAGATCACCGAGAAGGACGTGATCGAGGGCGTACGGATCGCCGGTGCACAGGTCTTCGTCAGCGAGGCGATGGGCGACGGCGTCCAGGCACTCGTCTACTAGCCCGTCCGCGAGTGGCTCGTCCCAGACCGTCGGCCGGGCGATGGACGAGCCTCCGGCGTGGGCCGGGGGTCGGCTTCGTGCTGGACCCGGCGGCAGGCTTTGCCAAACGGTCGACCACTTGTTTTTCCTGGTCAAGTAGCTTTCAGGGCATCCATTGATCTTTGTGTGCGGGCGCGTTCGGCATGACCGACCGGGTCCGTGAGGAGGGGTGTGCCATGAATGCGGTCGACCTTGCGGAGACGGCTGCCGGTCTGCCGGAGGCGTGGAGTTCCCGCAGGCTGGGCATGGTGGGGGCGGCCTGCGTGAAGGTACTGCGCATGGACGAGCTGCCGGTCGAGGAGGAGAGCCATCGGACCGCCGAGGCTCTGCTGGTCCTCGATGGCCGGCTGGAGCTGGAGGTGGACGGGATGCCGGTGTCGGTGCGGGCGGGCGAGTTGTTCATGGTGTCGGCGGAAACGGCACACGCGGTCCGTCCCGGGAGCCGGGGCACGTTGGTGATCGTGGAACTGCCGGAGGAGTGACGGCTCTTCAGGCTGCGTTGGCCGGGTACTCACTGCTGACGGGGGCCCGAACCGGGCTTGCGCTTGCCGTCCAGCTCGTCCCACCACTCGTCGGACTGCCGGTCGCCCGAAGGGTCGTCCCACCAGCGGTCATCGGGGCCGCGCCGGTTGGCCACCACCGCAGCGATCGGCGGGATCACCATGGCCACCGCGCACATGGCGACAGCGGCCGGAATCGACCAGAGCCGCACGAAGGCCCAGGCGGACACGAACAGGACGAGGCATCCGCCCATCATCAGGAAGTAGGCGTGACGGCGCCGCGCGTACATGACTCCAGCGTACGTCCGCGACGACGCCCGGGCAGGAGCACGAGAACGGAGCCGGACACGACCGGAGGGCCGCACCCCGTCCAGCGGCGTCCAACCCCTGGGGTGCGGCCCTCCGGCCCGTTCCATGCCCTGCCGTCAGACGGCGATGGCCACCTCGGCGAGGCCACCGGTCTGCGCGACGACCGTACGGTCCGCCGTGGCGCCCGGGACGAGGGCCCGGAGGGTCCAGGTGCCCTCGGCCGCGTAGAAGCGGAACTGTCCGGTCGCCGAGGTCGGGACCTCGGCGGTGAACTCGCCGGTCGAGTCCAGCAGCCGCACATAACCGGTGACGGGCTCGCCGTCGCGGGTCACCTGGCCCTGGATGGTGGTCTCACCGGGCTTGATCGTCGAGGCGTCGGGGCCGCCTGCCTGCGCTCCGCACATGCTGTTCTGTCCTTACGTCGGGGGTAAGTCGGGGGTCGAGGAGAGGCCCTGGCGGGCTTACTTGTTCGCGCCGAGCTCGATCGGCACGCCGACGAGGGAGCCGTACTCGGTCCACGAGCCGTCGTAGTTCTTGACGTTCTCGACGCCGAGCAGCTCGTGCAGGACGAACCAGGTCAGCGCGGAACGCTCACCGATGCGGCAGTAGGCGATGGTGTCGGTGGCCAGGTCGACCTGCTCCTCGGCGTAGAGCGCCTTGAGCGCGTCGTCCGACTTGAAGGTGCCGTCGTCGTTGGCGTTCTTGGACCACGGGATGTTGCGGGCGCTCGGCACATGGCCGGGACGCTGCGACTGCTCCTGCGGAAGGTGCGCCGGGGCGAGCAGCTTGCCGCTGAACTCGTCGGGCGAACGCACGTCGACCAGGTTCTGGCTGCCGATGGCGGCCACGACGTCGTCGCGGAAGGCACGGATGGAGGTGTCCTGGGCCTGGGCCTTGTACGCGGTGGCGGCCCGCTCCGGGACCTCGGCGCCGTCCACCAGGTCGCGGGAGTCGAGCTCCCACTTCTTGCGGCCGCCGTCGAGGAGCCGGACGTCCTGGTGACCGTAGAGCTTGAAGTACCAGTAGGCGTAGGAAGCGAACCAGTTGTTGTTGCCGCCGTAGAGGACGACGGTGTCGTCGTTCGAGATGCCCTTCTTCGACAGCAGCTCCTCGAAGCCCGCCTGGTCGACGAAGTCACGGCGGACCGGGTCCTGGAGGTCCTGCTTCCAGTCGATCCGTACGGCGTTCTTGATGTGGTTCTTGTCGTACGCCGAGGTGTCCTCGTCGACCTCGACGAGGACGACCTTCGGGTCGTCCAGGCGTGCCTCGACCCAGTCGGCGTCTACCAGGACGTCGCTGCGGCTCATGCTGTTCTCCTCCGGGGCAGTGTGCGGCGGGTGGTGCGCGGGCGATGCGCGGGTGTGTGCGGGTACGCGGAAGAGGCGTGGAGCACACGGCTGGCCCTGGGCGGAAGGGGCGTCACAGGGCCCGGGATGCGGAAGTGGAACTTCCGCTCAGAAAGAGCGACAGAGCATGGCGGCGACGCGGCACAGGTCTACTGCCCGCCGCTTCGTGAGATCCGCCTGTCCCCGGGACTGGAGACCGCTCGAAATTCGCTGCATGGTGTCGATCGTAGGGACGAGAAGGCGGGGATGTCACCGGCGTGTCATATGTCGAGACACGATCGTCCGCATGGCGGAACGATCGGGGGTCGCCGCGCATCCCGGCAGGGCCTTCGGGGGGCTGAGCCACAATCGGCATCTACGGATCGGACGGCATCGTCTCACGATCCGATCATCGGCGGTCGCGGCGACGTCGAGCGGCTCAGCCCGCCAGCCGCACGTCCGTGCCCACACCCGAGAACCGCAGCCCGTTCTCGTCGGCCACGGCCTTGTCCAGCGTGACCGTCTTCGGGAGCCCGTCGATCTTCAGGTCATAGTCGACGGCGTCGCGCAGCGTGCCGTCCAGGCCGGGCACCGGCAGCCGCGGCAGATCGGCGGCGCGGACCCGGACCGTGTCGCCACCGGCGATCGACACGGTGCTGTACGTCGTGATCGAGCGGCCCTTCAACAGACCCTCGGCGAGATCGGGGAGGTCGAAACCGGCACCTTCCACCAGCTGGACGGCCGGGCCGGTCACCTTGACCTGCCCCTTGGCTGCCCGCTCGGCGCCCGCGTAGGAGACGCTCGCGCCCCCGGGCGCCGACTTGGCGAGGTCGGCGTAGGAGATACGGGCCGAACCCGTGGCGCGGTCCGCGACGGCGGAGCTCAGCCCATTGAGGCGGACGCCGCTCAGCTCGGCCGAGACCTCGGTCACCTCGATGCTGTGGCCACCGGCGCTGGCCTTCACCCCGCCCATGCTCACGGAGACGTCGTCGAGCTCGGAACTCACGACCTGGGTCAGGAAGGGGAAGCCGTTGATCGACACCTCGGGGTCCGCGCTCAGGCCCTGGCTACTTCTGATCTTGGCGGCGACCTCGCCCTCCGCGTAGCCGACCGCGAGCCGGTCGGCGATGGCGAAGAGCCCGCCGAGGATCACCGCGGTGATCAGAAGTATTCGCAGTGCGCGCATGTCGTGTCGTTCCCCCGCCTGTGTCTGGCCGGTCCGGGGTCGGACAGGCCCGAATGATCGACGTACGGGCGCAGGGGAATGGTTCCCCGGTGATCTCTAGACCAACGCACGCCCCAGCAGATACACGATCGGCGCCGCGGCCGTGAGCGGCAGCGCGACTCCCGCCGTCATGTGGACGAAGCGGGAGGGGTAGTCGTAGCTCGCCACCCGAAGGCCCACGAGGGCGCACAGACCGGCCCCGGTACCGAGCAGCGCCGCGGACAGCACGTCGAGTCCGGCGAGCGCACCCCCCACCGCGCCGGCACCGGCGGCGGTGAGCACCGCCGCGGCGAGCGAGACGGCCCCGGTACCCGCACCGTCCGCGGCGGTGCCGGGCAGGCGCAGCGCACGGCACACGGTCGCGGCGGCGACCGCGAGACCGCCGACGATCACCGCATCGGTGTCGGCGGCCAGGAACCCGGCCGCCAGGATCGTCAGCGCGGACGATGCCGTGGTGGCCATCAGCCCGTACATCCGCTCGTCGGGGTCGGCGTGGCTGCGCAGCTGGAGTATCAAGGTGAGCAGCACCCAGACGCCGAGGGTGCCCAGGATCGCGGCGGGCGCGTTCCCCCGGCCCGCCACGAGCAGGGCCACGTCCGCGACCAGGCCGCCCGCGAAGGCGAGCGCGATGCCCTGGCGTGCGGGCCACATGCCGTTCAGCCGGAACCAGCCGGCGGCGGTGGCGCCCTGCAGCAGGACCAGCGGGACGAGCAGGGCGTACGACGACGCGGCGGCGCCAGCCGCGAACAGCAGACCGGCCGCGGCGGTCAGACCCGCGGGCCGGATGCCCGGCGGAATGATCGGTGAACGCCCCTCGGCCCGGGCGCGCTGGGCGTCGGTGATCCTGGCGGTGCCCAGGGTGGTGGGCTCGCTGTAGCCCGCGCCGCCGCCGGTGCCGTTGCCGCTGCGCGCGGACACCCCGGAAGCGGACACCCCGGAAGGTGGCGCCACGGGAACCGGCGACTCGGGCGGCAGCGGGTGCGCCGCCTGGGCCACCTGGTGCTCGTGCTGCGGCTGCTGCGGGAGCGGCGCCGATGCCCCGGGCGTCCCGAGCGTCGGCTGGTACCGGGTGTCCCAGGTCTCGCCCTGCCACGTCTGGGTGGCCTGGGGGTCGTGCGGGCCGTGCGGCTCGAACGGAAGCTGCTGATCGCTGCTCATGCTGTGCGGTTCATCCTCCTGCGAACGGCGGGAGCACCTCGACCGTGCCGCCCTCGGCAAGCCGTACCGTCTCATGTCCACGCGTCCCGACGGGATCGCCGTCGACGAGGAACGAGCAGCGCCGCAGTACGCGGACGAGCTCGCCCGGGTGCCTCTCGCGCACGGCGCCCAGCGCCTCGGCGAGGGTCTCCGCGGCGTAGGGCTCCTCGGCCACACCGGCCGCGGCCTTGGCCGCTGCCCAGTAGCGGATGGTCCCCGCTGCCATGAGCCACTCCCCTCACTCTCGTCGGTTACCCATCATGGGCTATTCCCGGACCAGCCAGTTCCCGAGGCGCCCCAGCAGCTCTTCGCCCGCCGCGTTCTCGGCGTGTCCCATGCCCGGCTCCATCCACAGCTCGCAGGGACCCGCCGCGGCCAGCATGCGCGGATGGTCCAGCGGGAAGTACGGGTCGCGGTCGCCGTGCACCACCAGCAGCGGGGTCGGCGCGATCAGCGGGACGGCCTCGACCGGGGAGAGCGGCACGGGATTCCAGTCCTCGTGGTGGATACGGGTCCCGAAGCCGTAGCGGCCGACAAGCCGTCCGACGGGCCGGGTGACCACCCAGTGAAGCCGTCGCATCGGGGCCGTACCCCGGTAGTACCAGCGGGCCGGGGCGCTGATGGCCGCGACCGCGTCCGTGTGCGACTCGTGGTCCCCGCCGAACAGCGCCGCGTGCCGCAGCACCACGGAACCGCCCATCGAGAACCCCGCCGTCACCACCCGTTGGTGCCCCAGGGACCGTGCCCAGGCCACCGCCGCCGCCAGATCCAGCACCTCGCGGTCGCCCACCGTGGAGCGCCCGCCGGAGCGTCCATGGCCGCGGAAGGAGAAGGTGACCACCGCCGCGTGCCGGGCGAAGACGGCGGCGGCCCGGCGTACCGCGGGACGGTCCACCGAGCCGGTGAAGCCGTGGGCGAGGACAATCGCCGTATCGGTCGCTCCAGCAGCCGGCGCAGCCGTGCACGGTTCGTACCGAGCCTCGATACGCACATCGTCGGAGGTCCGCAAAATCGCGGTCAAGGTTGTCCCCGAAGTGGCGTGCCGGAGGCCGTCCGTGACCGAGGAAACATCCACATAGTGAAATCGAGCCTCTGACGCAGAACCCATGTGGGCTATTCTGCTGGGCAGAGGATCCGGGCAACGCAGCCCCCGGGTCCTTTTGTGTTTCCAGTCCGTTGTTACAGACAGGTGAACGAAAAGATCGCGGACCCCTCAGGACGCGGGGACGAGGAGAAACCGACGTGATGGGCGAGCCAACCGCGCACAACGACCGCCGCAGGACGAACCACCATCCGGACCGGGCAGGTGGGGCACGATGAGCTCACTCCTGCTCCTCACCAACGCACTCCAGCCGTCGACCGAGGTGCTCCCGGCCCTCGGCCTGCTGCTCCACAACGTACGGGTCGCCCCCGCCGAGGGTCCGGCCCTGGTCGACACGCCCGGCGCCGACGTGATCCTTGTCGACGGCCGCCGCGACCTCCCGCAGGTACGCAGCCTCTGCCAGCTGCTGCGCTCCACCGGGCCCGGCTGTCCGCTGCTCCTGGTCGTCACCGAGGGCGGCCTCGCGGCCGTCACCGCGGACTGGGGCATCGACGACGTGCTGCTGGACACCGCGGGCCCCGCGGAGGTGGAGGCCCGGCTCCGGCTGGCGATGGGCCGCCAGCAGATCACCGCGGACGACTCCCCCATGGAGATCCGCAACGGCGATCTGTCCGTGGACGAGGCCACGTACAGCGCCAAGCTGAAGGGCCGGGTCCTGGACCTGACCTTCAAGGAGTTCGAGCTGCTGAAGTACCTGGCACAGCACCCCGGCCGGGTCTTCACCCGGGCCCAGCTCCTTCAGGAAGTGTGGGGGTACGACTACTTCGGCGGTACGCGCACGGTCGACGTCCATGTGCGGCGGCTGCGCGCCAAGCTCGGCCCCGAGCACGAGTCGCTGATCGGCACCGTACGCAATGTGGGCTACCGCTTCGTGGCCCCGGAGAAGGTCGAACGCGCGGCCGAAGAGGCCAAGGCGAAGGCGGCTGCTTCGACCACACGTACGGAGGAGCGCACCGAAGAACAGGAAGCCTCCGTAAGCCCTGCCCAGAGGTGAGTCACCACGCGTAGACTTCGCGCGTGGCCAAGGTGACGAGGGATGACGTCGCACGACTGGCGGGCACTTCGACCGCTGTCGTCAGCTATGTCATCAACAACGGACCCCGGCCGGTCGCCCCGGCCACGCGCGAGCGGGTACTCGCCGCGATCAAGGAGCTGGGCTACCGGCCCGACCGGGTTGCCCAGGCCATGGCCTCGCGGCGCACCGACCTCATAGGCATGATCGTCCCCGACGCACGCCAGCCCTTCTTCGCGGAGATGGCACACGCGGTGGAACGAGCCGCGGCCGACCGCGGGAAGATGGTCCTCGTCGGCAACTCCGATTACCGCGACGAGCGCGAGGTCCACTATCTGCGGGCCTTCCTCGGCATGCGGGTGGCCGGGCTGATCCTGGTCAGCCAGGGCATGAGCGAGCGGGCCGCGGCGGAGATCGAGGCATGGGACGCACGCGTCGTGCTGCTCCACGAGCGCCCCGAGGCGATCGACGACGTCGCGGTGGTGACCGACGACATCGGCGGCGCCCAGCTCGCGACCCGGCATCTGCTGGAGCACGGCCATGAGTACGTCGCCTGTCTGGGCGGCATCGAGAACACCCCTGCGGTGGGCGACCCGGTGGCCGACCACGTCGAGGGCTGGCGGCGAGCCATGCTGGAGTCCGGGCGGTCCACGGAAGGGCGCCTGTTCCAGGCTCCCTACAACCGCTATGACGCCTACCTCGTGGCCCTCAAGCTGCTGTCCGGTCCCGACCGGCCTCCCGCGATCTTCTGCGCCACCGACGACCAGGCGATCGGCCTCCTGCGCGCGGCGCGCGAGCTGCGCATCGACGTGCCGGGCGAGCTGGCGGTCGCGGGCTTCGACGACGTGAAGGAAGCGGCGCTGACCGATCCTCCGCTGA
This sequence comes from Streptomyces sp. NPDC059828, assembly GCF_042731955.1. Taxonomy (NCBI): domain Bacteria; kingdom Bacillati; phylum Actinomycetota; class Actinomycetes; order Kitasatosporales; family Streptomycetaceae; genus Streptomyces; species Streptomyces sp. NPDC059828. The sequence continues at coordinate 36,928 of NZ_JBHWIW010000036.1, read as the reverse complement.
CCACGATCGCCTCGGACCGGCCCGCGATGGCGCGGGCAGCGGTGGATCTCGTGCTGGACGACGGGCTGAGGGTGCTGGGGTCGCGGCGGGAGCGGGTGAAGCAGTTCCCGTCGGCGCTGATAGTCCGCCGTTCCTGCGGTTGCGCGTGAGGCTGCGCGGGCGGTGCGCGGGCTCTTGGGCCCAAGGGGCTTGCCCGGGCCTGTGAGGGCAGGAGGCTTGCCCGGGGCCTGTGAGGGCAGGGCGGGTGGACACCCTTATTCCGGGCATACGCGGTTCTATCGGGGTTCTCAGCCCGGTCTCAGGGAGCTCTCATCTCGCGGGCCGAGACTCGCAACATGACGGACTACCACCGCAGCAGCGAGAGCGGCACGGACCACTACCCCTACGCGGGCTTCGGGGACGCGGGTTACCCCGCTCCGCCGGCGTACGCCCCCGAGCAGCCGCAGCAGCACCCCCAGCACCGGGCGCGGGCCAAGCGGCCCGTCGCGCTGATTGCCGCCGTGGCGATCATCGCCGCGGCGGTCGGCGGCGGGGCGGCCACGCTCGTGGACCGGTACGCCGGGCACGGCACCGCCCAGTCCGCGCAGAGCGCGGTCAACGGGACCACGGTCTCCCAGAGCAGCAAGGGCACCGTCGCCGGGGTCGCCGCAGCGGTGTCACCCAGCATCGTGGAGATCGGGGCGTCCACCTCCGCCGGCCAGTCCACCGGTTCCGGTGTGATCATCACCAAGGATGGCGAGATCATCACCAACAACCACGTCGTCTCCGGAGCCGACGCCGTCAAGGTCACCCTCAGCGACGGCAGCACCGGCACCGCCGATGTCGTCGGGACCGACCCGGACAAGGACCTCGCCCTGATCAAGCTCCGGGACGCCGGGGGAGGGCTCACGCCCGCGGCTCTCGGCGACTCGGGCAGCCTCAAGGTGGGCGACGAAGTGGTGGCGATCGGCTCGCCAGAGGGTCTCACCGGCACCGTGACCAGCGGTATCGTCTCGGCGCTCGACCGCGATGTCACCGTCGCCAAGGACGACGGCCAGGACCGCGGTCAGCAGCAGGATCCCCGCCAAGGCTGGCCCTTCGAGTTCGGCGGTCAGCAGTTCAACGGGAACACCGGTGACTCCAAGACCACGTACAAGGCGATCCAGACCGACGCGTCGCTCAACCCCGGCAACTCCGGTGGCGCACTGATCAACATGAACGGCGAGATCATCGGCATCAACTCGGCCATGTACTCACCCGCTTCATCCGGCGGCTCCGGTGCGGGCAGCGTCGGCCTCGGGTTCGCCATCCCGTCCGACACCGTCAAGGCGGACCTGGAGAAGCTGCGGGCCGGGTCGTCCGGGTCGTCAACCGGTTCCTCCTTCTGAGGTCGTGCGACGCTGACAGCATGACGACAGCACCGGGCCCGGACGAACGTGGCGACCGTGACGACCGCATTCTCATCGTCGACGACGAACCCGCCGTACGCGAGGCGCTCCAGCGCAGCCTCGCGTTCGAGGGCTACGACACCGAGGTCGCCGTGGACGGTGTGGACGCCCTCGCAAGGCTGGAGTCGTACCCGCCCGACCTGATCGTGCTCGACGTCCAGATGCCGCGCATGGACGGCCTTACGGCCGCCCGCCGCATCCGGGCGTCGGGATCCACCCTGCCGATCCTGATGCTCACGGCCCGGGACACGGTCGGCGACCGGGTCACCGGTCTCGACGCCGGGGCGGACGACTATCTGGTGAAGCCCTTCGAGCTGGACGAGCTGCTCGCCCGGATCAGGGCGCTGCTGCGTCGCAGCGCGTACGCCGTGGCTGCGGACAGCGCACCGGACAGGAACGGCGACGTGCTGTGCTTCGCCGATCTGCGGATGGACCCGGCGACCCGCGAGGTCACCCGGGGTGCGCGCCGGGTCGAGCTGACCCGTACCGAGTTCACCCTGCTGGAGCTGTTCCTCACACACCCGCGGCAGGTGCTCACCCGGGAGCAGATCCTCAAGTCCGTGTGGGGCTTCGACTTCGAGCCGAGCTCCAACTCTCTGGATGTGTATGTGATGTATCTGCGCCGCAAGACCGAGGCGGTCGGCGAGCCGCGGCTGGTCCAGACCGTACGCGGGGTCGGTTACACCCTGAGGGAAGGATCGACGGAGTGATCCGCTGGTTCCAGACGCTGCCCCTGCGGTCGCGACTGGCCCTGCTGACGGCGACCGCGGTCGCCATGGCGGTCGCTGCGGTCGCCGTGACCTGCTGGCTGCTCACCCGCGCGCAACTGCGCCAGGAGCTGGACACCTCGCTGCGTAACACCAGCGCGCCGCTCAGCACGGTGGACCAGACGCTCGCGGCGTGCCGCGCCGGGCGGGACTCGACCGGGGGCACGGCCAGGGCCTTCGCGTATGTACAGATCATCGACGCCGAGGGCACTCGCTGTGTCTCCGCCGACTCCCAGCCGGTGAAGGTGCGGCCCGAGGACCTCGATGTCGCCCGGGGCAACACCTTGGATGCCCTGCACGCCAGCACCACCGACAGCGGTGCCGATGTGCGGGTGCACACCACGCGGATACTCCTGCCGGGGCCGGGCAAGCAGGCCGTCACGGTCTCCGTGGCCCGCCCCCTCGACGAGGTCGACGCCTCCCTCGACCGCCTGGCCCTGGTGCTGGCCGCGCTCGCGGGCGTCGGGGTGCTCGCCGCGGGTGCCGCCGGGCTCTGGGTCGCCCGGACCGGGCTCAAGCCCGTGGACCGGCTGACCGGTGCCGTGGAGCATGTGGCCCGCACCGAGGATCTGACCGTGCGGATCCCCGTCGAGGGCGAGGACGAGATCGCCCGGCTTTCACGCTCCTTCAACCAGATGACCGCCGCGCTGGCCTCCTCGCGCGACCGCCAGGCGCAGCTGATCGCCGACGCGGGGCACGAGCTGCGCACCCCGCTCACCTCGCTGCGTACGAACATCGAGCTGCTGGCGCGCAGCGAGCAGACCGGCCGCGCGCTGCCGCCCGGTGACCGGGCGGCGCTGCTGGCCTCCGTGAAGGCGCAGATGAGCGAGCTCGCGGCGCTGATCGGGGATCTCCAGGAGCTGTCCAGGCCGGACAGTGCGGCGCCGGGCGCGGTCCGGGTGGTGGGACTGCACGAGTCCGCGCGGACGGCCCTGGAGCGGGCCAGGCTGCGCGGCCCCGAGCTGACCATCGACGCCGAGCTGCGCCCCTGGTACGTACGGGCCGAGCCCGCCGCGCTGGAGCGCGCGCTGGTGAACGTGCTGGACAACGCGGTGAAGTTCTCCCCGCCGAGCGGGCGGATCGAGGTGCTGCTCGACCGGGGTGTGCTGACCGTACGCGACCACGGTCCCGGTGTGCCGCCCGAGGAACTGCCGCATGTCTTCGAGCGGTTCTGGCGCTCCCCGTCCGCCCGCGCACTGCCCGGCTCCGGTCTCGGTCTGTCGATCGTGGCCCGTACGGTGCAGCAGGCGGGCGGCGAGGTGACGCTGCGCCCCGCGGAGGGCGGCGGGACGGTCGCCGAGATCCGGCTGCCCGGTGCCCCGACTCCGCCGCCCGTCTCACTGCCTACCTAGGTCCTGCCCGGGCGGACGGGACCCAGGCTCCGACAGACCTGGGTACCCGGCCCGTCAGTTGTGGCGGATGAGCGATTCGACAAGTCCTGAGCGGGTGTTCGGGAAGTCCATCGGCACGATCCCGAGGCCCTTCCAGCCGCTCGCCGTGCCGTCCAGGAAGCGGTGGACCCGGGGGTTGAGGTCGTCGGAGTTCCAGCGCGGCGGCAGATAGGCCGATGTGCTGACGAAGTTGATGTACAGCTTGCCCGGCTGCTGGACTGCCTTGCGCAGATGGGCCTCGACCTTGGGGTACTTGTCCCAGGGCAGGTCGTTGTAGGCGTCCTGGATGTCGAAGGCGTTCCCGTCCCACCACTTGAGTCCGGGCAGCCCGCCGTTGTCGGCGATGAGGACCACCTTGCCGCGTGCCTCGCCGAGGGTGGGGAGGGTGTCGCCGATGCGGAAGAGGGAACGCCAGCCCCGTACGTCCAGGTAGTTGTCGAAGATGGCGCGGAACGCGGTGTCGCTCTCGCCCGAATACTCCTGCTTCACCCGCATGAGCACGGTCTCGCCGGGGTGGGCGGCCAGGAAGGCCCGGCAGGCGATGAGGACATCGCCGAACATCATGTTCTGGAAGAAGGAGCCGTGGTGGATGGCGAAGGAGCCGTCGATGGCCCGGCACCGTACGTCGAGGAACCGGACACCGGATTCGAGCTGCTGGGCGATGGTGGTGTTCTGGCACTCGGGCCACGGCCCGCCGAAGCGGGCGCCCGAGTCGTGCGTACCGGGGATGGTGAGGGTCGACAGCGCCCGGTTGCCGTCGATACCGCTCATCCAGTCCTGGGTGCCGAGTACCCGCTGGGCGGAGCGCCCGGCGGCGGCTGCCGGCGACGCTCCGATAAGTGCGGTGGCGGACGCGACCGCGGCGCCCGCGCCCGCGAGGAAACCACGTCTGGTCAATGACATGTGCCGTCTCCTAATCGACAGTGAGCCGCCGCGATGTGGGGGGCGCGGTCGGCTCACGGGATGATTCCAGACATGCGCATGTCACGAAATGGCCTGGACACGAGTGGGACGGAAACTTCCGGAGCCGGATATTCCGGGAGATGCGAAGCGCGAACGCCAAGGGGCGGCAGACCAACGGCCTGCCGCCCCTTGTGTGATGCGCGGTGTTACTTGATGACGGTGATCCGGTCGGTGGCCGGGGCCGCGATCGGGCCGCTCGCGCTGGAGTGCGCGGCGAAGTAGGCGATGAGGGCGTCCAGGTCGGACCCGCCCACCAGCTTGTTCTTGTGCTCCTTCAGGACGGCGAAGCCATCGCCGCCGCCCGCGAGGAACTCGTTCATCGCCACGCGGTAGGTCTTGGCCGGGTCGATCGCGTCGCCGTTCAGCTTCACCGAGTCCGCCACGATCCGGTCGGCGCCGGTCTTGGTCATGTCCAGGGTGTAGGTGAGGCCCTTGGAGACCTGGAGGATCTTCGGAGCGGCCTGGTTGGCACCGCTGACCTGCTGCTGGAGCGCGGTGATCAGCTGGGCGCCGGTCAGGTCCACGGCGGTCATCATGTTCGTGAACGGCTGCACGGTGAACGCCTCGCCGTACGTCACGACACCGTCGCCCTCACTGCCGCTCGCCTTGTGGACGAAAGGCGCGCGGATACCGCCCGGGTTCATCAGCGCGATCTGGGCGCCGCCCTTGTCGGCCGGGGCCATGCTCTCGAGCTGGGCGTCCGTGATCAGGTTGCCGAGCGGCTTCTCGAGGCCGTCGGCGGGGTTGTCGATGTCGCCGGAGATGTAGCCGACGGGACGGTTCGCGATCGGTGCGGCCAGCGTGTTCCAGCGGTCGATCAGCTGCGTCATGTCCTCGGCCTTCGCCACGTCACGGGTGACGACGTGGTTGGCGGAGGCGACGGACGTGCGCACGATGTCGCGGGTGCGGCGGTCGTACGTCAGCGTGGTGTCCGTGTACAGCCGGCCGAAGGAGGCGGCCGAGGTGACCATGCGCGGGTTACCGGCCGGGTCCGGGACGGTGCACGCGTACGCCTGGTGGGTGTGGCCCGTGATCAGGGCGTCGACCTGCGGGCTGACGTTCTTGGCGATGTCCACGATCGGACCGGAGATGCCGTTGCCCGGGCCCGGGCTGTCGCAGTTGTAGTTGTACGAGGAGGAGGCCGGCAGCCCGCCCTCGTGCAGCAGCGCGACGATCGACTTGACGCCCTGGCGCTCCAGGATGCGGCTGTACTTGTTGATCGTCTCGACCTCGTCGGAGAACTTCAGGCCCTTGATGCCCTCGGCGGAGACGATGTTGGGAGTGCCCTCCAGGGTGACGCCGATGAAACCGATCTTCACCCCGTTCTTCTCCCAGACGAAGTACGGGTCCAGGATCGGACGGCCCGACTTCTCCTTGGTCACGTTGGCGGCGAGGTACGGGAAGTCGGCGCCCCAGAAGTACTTCGGCTTGCCCTTGGCGTTCTTCTCGTAGCAGCCGTCGGTGGCGTGGCAGCCGCCGTACTGGAGCCGCTTCAGCTCCTTGTAGCCCTCGTCGAACTCGTGGTTGCCCACCGAGGTGACGTCGAGGTCCAGCTTGTTGAGCGCCTCGACGGTGGGCTCGTCGTGGAACAGACCGGACAGCAGCGGCGAAGCACCGACCATGTCGCCCGCGGCGGCGGTGATCGAGTATTTGTGGTTCTTGCGGGCCTCGCGCAGGTGCGTCGCGAGGTACTCGACACCACCGGCGTCGATGGTCTTGGTGGTGCCGTCCTCATTGGTGTGCGTGACACGCCCGGAGGAGCCGGCCGGCGGCTGGAGGTTGCCGTGCAGGTCATTGAAGGACAGCAGCTGGACGTCCACGGTGCGGTCGTAGCCGTAGCCGTATCCTCCGTGGCCGTGTCCGTGGCCGCGGTCCTCGGCGGCACCCGCGGGCATGGCGGCGACCAGAGCGCCGACGGTGGTCAGTCCGGCGACGGCGGCGAGCATGCGGCCGCGCTTCCGGTTAGGTGTCGCTGACATCTGTCCCCTTGTCAGTTCAGCGTGGTTCAACGGGACGACAGCCGTCCTCAGCCGCGCAGCCTATTGTCAACGCGCGTAGCGCAACAGGGGTAAAGGGTTACGACCTGGTTTCCGATCGGCTGCGGTCCGGCGCCGTACCCTCGACGTATGACAGACGCAGCCCCCGCCCTCGAGCCCGGCAGGCAGATCCAGTCACTCGACGAACTCTCCCCCGAGCAGGCCGATGACGTCCTCACACTGCTCTCCGTCGCCGCCCGCACCGACGGAATGCAGGCCGTCTCCGAGCAGGGGCGGCTCCAGCTGCGCCACGGGCGGCGCGAAGGCGTGCGGCACTTCCTGCTCACCGTGGCCGGTGACCTGCGCGGCTACGCCCAGCTCGAGGACACCGACCCGGTGGAGGCCCCGGCGGCCGAGCTGGTCGTCCATCCGAACCACCGCGGCAGGGGCCACGGGCGCGCCCTCGGCAACGCACTGCTGGCGGCATCGGGCAAGCGGCTGCGGGTCTGGGCGCACGGCGGCAAGTCCGCGGCCCGGCATCTGGCCCAGGTGCTCGGTCTCACCCTGTTCCGCGAACTGCGCCAGCTGCGCCGACCATTGAGCCCACTGGACATCCCGGAGCCCGATCTGCCGGATGATGTCACCATTCGTACGTTCATTCCGGGCCAGGACGACGCCGCCTGGATCGCGGTCAACGCGGCAGCCTTCGCCCACCACCCCGAGCAGGGCTCGCTGACCCAGCGCGACCTGGACGACCGCAAACAGGAGCCCTGGTTCGACCCCAAGGGATTCTTCCTCGCCGAGCGCGGCGGCGAGATCCTCGGCTTCCACTGGACCAAGGTGCACGCCGAGGAGCAGCTCGGCGAGGTGTACGTGGTCGGGCTGCGCCCCGACGCACAGGGCTCCGGTCTCGGCAAGGCGCTCACCGCCATCGGGCTGCGCCATCTCGCGGCCGAGGGGCTGCCGACGGCGATGCTCTATGTCGACGCGGACAACACGGCGGCGCTGCGGCTGTACGAGCGGCTCGGTTTCGCCACGCACGAGGTGGATCTGATGTACCGCTCGGAGACCTGAGCCCCGCACGGCATCGCGCGGAAGGGGGCGGTTGACACCGCCCCCTTCTTTGCACCACCCTTTCACTACTTGATTAGTGAAAGGGTGGTGTTGTTGATCGAGTACCGGATCGACCGGCGCAGTGGCATCGCCACCTATGTGCAGATCGTCCAGCAGACGAAGCAGGCCCTGCGCCTTGGCCTGCTGGAGCCCGGTGACCGGCTGCCCACCGCCCGCGAGGTGGTGGAAGCGACGGCGATCAACCCGAACACGGTGCTCAAGGCGTACCGCGAGCTGGAGCGCGAAGGACTGGTCGAGGCCCGGCGCGGCCTCGGCACCTTCGTACGCAGGACCCTCGGCACCATGGACCGCCCGGTCGGCGAATCCCCGCTCCGCGGCGAACTCGCCGACTGGGCCGCGCGCGCCCGCACCGCGGGACTGGGCCGGGAGGACGTGGCCGCGCTCTTCACCGCCGTACTGGACGAGCACTTCGACGAACGCACCACCGCACACGACCAGGGGGACGACGCATGACCGACCAATCCGCCATCCGGGCGACCGGCCTCGGCAGGAGGTTCCGGCGCGCCTGGGCCCTGCGGGACTGCTCCTTCACCCTGCCCGCCGGCCGGGTCTGCGCCCTCGTCGGGCCCAACGGAGCGGGCAAGTCCAGCCTGCTGGCGACCGCGGCCGGACTGCTGCGGCCCACCGAGGGCTCCCTGCGGGTGCTCGGCGACCACCCTGCCGCGGCCCGTGAGCGGATCGCCTACGTCAGCCAGGACAAGCCGCTCTTCCCCCAGCTCACGGTGGCCGAGACACTGTGGATGGGCCGCGAGCTCAACCCCGGCCGCTGGGACGACGAGTCCGCTCGGCGCATCGTCGACGGCGGGGAACTCGACCCGGACGCCCGCGTACGCAGCCTCTCCGGCGGTCAGCGCACCCGCGTCGCGCTCGCCCTCGCACTCGGCAAGCGGGCGGAGCTACTGCTCCTCGACGAGCCGATGGCCGACCTCGACCCGCTCGCCCGCCACCAGCTGATGGGTGCGCTGCTCGCCGAAGCGGCCGAACGCGGCACGACCGTGGTGATGTCCTCGCACATCGTGAGCGAACTGGAAGGCGCCTGCGACTACCTGCTGCTCGTCGCGGGCGGCCGGATCCGGCTGGGCGGCGGCATCGACGACCTGATGTCCGCCCACCGCCTGGTGACCGGATCCGCCGACACCGCACTCGCCCCGCACACCGTCGTGGAGTCCCGCACGACCGGGCGTCAGCTGACCGCGCTGATACGCAGCGAAGGGCCGCTCCCCGAAGGCGTGGTGGTCTCGGAACCCTCCCTGGAGGAGCTGGTACTGGCCCATCTGCGCGCCCCTGAGGCACCCGTACTGCTCACGCCGTCCGCCGAAGGGCTCACGGCATGAGCGCCCTTCCGCTGAGCGGCGTGCGCTCGGTCGTCGTACGCCAGCACCGCCGCACGCTGTGGACGGTGCTGGCCCTGGGGGTCGTGAGCACCGGCGGCCTGAGCGCGGCACGGATCATCTACATCGCACAGCCGGACATGGAGACGTACAGCGCGCTGACGTTGGCGGTGGACCAAGCCGGGCTGTGGATCGCGCTGCTGCCGCTGCTCGTCGCGGTGTTCGTCGCCGGTCCGATGGTCGCGCGCGAACTGGAATCCGGCGCACACCGGCTGGCCTGGAGCCAGTCGGTGACACCCGCCCACTGGCTCGCCACAAAGCTGGCGCTCACGGCAGCCGTCGTGGTGCCCGGCACCGCCCTGCTCGTCGGCGCCTACCGCTGGAGCTGGGCGCCGGTACGCCGCATCATGCCGCTGACCATCTGGGACGCACAGCCGTACGCCGCACTCGGCACCACGACGACGGCGTACACCCTGCTGGCGATCGCCATCGGCGCACTGCTCGGCCTGCTGGTCCACCGCACCGTCGTCGCGATGAGCCTCGCCGGACTCGCGACCGGCTCCGTGCTGCTCGCGATCGGTCAACTGCGCCCGCACCTGTGGCCCATGACCACCGGTCGCGTGCCGCGGGTACAGACCCCCGATTGGCTCGGTATGGACGTCTGGGTGCATGAGATGGGAAGACTCACCGCCTCGGGCACGCGGGTGCCCTGGGACGACTGCACCGGCCTGGGCCGGACCGACCAGCAGGCCACGCAGTGCATGGCCGACCGGGGCGCGGTCACGGACTACCTGCTCTACCACCCGCCTTCGCACTTCTGGCCCGTCCAGCTCGTCGAGACCGCCGTCGTGCTGGCGCTCACCGCTGCCGTGGCCTTCGCGGCCTTCCGCGTCCTGCGCCGGCTGCACGCCTGAGCAACCACCGCCCGTACCCGACCGACCATCGAGGCCGCATGAGCACCCACCCGCTGACCGGGCCCGCCCGGCCCCTGTTCCTGCCGCACCGCAGGATCCTGCTGCTCTTCGGGGCGTTCGTCGCCCTGTCCGCAGCCGGGCTGATCGCCCTGCGCGTCATCGGCGCCGACCACCTGGAACAGCTCGCCGGGGACAACACCCTGTCGTCCTGGGCCTTCGACTTCGGCTACGGCAGCTCCCTGAGCTCCGCCGCCACCGCCATCGCCTGGCTCCCGCTCCCGGTCGCCTACTTCGCGGGTGCGGCGCTCTTCGGTGCCGATCTGGAACGCGGCACGGCCCAGCTCACCTGGACGCAGTCCGCCGTCACCCCGGCCCGCTGGCTCGCCGTCAAACTGGCCGTATCCGCAGCGGTGTTCACCGCCGGGGCCGGTCTGCTGTCCCTTCTCTACCGCTGGGGCCGCAACGGCGGCGAGGACGTCCTGTCGGACGAGTGGTACTTCACCGATGTCTTCCTGGCCCTGGGCCCGGCGGCCATCGCCTACGGTCTGCTCGCCCTCGCGACGGGCGCACTCGCCGGACTGCTGCTGCGGCGCGCGGTGGCAGCGGGAAGCGTCGCCCTCGGCGCCACCGCCTTCGTGATGCTCTTCGCCGAGAGCGTGCGGGACCGGCTGTGGCCCACGCAGGAGGTGGTGTGGCGGCTCTCCCGCGGCGAACTCGCGGGCAGCGCCTGGCAGCAGGAATCAGGCCTGGTGGTCGATGGCGCGCGGGTCCCGAGGTGCTGGACGCCGGGCGGCATCCACCCGGCCGGCTGCCATTCCGGGCGGGGCGTCCGCGAGTGGTACGCCGTGTTCCACCCGCCGTCGCACTTCTGGCCGATCCAGCTCGTCGAGACCGGCATCGTGCTGGCGCTCACCGCCGCGGTGACGTACGCGGCCTTCCGCGTCCTGCGCACCCGCCACGGCTGACGGGCTCCGGGGCCGGCTGGGTTGCGCGGTGTGACCACGCTCCGGAAACCCAGCCCGCCCGGGGTTCGACGGCGGACGCCCCGGGTGCCGCCAGGGTGTGCGGCACACCGGCAATCCGCCCCACGGTGTACTCAGCCGTCATCTTCCCGTTACCAAGCATTCAGTCACCCTTGCGACGCTCAGTGAATGCAGCCGCCCGCCGTGCCACCCCCACGACCACAAGGGCACCCCGCCTCCGCGGCACGTTCCAACGCGCCCGGGACCCCCTCCACGCGGAAGAATGGGGTCATGAGCAAGCAGCCCGCCGAGGTACCGGTCCAGCACGCACAGCCGTCCGTCGGCTCCATCGCCGCACACCGTCCGCACACCGTCGCCGCTGTGGTCTCCGACCTGGAGCCCGATATCGACGCCGACCCGGATGCGTACGAGGCGGAGACGGAGGGCGAGGAACTGCCGCAGGGCCGGTTCCTGGACCGCGAGCGCAGCTGGCTCGCGTTCAACGAGCGCGTGCTGGAGCTCGCCGAGGACCCGGCGACCCCGCTGCTCGAGCGGGTCAACTTCCTCGCGATCTTCGCGTCGAACCTGGACGAGTTCTTCATGGTGCGGGTGGCGGGTCTGAAGCGGCGTATCGCGACCGGTGTCGCGACCCGCTCGGCCTCGGGTCTCCAGCCGCGCGAGGTGCTCGATCTGATCTGGAACCGCTCCCGTGAGCTCATGGCCCGGCACGCGGCCTGCTACCAGCAGGACATCGCCCCCGCGCTGGCCGACGAGGGCATTCACCTGATCCGCTGGCCCGAGCTGACGGACAAGGAGCAGGCTCGCCTGTTCACCCTGTTCCGCCAGCAGATCTTCCCGGTCCTCACCCCGCTGGCGGTCGACCCGGCGCACCCCTTCCCGTACATCTCGGGGCTCTCGCTCAACCTGGCCGTCGTCGTACGCAACCCGGTCAGCGGCCACCGCCACTTCGCCCGGGTCAAGGTGCCGCCGCTGCTGTCGCGCTTCCTCGAGGCGTCCCCGCACCGGTACGTCCCGCTCGAGGACGTGATCGCGGCGCACCTGGAGGAGCTGTTCCCCGGCATGGAGGTGCTGGCGCACCACATGTTCCGGGTGACCAGGAACGAGGACCTGGAGGTCGAGGAGGACGACACCGAGAACCTCCTCCAGGCCCTGGAGAAGGAGCTCATGCGGCGCCGCTTCGGCCCGCCGGTGCGCCTCGAGGTCGAGGAGTCGATCGACCCGTACGTGCTCGACCTGCTGGTACGCGAGCTGAAGATCTCCGAATCCGAGGTCTACCCGCTGCCGGGCCCGCTGGACCTCACCGGTCTCTTCGGTATCGCGTCCCAGGACCGGCCCGAGCTGAAGTACCCGAAGTTCATCGCCGGCACCCACCGCGACCTCGCCGAGGTCGAGTCTGCCTCGGCGCCCGACATCTTCGCGGCGCTGCGCGAGCGGGACGTACTGCTGCACCACCCCTACGACTCCTTCTCGACCTCCGTCCAGGCCTTCCTGGAACAGGCCGCCGGCGACCCGGACGTCCTCGCGATCAAGCAGACGCTGTACCGGACCTCCGGTGACTCACCGATAGTGGACGCGCTGATCGACGCCGCCGAGTCCGGCAAGCAGGTGCTCGTCCTGGTCGAGATCAAGGCCCGCTTCGACGAGCAGGCCAACATCAAGTGGGCGCGCAAGCTGGAGGAGTCCGGCTGCCATGTCGTCTACGGCCTGGTCGGACTGAAGACCCACTGCAAGCTGTCGCTGGTGGTCCGCCAGGAGGGCGAGACTTTGCGGCGCTACTCACACGTCGGCACCGGCAACTACCACCCGAAGACCGCCCGCCTCTACGAGGACCTGGGGCTGCTCACGGCGGACCCGCAGGTCGGGGCGGACCTTTCGGACCTGTTCAACCGGCTGTCCGGCTACTCGCGGCGGGAGACCTACCGCAGGCTGCTGGTGGCGCCGAGGTCGCTGCGTGACGGACTGGTCGCGCGGATCAACAAGGAGGTGGGCCACCACAGGGCCGGCCGTCCCGCGTATGTCCGGATCAAGGTCAACTCGATGGTGGACGAGGCGATCATCGACGCCCTCTACCACGCCTCGCAGGCCGGTGTCCCGGTCGACATCTGGGTGCGCGGCATATGCGCGATACGCCCCGGCGTCCCGGGCCTGTCGGAGAACATCCGGGTCCGCTCGATCCTCGGCCGCTTCCTCGAACACTCCCGGGTCTTCGCCTTCGGCAACGGCGGCGAGCCCGAGGTGTGGTTCGGCAGCGCCGACATGATGCACCGCAACCTCGACCGCCGTATCGAGGCGCTCGTCCGGGTCACCGACCCGGCACACCGCGCGGCACTGAACCGTCTGCTGGAGACCGGTATGTCCGAGACCACCTCGTCCTGGCACCTCGGGCCGGACGGGGACTGGACCCGGCACTCCACAGACCCGGACGGCCAGCCGCTGCGGAACATCCAGGAAACGCTCATCGACGCGCGGAGGCGCCGGCGTGCACAGCCCTGACCTTCCCCTGGTGCCGAGGGGAACCGGCGCCGACCAGGTCCTGGCCGGATATCTGCACACGCAGGCTGCGGGATTCCTGCGCAGCCTGCGGCTGCACCGCGAGAGCGGTGCCGACACCGCGGGCGCCGAGGAGGCGGCCCGTGCCCTGCGCCGCGCCGCGCGGCGCATCAGCGGTGCGCTGCACACGTACCGCTCACTGCTGGAGCCCGGCTGGGCCGACCAGCTCCGTGCGGAGCTCGCCTGGCTGTCGGGGCTGCTCGCCCTGGAGCACGCCTGTACGTCCCGGCTGGCCCGGCTGTTGGACGCGCTGGCGCGTCTGTCGGGCGCCGGACCGGTGCCGCAGGCGCGAAACGAAGGGACCGCGGCACACGAGGGGACCGCTGCGAACGCGGCGAACGAGACCGCCGCAGCCCCCGTGCCCGACGCGAAGGCAGGGGTCCGGGGCGCAGGGGCCCGCGGCGCACTCACCGTCGGCGCCGCACGCGCCGGAGCCCTGCTCGAACGGCAGCTCACGCTGGGCCGGACCCGCGCCCACTCCGCCGCCCTGCAGGCGCTCGGCTCGTCGCGGTTCCACGCGGTCGCCGACGCGGTGGCACTGCTCGCCTCCGAGGTCCCGCTCACCGCCGCCGCTGCCGTACCGGCCGATCTGCTCGACCTCCACGCCGACGCCGCGCAGGAGCGGCTGCTGGACGCCGTGGCCGTATTGCCGCTGGCCCGCGCCGCGCACCCGTACAACGCCGAAGCGCTGGTCCACGGCCTGGCGAACGCTCCGGCCGGTGAGGCCCAGGACACACCCTGGCACCACGTACGGCTGCTGCTGCGGCTGCACCGCTACGCACAGGAGGTCAGGATCATGGCCCCGGGAACGGACCCACTGCTCACCGTCGCCGCACGCGCGCTCGACCGGCACCGGGACGCGGCCGAGGCGGCGTCCGCTGCGGCAGCCGCCGCCCGTACGCCCCGTATCGCACCCGCGACGGCCTACGCCCTGGGTGTGCTGCACGCCGACCAGCGCCATGAGGTCGAGGCCGCGCGGTTCGCCTTCCACCAGGTCTGGCAGGAGGTGTCGCACGGCCCCGCGGAATCCCGGGGCAGCCGGACGGTGGCCGCCCCATGAGCGGCGCGGTCGTCCACGCGGCGGGCTGCGTGCTGTGGCGGCACGCCGTCACCGGTCACAGAGCCGACAGCATCGAGATCTGCCTGGTCCACCGCCCGCGCTACGACGACTGGTCGCACCCCAAGGGAAAGCTGAAGCGCTCGGAGGATCCGCTCGCCGGAGCCCTGCGCGAGGTGCTCGAGGAGACCGGCCACCACTGCACCCCCGGGCCGCGCCTGCCCACCGTCCACTACCTGGCGAACGGGCGGCTCAAGGAGGTCAGCTACTGGGCCGCCGAGGCGCACACCCCGGGGCACTTCGTCCCGAACAAGGAAGTGGACCGCATCGTCTGGCTGCCGCCCGGCGCGGCACGCGAGCGGCTCACCCAGCCACGGGACCGCCAGCTCGTGGACGCGCTTGTCTCGGTACGCGGGATTTTCGGCCCATTGGGCATGCATCTGTAGCAAAGGGAAGTTTCATCCGCCTTGTGCGCGGGAAACCGCGTCGCGGAAACCGTCGGAATCCAAGCGGTTCCCACGCCCGATCACGGCCCGCCCGATCACCGCTCGCACGACCGGCGCTCCCCCGGGGACCCAGGAACTCCCCCGCCCGACAGGGTTCACCTTCCGTTCACTCTCCTCCGTCGGCCGCTTCACCTGTTCTGCCTAATTTCGGGCTTACAAGGTGACCGGCGCAGTGCCGGACCACCGCCCCCCGACGCGCGCCGCCGTACAACGTCACCGTCACCGAGACGACGTCCCCGACCGGCGCTCCTGGAAGGAACACCCGAACAGTGAAGCTTCAGCGCAACAACGGGCTTCGCGCCACCGCGCTCGCTGCCCTCGCGGTCTCCGGCGCCCTGGTCCTCACGGCGTGCGGCTCGGACGACAACGCAGGCGGCTCCACCGGCGGCACCGGCAACAAGAGCAATGCCGCTTCCAACGTCAAGTGCGACGACGCCAAGGGCCAGCTCATGGCGTCGGGCTCCAGCGCGCAGAAGAACGCCATGGACCTCTGGGTCAAGGACTACATGGCCGCCTGCACGGGCGCGCAGGTCAACTACAAGGCTTCCTCCTCCGGTGAGGGCATCGTCGCCTTCAACCAGGGCCGCGTGGGCTTCGCCGGCTCCGACTCCGCGCTGAAGCCGGAGGAGGTCGCCGAGTCCAAGAAGGTCTGCACCGGCGGCACCGGCATCAATCTGCCGATGGTCGGCGGCCCGATCGCCATCGGTTACAACCTGCCCGGCGTGGACAGCCTGATCCTGGACGCCCCCACCCTCGCCAAGATCTTCGACACGAAGATCAAGAAGTGGGACGACCCGGCCATCGCCAAGCTCAACCCGGGCGTCAAGCTCCCGGGCACCCCGATCCAGCCCTACCACCGCTCCGAGGACTCCGGCACCACCCAGAACCTGGGCAAGTACCTGAGCAAGGCCGCTCCGGACGCCTGGAAGTACGAGCCCGAGAAGAAGTGGCCCGCCCCGGGTGGCCAGGCCGCCTCCGGCTCCTCCGGTGTCGCGGCCCAGGTCAAGTCGGTCGCCGGTTCCATCGGCTACTTCGAGCTGTCCTACGCCACCTCGCAGTCCATCCCGACCGTCGACATCAGCACCGGCGCCGGCGCCCCGGTGAAGGCCACCCCGGAGAACGCCTCCAAGGCGATCGCCGCCGCCAAGATCGACGGCACCGGCAAGGACCTCGCCCTGAAGCTGGACTACACCACCAAGGCCGACGGCGCCTATCCGCTCGTCCTCGTCACCTACGAGATCGTCTGCGACAAGGGCAACAAGGCCGAGACCCTGGGCGCGGTCAAGTCCTTCCTGACCTACACCGCGTCCGACGAGGGCCAGAAGCTGCTCTCCGAGGCGGGCTACGCCCCGATCCCGCAGGAGATCAACGCCAAGGTCCGCGAGACCGTCGCCGGTCTCCAGTAAGACCCGGCACAACGTCTGCGGCGGCCGGCCCGGCACACCCTGACCGGGCCGGCCACCGCCGACACCATCCGGTGCACCGCCGCCAGGGGATCCGCGACCCGCGACTCCCCCACCCAGACCGGAAAGATCATGGCTTCCACGACACCCATAGAGACACCGCCGGCCAAGCCGGCCGCCTCGCGCCGGGCCACTTCCACCGGCCGCGCGGGCGACAAGGTCTTCCTGGGCCTCTCCCGGGGCTCGGGCATTCTGCTGCTTGTGATCATGGCGTCGATCGCCGTGTTCCTCGCCTACCGCGCCTCGCTCGCGATCTCCAAGGACGAAGGCAACTTCTTCACCACCTTCGACTGGAACCCGGCCGGCGACCCGCCGGTCTTCGGCATCGCCGTCCTGCTCTTCGGCACGGTCGTCAGCTCGATCATCGCGATGGCCATCGCGGTCCCGATCGCTGTCGGCATCGCGCTGTTCATCTCCCACTACGCCCCGCGCCGCGTCGCCGCACCGCTCGCCTACGTGGTCGACCTGCTGGCCGCGGTGCCCTCGATCATCTACGGCATCTGGGGCGCCCTCTTCCTGGTCCCGTACCTGGAGGGCCTGAACCTCTGGCTCGACGAGTTCCTCGGCTGGACCTACGTGTTCGAGAAGACCGAGATCGGCGTGCCGCGCTCGCTGTTCACCGTGGGAATCCTGCTGGCGATCATGGTGCTGCCGATCGTCACCAGCGTCAGCCGTGAGGTCTTCCTCCAGGTCCCGCGGATGAACGAGGAGGCTGCCCTGGCCCTCGGCGCCACCCGCTGGGAGGTCATCCGGATGTCGGTGCTGCCCTTCGGCCGCTCCGGCGTCATCTCCGCCTCGATGCTGGGCCTCGGCCGCGCGCTCGGCGAGACCATGGCCGTCGCGACCGTGCTCTCCCCGAGCTTCCTGATCTCCCTGCACATCCTGAACCCGGGCGGCGGCACGTTCGCCCAGAACATCGCCGCGAAGTTCGACGAGGCCAACGAATTCGGCCGTGACGCGCTGATCGCCTCCGGTCTGGTCCTCTTCGTCCTCACCCTGCTGGTCAACGGCGCCGCGCGCATGATCATCGCGCGCCGCAAGGAGTACTCGGGGGCGAACGCCTGATGAGCCACACCGCCATAAAGGACTCCCGCCCCTCCGCGCCCGCGCGCCGGAACACACTCAGTCGCCGCGGGCTGCCCCGCTGGGCCCAGCCCGCCTTCGCCGTGCTGTCGATCGCCCTCGGCATCGGCATCGGCGCGGTGGCCGGTCTGGAGAGCCGGGTGCAGTGGGGCCTGATCGCCGCGCTGCTGTTCGTCGCGATCTCCTACATCACCACCTCGGTGGTCGAGAACGCCCGCCAGGCCAAGGACCGGCTCGCCACCAGCGTCGTCTGGGTCTGCTTCGTGCTCGCCGTGATCCCGCTGCTCTCGCTTATCTGGGTCACCGTCAGCCGCGGCATCAAGGCCCTCGACGGCTACTTCCTCAGCCACTCGATGGCCGGCGTCCCCGGCTTCGAGCCCGGCGGCGGTGTCTACCACGCCATCATCGGGACCCTGGAGCAGGTCGGCCTCGCCACCCTGATCTCCGTGCCGATCGGCCTGCTGACCGCGGTCTACCTCGTCGAGTACGGCAGGGGCGCGCTCGCCAAGGCCGTCACCTTCTTCGTGGACGTCATGACGGGTATCCCGTCGATCGTGGCGGGTCTGTTCATCCTGTCGATCATGCTGCTGGCCGACCTGGAGCCGTCCGGATTCATGGGCTCGCTGGCCCTGACCATCCTGATGATCCCGGTCGTGGTCCGCTCCACCGAGGAGATGCTCAAGCTCGTCCCCAACGAGCTGCGTGAGGCCTCGCTGGCGCTCGGCGTCCCGAAGTACCGCACGATCCTCAAGGTGGTCATCCCGACCGCGGTCGGCGGTATCACCACCGGTGTGATGCTCGCCGTCGCCCGTATCGCCGGTGAGACCGCCCCGATCATGCTGCTCGTCTTCGGTAACCAGCTGATCAACAACAACCCCTTCGAAGGCGCCCAGTCCTCGCTCCCCTACTACATCTGGGAGCAGTACCGGGTCGGCAGCGAGGCGTCCTACGACCGCGCCTGGTCAGCCGCCCTCGTGCTGATCGCCTTCGTCATGCTCCTCAATCTGGTGGCCCGCGGCATCGCCCGCTGGAAGGCCCCGAAGACCGGCCGCTGACGCGGCGATCTGGAAGTGATCTCTCATGGCCAAGCGAATTGACGTCAGCGGACTCTCCGCCTTCTACGGCTCCCACAAGGCGATCGAGGACATCTCGATGACCGTGGAGCCCCGCTCGGTGACCGCCTTCATCGGCCCCTCCGGCTGCGGCAAGTCCACGTTCCTGCGCACCCTGAACCGTATGCACGAGGTCACCCCCGGTGGCCGCGTCGAGGGCAAGGTGATGCTGGACGACGAGAACCTCTACGGCTCCGGCGTCGACCCCGTCGCCGTGCGCCGCACGGTCGGCATGGTCTTCCAGCGGCCGAACCCGTTCCCCACCATGTCGATCTACGACAACGTCGCGGCGGGCCTGCGGCTCAACGGCAAGTACAACAAGCGCGCGCTCGCCGACATCGTGGAGCGCTCGCTCAAGGGCGCGAACCTCTGGAACGAGGTCAAGGACCGCCTCAACAAGCCCGGCTCGGGCCTCTCCGGCGGCCAGCAGCAGCGCCTGTGCATCGCCCGCGCCATCGCGGTCGAGCCGGACGTCCTGCTGATGGACGAGCCCTGCTCGGCGCTGGACCCGATCTCGACGCTGGCGATCGAGGACCTGATCGGTGAGCTGAAGGAGCGCTTCACGATCGTCATCGTGACGCACAACATGCAGCAGGCCGCGCGGGTCTCCGACCGGACGGCGTTCTTCAACCTGGCCGCGGTCGGTCAGCCTGGCCGGCTGATCGAGATAGACGAGACCGAGCGGATCTTCTCGAACCCGTCGGTCCAGGCGACCGAGGACTACATCTCGGGCCGCTTCGGCTAGGCCGTTCAGGACTGCCTCGCGGTGCTGCATGGCGGTGCCACCGCGAGGTGAAACAGTCGGCCCCCTCTCCTTCGAGGAGAGGGGGCCGACGTTCTGCGTTCACTCGACGGTGACGGGCGCAGGAGCTAACCGAAGGCCAGGTTCACGATCCAGAAGCTGAGCGCCGCCACCAACGCCGCCGCCGGCATCGTGATGAACCAGCCGAGGACGATGTTCTTGGCGACACCCCACCGCACCGCGTTGACCCGCTTCGTCGCACCGACGCCCATGATCGCGGAGGTGATGACATGCGTGGTCGAGATCGGCGCGTGGAAAAGGAACGCCGAGCCGAACATGATCGACGCCCCCGTCGTCTCCGCGGCGAACCCCTGCGGAGGGTCCAGTTCGATGATCTTGCGGCCCAGGGTCCGCATGATGCGCCAGCCGCCCGCGTACGTACCCAGCGACAGCATGACCGCGCAGACGATCTTCACCCAGACCGGGATCGGGTCGCCGAAGTCCTCGACATCGGCGATGACCAGGGCCATCACCACGATGCCCATCGTCTTCTGGGCGTCCTGCAGGCCGTGGCCGAGCGCCATCCCGGCAGCCGACACCGTCTGGGCTATACGGAAGCCCCGCTTCGCCCTGGACGGATTCGCCCTGCGGAACATCCACATGATCGCGCACATCACCAGATAGCCCGCGAGCAGGCCGACCACCGGTGACACGAACATCGGGATGACGACCTTGTCGAGCACCCCGCCCCAGATCACCTCGGACCCGCCCGCCAGCGCCGCGCCCACCATGCCGCCGAACAGCGCGTGCGAGGACGACGACGGCAGGCCGAAGTACCAGGTGACCAGGTTCCAGATGATCGCGCCGACCAGCGCCGCGAACAGGATGCCCATGCCCCGGTCGCCCTTGGGCGTCTCGATCAGGCCCTCGCTGACGGTCTTGGCGACCCCGCTGCCGAGGAACGCCCCGGCGAGGTTCATCACCGCGGCCATCGCGAGCGCGGCCCTGGGGGTCAGCGCACGGGTGGAGACGGACGTCGCGATGGCGTTCGCGGAGTCGTGGAAGCCGTTCGTATACGTGAAGAAGAGCGCGACTCCGATGGTCACGACCAGTACAAAGGTGTCCACGAAGCCTCAGGACTCCTTGACCGCGATGGTCTCCACCGTGTTCGCCACGTGCTCGAAGGCATCCGCGGCCTCTTCCAGGACATCCACGATCTGCTTCAGCTTGAGCACCTCGATGGCGTCGTACTTGCCGTTGAAGAGGTGCGCGAGGAGCTTGCGGTGGATCTGGTCCGCCTGGTTCTCGAGACGGTTGACCTCGATCCAGTACTCGGTGAGGTTGTCCATCGTCCGCAGGTGCGGCATCGCCTCAGCCGTCAGCTCCGCCGCCCGGGCCAGCACCTCGATCTGCTGCTCGACCCCCTTCGGCAGTTCCTCGACGTTGTAGAGGACGACCAGGTCGACGGCCTCCTCCATGAAGTCCATGATGTCGTCCAGCGACGAGGCGAGGGAGTAGATGTCCTCGCGGTCGAAGGGCGTGATGAACGAGGAGTTCAGCTGGTGGAAGATCGCATGGGTGGCGTCGTCACCCGCGTGCTCCGCCGCCCGCATCCGTTCCGCGATCTCGGCTCGGGCGGGACCATCCGCTCCGAGCAGTTCCATCAGGAGCTTGGAGCCCGTGACGATGTTGTCCGCGGACGCGGCGAACATGTCGTAGAAGCTCGTCTCCCTGGGGGTCAGACGAAATCGCACGTGGGGTCCTCGGGGTGCTGGGTTTCGGTCAGGCTGATGCTAAGCGCATCATCCGGCCACGGCTAACCGGCCTTCCCTCAGTGTCGCCCATCGGGCACGGTGATCAGCACAGGGCCCTGCCCCAACCGTCAGGGCTCGGTACCATATACCCACGAGGGGTATAGCGGACAGGACGACGACCATGGGACTTCGGGAGCAGCGATGACGACCACGGACACGGCCTCGACCTCGGACGAAGCCGCGCAGACGGCCGGCGGACTTCCGGTCACGGACCATGACCGCGGTGTGCACGGCTACCACAAGCAGAAGGACGAGCACCTCAAGCGGCTGCGCAGGATCGAGGGCCAGATCCGCGGTCTCCAGCGGATGGTGGCCGAGGACACGTACTGCATCGACATACTCACCCAGGTCTCCGCCTCCACCAAGGCTCTCCAGTCCTTCGCCCTCCAGCTCCTGGAAGAGCATCTGCGCCACTGTGTCGCGGATGCGGCGCTCAAGGGCGGGGACGAGATCGACGCCAAGGTCGAGGAGGCCACGAAGGCCATCGCCCGCATGATGCGGACCTGATGCGGGCCCCGTGCCGGCCCGAGTGAAGCTCGTCAGTCCGCGTCGGGGACTGAGACATTGCTGACGTTGAGTACCTCGTCGATACGGTCGGCACTGAGACGCTCCCCGTCCGTAGCCGATGCGGCGATCATCAGTTCACCGCACAGTTCGATCTCGGCGAGGGCCACGTGGTCCTGGACTGTCGGCGTACTGGGCGGAGCCACGTGCTGTCACCTCTTCCGGCCGGTGTCGGCTCCTAGCCTAGGGAGCGGAACACTCAGCCCGCATGGCACGTCCGGACCATTTACCGACCCACCCGAAACGCGGGCCGTTCCCCTCTGTCGGCGCATCTCCCGGCGACCTATACGCGGACCCGCCCGGTGTACAGATCCCGGCGCGCCGGAAGCTCCACGACCACCGGCTCCCCGAACCGGTACAGCAGGGTCGTCGAGGAGACGGCGACCGTGCGCCCCTGGTTGGTGAAGCTGAACTGATGGCGCACCTTGCGCAGCCGCCCCGCGTCGTCGAGATACGCGTCGAAGGGCACGATGTCCTGGGTGAACCCCTTGGCCGCAGCGGCCAGCGCGCCCCGCACCGCCGGCGAGGCGGCCTTCGCCGCGGCGCCGATGTCCGTGGTGCCGCGGAAGTGGGTGACCTTGACGCCCGCGAGGTCGACCCGGTCCACATAGGTCACGGTCCGCACCCCGCGCAGCAGTTCGGCGGCCGCTGCGGGGTCGGTGGCACCACCCGTGACCAGATTGCCGTCCTTGAGCGTGCTGGTGTCGACCCGCACCCATTTGTCGGATGGCACACCGGCACCGCGATCCTTCATGTACAGCGCACCGGGCGCGAGCAGCTCGGTGATCGGCTGGTGCTCGTCGCTGCCCGCCGGGTCCTTCGGCAGGACGACCCGCAGGCGGCCCATGGCGCGCCGGAAGTCATAGCCACCCTCGCCGCGAATGGTCACCCGGGTGCCACCCGCGGCCATCTCCATGGAGGTGCGGGCCTTCGATGTCCCGTAACGGGCCAGTACATCGGCGGCGTTGCGTACGGAGGCCGTGAGGTCACCGGTGGGCCGGGCGTCGGCCACGGCGTCTCCCCCGCTGGAACATCCCGTGGTCGCGGTCATCCCCACCCCCGCGCCCACCACGGCGGCGACGGCACACGCCCCGCCCCTGAGCCTGTGCAGCAGCACCATCGCCGGCATCCCCTTCCTGGACCCACCCGTCCGGGATAACGACGGGCACCGGGGGGCCGTCACGGCAAGTACGGTGGGGTCCGTGGACCGGGAGCATGGGGAGCATCTGACGCGTACGACCGAACGGGGTTCGTTCTGCGTGGCCCTGTGCAGCTGCGGCTGGAAGGGGCCGGCCCGCCGCTCCCGTGACCGGGCCAGGACCGACGCGCAGGAGCACGAGACGGCTCCCGGGGCCGCGGCGTAGGAGCAGAAGGCGCCGAAACGGCTCAGGAGGGGCTCAGCCGCACCCGGACTCAGGACAAGCGGGGGCGCCGGTCAGGCGGCCAGCCCCGTCTCGTGCCGCTCCAGCTCCAGTTCCTGCTCGTGTTCCTGCTGCCGCTTGCGCGCCGCGGCACGCCGCGACCGCACGAGCCACCCGGCCCGCCCGGACCGGGCGAGTGCGGTCAGCGGCGGGGTCAGCAGTGCCAGCGCGAGCGGGGCGAACAACAGGGTCATGGCCGTGCCGAGCGCGAACCCGCCCACCACGTCGGTCGGATAGTGGACCCCCAGATAGACCTGGCAGAACCCGGTCACCAGCGCAAGCCCGATCGCGGCCAGCCCGTAGCGCCGGTGGGCCATGAACAGCCCGACGGCCAGTGCCATCGCCATCGTGGCGTCGCCGCTGACGAAGGAGAAACCGGTCTCGCCGGGCAGAAGGACCTCGATCCCCTGATGGTCGAGGAAGGGCCGGGGCCGTTCCACGAAGTCCCGGATGGGGATGTTGACGAGTGCGGCCACACCGGCCGCGAAGGGCGCCCACACCAGAGCGGCCAGCGCCGTCACGGCTTCCCGCTCATCGCTCAGCCGCCGCGCGCTCCACCAGCACCACAGCACGAGGAGGACCAGGACGAGCATGATCCCGTACTCGCCGGTGAACCCCATGGCGCGGTCGAACCACGACGGGGCCGAACGTGCCATCCCGTTGATGTCATGGAGCAGACTGACGTCGAAATTCGTCCCTTCACGTCCGAGTCCAGCCATCTGCCGCGGCCCCTTGCCTGTTGCCTGACCTACTGCGCCGACCAGGGAAACGCCCCGCTCCACGGGTGCGTTCCGCTCTCTGCGGATCTCCACGGAACGATCACCGCGACGTTATCGAAGAGTGATACGTCGCCGCAGCTCAGGGCCTTGGCTTCACACAGGGTTTCGGACATCGCCCGACGCTCCGTCAGAGCGCTTTCACCGCCCGGGACCTGCGGTCGGAAGCGCCGCGGCCCCTTCCTCGGTGACCCTGGTCGCGCCGAAGTAATCGGGCGTGTCGATCTTGTCGAAACGGATCACAGCCCCGGTGAACGGGGCGTTGATCATATAGCCGCCGCCGACATAGAGGCCGACGTGCCGGATCGCCCGGGAGTTGTTGAGATCGTCCGAGAAGAACACCAGATCACCGGGGAGCAGCTCGTCGCGTGACGGATGCGGCCCCGCGTTGTACTGGTCGTTGGCGACGCGCGGCAGCTCGATCCCCACGGTCCGGTACGCGGCCTGCGTCAGCCCCGAACAGTCGAACCGCCCGTCCTGTTCCGGAGTGCCGTTGCCGCCCCACAGATACGGGGTCCCGAGTTTCCCCTGCGCGAAGTCGATGGCACCCGCCGCCTGCCGCGACGGCTCAAGCCGCCCCACCGGCTTGGCGAAGCTCGCCTCCAGGGCACGGATGATCTTGACGTAGTTCTGGGTCTCCCTGATCCGGGGCACCCCGCCCGCCTTGATGACCCGGTCGGCCCCCGCGTTGTAGGCGGCCAGCATGTTGGCGGTCGGGTCACCCGGCACGGACTTGACGTACCCGGCGAGTTCGCAGTCGTACGACGCGGCGGACGCGATCGCGTCGTCGGGATCCCAGATGTCACGGTCCCCGTCCCCGTCCCCGTCGACACCGTGCGCCGCCCAGGTGCTGGGGATGAACTGCGCCATGCCCCGGGCGTCGGCGTGACTCACCGCCTTCGGGTTCCAGCCGCTCTCCTGGTACAACTGCGCCGCCAGCAGGGCGGGATTGATCGCGGGGCAGAGCGTCCCCCACTTCTGCACCATGGAGTGGTACAGAGCCGGAACGGCCCCCTTGACCAGCGCAACCGGCTGCCCGCTCCCCTGCGCCCCCAGCAGCCCGGCCGCCGCCGAGTACGTCCCGACGACGAGCAGCGCGACGAAGCTCAGACACAGTCCGACGCCGACACCGGTGGCCATCCATACTTTGCGCACGCTTCAACAGTGCCTTATCGAACGGCTCCTGACACCCCATTCGAAGGCCACTGACCCAATACCTCTAGGCCGCGTTGGAGAACTGGCGCCGTCCGCCCTAAGGGCGGGGCTCGCGGCGTCCGGTGCGCGCAACCGCAAGGCGGAAGGTCGTCCTCGTACCGGGCGTACTCGGACGATTCGACAACGCAGCGCGTGTGCGTGCCAGACGCCGCGAGCCAGGCGGGAGTTTGCAGCACGGCCTAGGTGCCGTGGCCGACTACTTCACGGCAAAGCCCGTGCACGCCACGCTCGCATAATCCTTGACCCCCCGGACGTGCAGCACCTGCACCGTCCAGTCCCCCGGATCCTTGGCCAGGGGGATGGCCGGGTCGGTCTGGCGGGTGCCCGTGCGGTCGGTGATGTGCGAGGCGAAGTCGTCCGGGTAGGTGAGGGTCAGCTCCTCACCGGCCTTGGCCATGGACCCCAGATCGACGGGCTTGCTGGTGTAGCCGATGCTCAGGTTCGCCGCCATGAGGTCCTTGTAGGGCTCCCCGGCTTCGGGGTCGATCTCATGCGGCGGCTTCACGGCGACCGACACGTAGTACGGCAGCTGCTCCGTGTGATGCTGCTTGAGGAAGACGCTCACCTCGGCCTTGCCGCCGCCGACCGGCTTGGCACCGCTCAGCAGGAACAGCGAGCGCTCCTGGACGGGCAGATTGCAGAAGCCTTCGCCCGTGTTCCCGTCCGAGGTCCAGAAGTCACGGGACGGCTCCTTCGGCTCGATCCGGTCGGGGGCCGTTCCCGTCGCGCCGGGGGCGGCGGACGCGGGTGTCCCGCTCGGCTTGTCACCCGAGCTCTGCTGCGGCGAAGGCGTCCGGCCGGACCCCGCCTGGGACGAGGGCCCTCCGCCCTGGTCACGCAGCGCCAGATAGCCACCCACCGCACCGGCGGCGACGAGCAGCGCCGCTCCGGTGACCAGCGCCGGGCGAAGACCGCGCCGACGGGCCTTCGCGGGGTCGGGGGCCTTCGCGGAGTCGGGGGCCTTCGCGGAGTCGGGGGCCTGCGTGGGCATGTACGTGGGCACGTATCCGGGCACGGCCGTCGGCAGTTCGTGGACGCCCTGCGGCGCAACGGCGGCGGGGGCGGCCCCCGGCATCGCGCGCTGCGGCGACGCCGGGAGCGCCGGCTGGGCCAGGCCCGCGAGCGGGGCGTAGAAATCGTCCTCCACCAGCGCCTTGTCCACGGCGCAGCGCTCGATCACCTCGGCTGCGCCGGGCCGCTGGGCCGGGTCCTTCGCCACACACGCCCGGATCAGCCCCGCCAGCGCGGGTTCGACCCCGTCGACGTCGATGTCCCCGTGGACGGCTCGATAGCTCACGGTCGCCATCTCGCCGTGTCCGAAGGGCGGCCGTCCGGTCGCCGCGTAGGCGATCGTCGCACCGAGCGCGAACACGTCGGCCGCCGCACCGACCTCATTGCGCATGAGGACCTCGGGTGCCGTGAATCCGGGCGTGCCGGGCGCGACGCCGGTGGCGGTGAGCGCCGCGTCCATCGAGCCCTTCGCGATGCCGAAATCGATGAGCTGTGGCCCCTGCGGGGAGAGAATCACGTTCTGCGGCTTGAGGTCCCGGTGCGTCACACGGGAGGCGTGCACGCTGGCCAGCGCCTCGGCGAGCGCAGCGAGCAGGCGCCGCGCGGAGTCGGCGGGGAACGCGCCACGCTCCGCGACCGCGCGGCTGAGCGTCGGCCCGGACACGTACTCGGTCGCCAGCCAGTAGGGGGTGGTCTCCAGCGACGCGTCGATCAGGTTCGCGGTGTACGCGCTGCGCACGGTCCGGACCGTCTCCGCCTCACGGCGGAAGCGGGTCAGTGCCTCAGGGTGGTCGACGATCTCGTCCCTGATCACCTTGATCGCGACGAGCCGGCCGCCGGGCGACCGCCCGAGGTACACCTGGCCCATCCCGCCGGCGCCGAGCCGGGCAAGCAGGGTGTGCGTACCGATGACCGGCGGGTCCTGGGGTCTGAGTGCGTCCACCGGAGGACCATGACACAGCCGTCAGGCGGGGGCCTGGTCTTTGACCTGCCTGTGATCAAGATCGCGAGGCCCCTGGCCTCTCGAGGTTACCCGTAGGTAGCGTGTGCCGTGCACCTGTCGCGAAGTCGCAGCGGAGAGGCGGCCCGTCATGACGGAACCCGAGGCGTTCTACGAGCGGATCTCCGAGAACCGCTTCCGGCCGACCGAGCACACCAGAGGCCCCTGGGACCCGAACTCCCAGCACGCAGGACCGCCCGCGGCCCTGCTGGGGCGGGCCCTGGAGGAGCGGCCCGGTGCGCGGGCCGACATGCGGAGCGCGCGGATCACGTACGAGATCGTGAAGCCGGTGCCGATACGGCCGCTGGAAGTCACCGTGCACGTGCTGCGGTCCGGCCGCAGCGTGGAGCTCGTCGAGGCGGCCCTCGCCCCCGAGGGCGAGGCGCCGGTGATGCTGGCCCGGGCGCTGCGGGTGCGCACCCTGGAGGAGCCCGGCCCTGCGGTCGCGGACGGGCCGCAGCTGCCGTCACCTGGCGAAGCCGCCGACACCCCGTTCTTCGGAGTGCCGTGGGACATCGGCTACCACACCTCCATGGAGACCCGGTTCACCGAAGGAGCCTTCCGTGAAACAGGGCCCGGCACCTGCTGGATGCGGATGCGGCTGCCCCTCCTGGCGAGCGAGGAGATCCGCCCCCTGGACCGCGTACTCGTCGCCGCCGACTCCGGGAACGGCATCAGCAACGTCCTGGACTTCAATCGACATGTCTTCGTCAACGCCGATCTGACGGTCCATCTGCACCGGCACCCGGTGGGCGAATGGGTGGCAGTCGAGGCCCGAACGAACGTGGACCCGGCCGGAATCGGCCTCGCGGACTCCCGGCTCCACGACGAGAAGGGCCCCATCGGCCGCGGTGCCCAGAGCCTTTTCGTGGCGCCCCGATGAGCCGACCCCTCACCCTCCGTAGCAGAACGGAGCCGTAGCGCGGCGGCTCCTGAGGCCCCAAATCGCCCAGGAGCCGCACATCCGGCACCTTCAAAACGGGCTTTGGCCTGGTAGTTGACGAAGTAACAGCCATCTCGGACCCGCCCCTGTGGTCTGGACCGGTCTCCACTACCCTGTGTGACGCAGCCAGGAAGGCTGTGAACCACCCCGCCGACGACCAACGGTGGGACCAGTAACACAGGAGAGCACATGAGCAACGCAGGAAACGTGGGGGAGAAGATCCGCCGGGCCGGCGACTCCGGGGGAACGATCGCCGCACTGATCGTCATCGCACTCATCGCCATATCCATGGCCCTGCTCGGACTGCTGGCCATCAGGGCCTGAGCTGACGCCCCGGCAGGGCGGGCACCGGCAACGCGCCGACGGCCCGCCCTGCCCCAGGGGTGCACCGTCACCCCAACGCTCCACGCCTCAGCACTTTGCCACCTTAAGTGCCTAAACGACAGTCATTGCCCGAAGTCACCCTCCGTGATACACAGAGTGACCATACGGGTGCTCGCACCTGAACCGCCCCGGCGCCGCCGCAGGTCAGCGCGATCGGTTCGGTCACGTGTGCGGGGATCGGGTAAAGAGACCAACCAAGTCGGCGCACGATACCGGTTTCATCAGCGAAGATAGAGCGTGACCCATGCCAAGCGGCACGGGCGTCGAACTACCCGACAGGGGCGGTGAGTTACATGATCCTGGCAGCCGAGAAAGGTGACATCACCACCATCATCGGTGGTATCGCCCCGAACTGGGGCCCATTCGGAACCCTCGGGAACGAAGCTCGCGTGATGATCGAGGTCGTGATGGCGGTCGCCATCCTGCTCTGCCTGGGCATCGCGGTCTGGGGCGCGGCCAAACAGCGCATCGGCGCGACGGCTCTGCGCGACACCTTCAGCGCGGAGCAGGGCAAGGGCCTGATCGTGGCCGGACTCACAGGTGTCTTCATCATCGGATCCCTGGGGACCCTCTTCACCATCGTGTACGGAATGGCCGTCTGACCTCCCCTCACCTCATCCCCTGCGCCCCCGCCCCTGCACCACCCCCTCCACCATCCGCCCGTCGCACCCACCGGCAGAGGTTGCGTCCCCCTGATGTCGAGTCATCACACCGCGCCCGCGCGGACACCAGCACGGCTACCTTCGTACTACGGCCCCGGCCACGAAGGCGGGTACCGCTGGCACGAGGGCCTCAGGCGCGAGGACCGCCGGCACGGGTACGACAACAGCGAGGGCACGGCACCGCAGACGGCTGAGGGGGCGTACGCGGCATGAACTTCGACGACGGGCAAGACGAGTTCGACACGGACGTGGGCGGCACCGGCCAGACCCGCACACGACTGCCCGGGGCCATCACGGTCACCGACGTCTACGGGGGCGCCCGCCGCCCCATGCGGAACTCCCGCTCCCTGGTCACCGCGGCCGGTGTGGTCGTCCTCCTGATCGCCGCCATCGCCTTCGCCAACCGCGGCAACAGCTCCGACACCGCCCCGGACACCGCCCAGCAGGCCCGCGCCGCCGCCCCGACAGCGGCCACCGGGGTGCAGCCCGTGACGGGGAAGAACGGCGAGATCCCCAAGGGCTACGCACACAACGAACAGGGAGCACAGAGCGCGGCGTCCAACTTCGCCGTCGCGCTCGGCTCAGCCGAGATGTTCCAGCGCGAGAACCGGCACCGCATCGTGGACGCCATCTACACCCCGCAGGCGGCGGCCAGTCTCAAGGCTCCCCAAGACGACGCGTACTCCGCCGAATTCCTCGCCAAGCTCGGCCTCGACGCGGACGGCAGCGCCCTCGAGGGCAGCACCTTTGTCTCCCGGACCATCCCCGTGGGCACGAAGGTCGACGCCTTCACCCGCAGCAAGGCCACCGTCTCCGTCTGGTGCACCGGCCTCGTCGGCATGGCGGGCGAAGGCTCGAAGGATCCCGTCCGCACCACCTGGAAGACATGGACCTTCCAGCTCCAGTGGACAAGTGGCGACTGGAAGGTCGCCGACGACTCCGAGAAGGACGGCCCGACCCCGGTCCCCGGTGACCTCACCGCATCCGGCTCCGAAGAGATCAGCAAGGCGGTTCAGGAGTTCGGAGGCTTCACCTATGCACGGTAATCCCCGTCGTCCCCGGCAGCCCCGTCATCCTTTCTCCCGTCCCCGCACGACCCGAGCCCTCGCCGCGCGGGTGCTCGCGTTTCTCGCGGGAATCCAGGCCACCGCCGTCATTCTCGCCACCCGGGCCGCGGCGGCTCCCAGCCCCGCGCCCAGCCCCTCCGAAACCGGCGCCGAAGCCTGCCGCTATCTGCGCGGCCACGCCAAGCGCTACTGCGAACAGGGCCAGTCGGGCGGGTCCGGAAGTTCGGTGGCGCCCGACCCCACCACCGCCCTCGACCCCCTCGCCTCCCTCGCCCGCGGCTGCGCCGAAGCCGCCGTATCCATCATCGACGCCCTCTCGAAGGCCGTGAAATCCACCGCGGAAGTGGACTTCACCAACGGCACCTTCCTCGCCCAGTACGCCATCGTCTTCGCCGCCTCCACCTTCCTCACCCTCCTCCTCTGGCTGCTGGCCGTCGCCAAACGCGCCATCCGCGGTGTCCCGCTCATGACCGCCATGTCCGAGGCCATCGGGTTCCTCTGGCTCACCGTCCTCGCCTCCGCGTTCACCCCGCTGATCCTCTACACACTCGTCTCGGCCACCGACGCCATCACCGAGGTGATCGCATCCGGCACCGGCGGCCAGACCGACGTCTTCTTCGGGAGCTTCAAGCAGGCGCTGCAGAAGGGCGACTCCATCGGCGGCGGCCCGATCATGCTGATCATCGTGTCGCTCGTGACCGTGCTCGCCGCGGGTGTGCTCTACCTCGAGCTGTTCATCCGTGCCGTGCTGCTCTACGTCGGCGCGCTGCTCGGCGTCGTCGTCTACTCCGGGCTCGTCGACAAGAACCTCTGGGGCCACGTACGCCGCTGGGCCGGGATCATGATCGCGGTGATCCTCGTCAAACCGGTCGTCATCATCGTGCTCGGGCTGGCCGGAGCCCTGTCCGGGGACAACGGGCCGAACGCCTTCTCCGCCGTCGTCACGGGCCTCGCGATCATCCTGCTCGCGATCTTCTCCTCCGCGATGATCTACCGCTTCGTGCCGGGCTTCGGCGACGAGATCGCCGCCTCCCGCAACAACCGCATCCAGAACGGCGCGGAGAACAAGGCCGCCGCCGTCATCAGCTCCCCCGCCGCCCTCGTGTCCCAGGGCATCAAGACCCACAGCAGCCGCGGCGCCCAGCAGGGCGAGTCGTCCGGAAACACCCCGCGCCCCGCCAGCCCCGTCGCCGGTGGGGTGGCCGCCCACAGCGCACGGGGTACCGGGGGCGGCGGCCCGGCCGCACCCGCCGCGCCCGCACCCCGTAGCGGAGGCGGCGGCACCGGCGGCACCCCGCACAGCCACCGCAAGAGCACCGGCTCAGGCACCAGCACAGGAAACACAGGAGGTGGAGGGCGTTGACGACGCAGTCGCAGCCCATCGCGCCCCGCCGCACGTATCTCATCGGCCGGGCGCGGCCGAACGCGATCGTCGGCAAGAACCGCGAGACCGGCGAGATCGCCCTGATCATCGTCGGCGCGTTCCTCGGCATGATGAGCGGACTGCTGGTCCCCGTCCTGTCCCTGCGGATCGTGCTGCTCACCGGCTTCCCGATGCTCGCGCTGGCGGCCGTGTACGTCCCGTACAAGCAGCGCACCTTCTACCGCTGGTTCGAGATCAACCGCAGCTACAAGCGCACCCTGCGCCAAGGCACCGTCTACCGTTCCACCGCCATGGAGGCGGGTACCCGCATCGACGGCCGGGAGATCGAGATCGGCCTCCCGCCCGGAATCGGCAGGATCAACTGGCTCGCCGCGCCCTTCGGCCCGGACGAGATCGCCGTGCTCCTGCACGCCGACCGCCGCACCGTCACCGCCGCCATCGAGATCGAGGGCCCCGGCGTCGGGCTCCGCGACAGCGAGGACCAGGAAGCCCTGGTGGACCGCTTCGGCACCCTGCTGAAGCATGTGGCCAACGGCGACGGCTTCGTGACCCGCCTTCAGATGCTCGCCCGCACCCTGCCCGCCGATCCCGACGCCCACGCCAAGGACGTCGCCCAGCGCGGCGACCCCTCCGCCCCCGGCTGGCTCCGCGACTCCTACGACCAGCTCCAGTCCATGGTGTCCACCTCCAGCGAGCAGCACCGCGCCTACCTCATCGCGTGCATGCACTACACCCGCGAGCTGGCCGCCGAAGCCCACACCATGGCCCGTGCCGCCCGCCAGGCCTCCGGCGCCAAGAAGCTCGACAGGGACACCGGCCTCGCCGTCGTCATGGCCCGCGAGCTCACCGACATCTGCGCCCGCCTCGCCGAAGCCGACATCCGCGTACGCCAGCCACTCGGCCAGGCCCGCCTCGCCTCCCTCGTCCACTCCATGTACGACCCGGACCACCCCATCGACCACATCCAGGCGATGACCAAGCGCAACACCTGGCCCGCCGAACTCGACGCGGTCGAGCCCACCTACCTCCAGGCCAAGACCCGCGAGTCGTCCACCCGCGCCCCCTGGTGCCACGCCACCGCCTGGGTGAAGGAGTGGCCGATGACCCCCGTCGGCGTCAACTTCCTCGCCCCCCTCCTCGTCCACACCCCCGACGTGATCCGCACCGTCGCGGTCTGCATGGACCTGGAGCCCACCGAGGTCGCCATCGAACGGATGCTGACCGAGAAGACCAACGACGAGGCGGAGGCCAGCCGCGCCGCCAAGATGAACCGCACCGTCGACCCCCGCGACATCGCCGCCCACAGCAGGCTCGACCAGCGGGGTGAAGATCTCGCCAGCGGCGCGGCAGGGGTCAATCTCGTCGGGTACATCACTGTGTCGTCCCGCACTCCCGAGGCGCTGGCCCGGGACAAGCGCACGATCAGAGCCTCGGCGGGCAAGTCGTATCTCAAGCTGGAGTGGTGCGACCGCGAACACCACCGGGCCTTTGTGAACACGCTGCCGTTCGCGACCGGTATCCGCCGATAGGGGCCCTGAACCGATGCGAGATCCGCTCACCGCCCTGACCGAATCCTTCACCGCCTTCCTCTTCGGCAAGGTCGAGACCACCCGGCTGCCCGTACGCACCTCGACCGGCCAGGCCCAGGCCGTCTATCTGCCGACGGCCGCACCGGGACTCGGCGACTCGGGTGTGATCATCGGCCGGGAGGTCTACAGCGGCAAGGGCTACATCTACGACCCGTTCCAGCTCTACGGACAGCAGCTGCCGGCGCCCCACTGGCTGGTGCTCGGCGAGTCCGGAAACGGCAAGTCGGCCCTCGAGAAGACCTACGTGCTGCGCCAGCTGCGGTTCCGCGACCGCCAGGTGGTCGTGCTCGACGCCCAGGGCGAGGACGGCGTCGGCGAGTGGAACCTCATCGCCGAGCAACTGGGCATCACGCCCATCCGGCTCGACCCCATGGCCGCCCTCGACAGCGGTATCCGCCTCAACCCGCTCGACCCCTCCATCACCACGACCGGCCAGCTCGCACTGCTCCGCACGATCATCGAGGTCGCGATGGGCCACGGCCTGGACGAACGGTCCGGCTTCGCGCTCAAGGTCGCCCACGCCTACGTCAACGGGACCATCACCCACCGGCAGCCCGTCCTTACCGACATCGTCGAACAACTGCGCCACCCCGAACCGGAATCGGCGGCAGCGATGAACGTCGCCCTGGACGACGTACGGGCCTGGGGGCTGGACGTGGCCCTCGTCCTGGACCGGCTTGTCGACGGTGACCTGCGGGGCATGTTCGACGGACCGACCACGGTCGGTATCGACCTCGACGCGCCGCTGATCGTCTTCGACCTCTCGCACATCGACCGGAACTCCATCGCCATGCCGATCCTGATGGCGATCGTGGGCGTATGGCTCGAGCACACGTGGATCCGGCCCGACCGCAAGAAGCGGATCTTCCTGGTCGAAGAGGCCTGGCACATCATCAACAGCCCCTTCGTGGCACAGCTCTTCCAGCGGCTGCTCAAGTTCGGCCGCCGACTCGGCCTCTCCTTCGTCGCCGTCGTCCACCACCTCAGCGATGTGGTGGACGGAGCCGCGGCACGGGAGGCCGCCGCGATCCTGAAGATGGCCTCCACCAGAACCATCTACGCCCAGAAGGCCGACGAGGCACGGGCCACGGGCCGGGTGCTCGGACTGCCCCGCTGGGCCGTGGAGATCATCCCCACGCTCACCCCGGGTATCGCGGTGTGGGACGTCAACGGCAATGTCCAGGTGGTCAAACACCTGGTCACGGAAGCGGAGCGACCCCTGGTCTACACGGACCGGGCCATGACGGAGTCCTCCGCCTCCCTCGAGCTGCCGGAGGACGTACGAGCCGCCGAGTGGGAGGCGGAACAGCGCGCGACCCTCATCGAGCAGCAACGCATCAACGAGGTGCCCGAGTCCTCCGAGTCGACGGTGGCCTGACACGATGCCGCGCGAGCTGCCGAGACACGAGCCCGGGACGCCGAGACACGACGAGCGCCGCTCCGCACACGGGGAGCGGGGTATCCCCGACGGGCTGCTGGTCGGTCTGCTGGCGTTCCTCCTCGGGCTGACCCTGCTGGTCTGGACTGCCACCGGCCTCGCCGGGGTCCTCGCCCACGGCGCATGGCCGGACGGAGTGACGTTCACAAAAAGCCCCGTGGCCATACGCGAGCTGCTCTCGGAGCCGCACGACCTGGCGGGTGCCTGGCAGGACACCCCGGTGGGCCAGCTCTCCGGATACGGGCTGTTCTGGGGCCTGCTCATCGGCGAGTTGATGGTGCTGGTGGTACTCGCCGTCTTCGTGCTGGGCACTCTGGCCCGCCTGCGTGCGGTACGAGCGGCGAGGCGCATGAAGACCGGCCCGCTCTCGGCAACCTTTCCGCCCACGGTTCCGGTGGCGGAGCCACTGGCTCCGGCCTCGATCCCGCACCCGGCTCAGGACCCGATCCCGTATCCGGCCCCGATCGCTGAGGCCGAGCAGCACCCGCTGGAGCAGACCGTCCCCGTCCCGCGCGACATCCCTGAGCCGCGTACCGCCCCACGTATCGTCTACGGGGACCCGGCCGCCCGCCGGCCATCCGCCGTCCAGGCCATCCTCGAGGCGCAAGGTCCGGTGCTCGTCGTCACTTCGGACCCGGCAGTATGGTCCGAGACCAAGGACGCCCGTGCCAAGCTCGGTTCCGTCCTCGTCTACGACCCGGGCCACCTCTGCGACACTCCGGGGCGTCTCCACTGGTCCCCCACCACCGGCTGCGAGGACCCCGACACCTCCGCCACACGGGCAGTGGCCCTGCTCGCTCCCGTACGGCCCCGCGCCCGTATCGACACGGCGGTCGCCGAGACGGCGGAAACGCTCCTGCGCTGCTGGCTGCACGCCGCGGCAGTGGACGGCCGGGCGTTCAAGCAGGTCCACCGCTGGGCACAGGGGAACAACGCCCATGAGCCCGTACGCATCCTCCGTACGCACCCCAAGGCCGCATCCGGACTCGCCGGCCTGCTGGAGTCCGCGCTCACCGCCCACCCCGAACGCCGGGAGACGGCCCAGGAACTGACGGCACATGCCCTGGCATGCATGGCATCGATCCATATCAGAGAAGCCTGCGCAACAAATCGAGCAGATTCGCTCGCACTGGAATCATTTGTGGTCGAGGGGGGCAGTCTCTATGTGGTGGGTGAACCCCTTGAGGATCCCCGCACCCGCCCCGGAGCAATGCCTCTGCTGACCGCCGTCACCTCGAGCGTGGTCGAGCACGGCCGCCGCATGGCCGCACGGTCATCCGACGGTCGGCTCGACCCACCACTCACTCTTGTTCTCGACGATGTCGCCGCCGTGGCGCCACTCCCCCTGCTGCCCGAACTCCTGGCCTCCGGCGCCGACCACGGCATGCCGACCCTCGCCCTGCTCCGCTCCCGCGAACAGGGCCGGGCCCGCTGGCCGGGTCAGGACATCCCGACCCGCTGAGCTCATCGCGAGGAAGCGTCAGATGCTGAGCTCGGCCCCGCGGGGCAGCTCGTACTCCACCTCCATCGCGGAGGTGTCCCCAGGCACCGGCGACTTCGCCCCACTGGGCACGAACCCGATCCGCCGGTAGAAGGCCTTGGCCCGGTTGTTGTCCTCGTGCACATATAGCCGCACGCGTTCGACCCGCGGGTCCTCCAGGCTCCAGGACCAGGAGACGGCCGTCCGGAACAGCTCGTCGGCCAGCCCGGTGCCCCGCACCTCCGGCCTGACGAACACCGCGACAAGGTGTGTCTGCTCGACAGTCGCCGGCTCCCCGAACCGGGCCTCGTCCTGTGGCCGCTCCACAAGCACGGTCACCGTGCCGTCCCAGCACCCGTCGGCCGTCTCGGCGATGAACTGCTTCACCCACACGCCTTCGGCACCGTTGCTCGCCCGCTCGCGCCAGAAGTCATCGGACCGGTCCATTGCCTGCTCGTACGTCTCCAGGAAGGCCAACGGAGCGGCCGGGTCCTGCAGCGCGGCCAGCCGGAGGTCCCGGACCTTCTCCCACTCATCAGCGCGGATGGCTCGAATCTTGTGCTCCATACGCTGATCCTCACCGAGCGCGATCCGAGGGTCAAAGCATTTCGACACCTGGCGCCCGGCCGGTCCAGAACGCAGAAATGCCTCAACCCCCAGGCAAAGCCTGGGGGTTGAGGCTAAAAATTGTTCGGCGGTGTCCTACTCTCCCACAGGGTCCCCCCTGCAGTACCATCGGCGCTGAAAGGCTTAGCTTCCGGGTTCGAAATGTAACCGGGCG
>NZ_JBHWIW010000035.1:0-76877 GCF_042731955.1 Streptomyces sp. NPDC059828 | reverse complement strand
CCGTTCCACCGGAACGGTGCCCCTCGCCGCGTAAGGCTCAGAACTTGTTGCGCGGGGTGATGCCCAGCGACAGCCCCGACAGACCGCGCTGACGGCCCCCGAGCTTTCCGGCGATGGCCCGCAGAGCGGCACCGGCCGGGGACTCGGGATCGGTGAGCACGACCGGCCTGCCCTCGTCGCCGCCCTCGCGCAGCCGGACGTCGATCGGGATCTGGCCCAGCACGGGCACCGTCGCACCGGTCGTCCTCGTCAGCCCGTCGGCGACCGCCTGGCCGCCGCCCGTACCGAAGACATCGACCATCTCGTCGCAGTGCGGGCACGGCAGGCCCGACATGTTCTCGACCACGCCGACGATCTTCTGGTGGGTCTGCACGGCGATGGAGCCGGCCCGCTCCGCCACCTCGGCGGCGGCCTGCTGCGGGGTGGTGACGACCAGGATCTCGGCGTTCGGCACCAGCTGGGCCACGGAGATCGCGATATCGCCGGTGCCCGGGGGCAGGTCGAGCAGCAGCACGTCCAGGTCGCCCCAGTACACATCCGCCAGGAACTGCTGGAGCGCGCGGTGCAGCATCGGGCCGCGCCAGACCACCGGTGCGTTGCCCGGGGTGAACATACCGATCGAGATGACCTTCACGCCGTTCGCCGACGGCGGCATGATCATGTTCTCGACCTGGGTGGGACGGCCGTCCGCGCCCAGCATCCGGGGCACGCTGTGGCCGTAGATGTCGGCGTCCACGACACCGACCTTCAGCCCGTCGGCGGCCATGGCCGCCGCCAGGTTCACGGTCACGGACGACTTGCCCACCCCGCCCTTGCCGGATGCGACCGCGTAGACCCGGGTCAGCGAGCCGGGCTTGGCGAACGGCACCTCGCGCTCGGCGGTCGTGCCGCGAAGTGTGGCCGCGAGCTCGCGGCGCTGCTCGTCGCTCATGACGTCCAGGGAGACGTCGACGCGGGTGACGCCCTCGACGGCCGCCACGGCGTCCGTGACGCGCTGGGTGATCGTCTCGCGCATCGGGCAGCCGGAGACGGTGAGGTAGACCGTGACGGCCACCGCGCCGTCGTCGCCGAACTCGACCGATTTGACCATGCCGAGGTCCGTGATCGGCTTGTTGATCTCGGGGTCGTTCACCGTCGCCAGTGCTTCGCGCACCGCGTCTTCCGTAACCATAGGACGATGGTACGGCGCCGGGTCCCGGCCGGGGGACGCCTGTCAGCGGTCGCCTTCGTCACGTACCCGCGGTGCGTCCGGCGGGAATACACCGGGCCGGTCCGCCAGCTCCCGCAGCAGGTCCTCGAACTCGGAACGGATCCAGTCGCGGGTGGCGACCTCGCCGAGACCCATCCGCAGCGACGCGATCTCCCGGGTCAGATACTCGGTGTCGGCGATCGACCGCTCGTTCTGCGCCCGGTCCTGCTCCAGGTTGACCCGGTCGCGGTCGTCCTGGCGGTTCTGCGCCAGCAGGATCAGGGGGGCCGCGTACGAGGCCTGGAGCGACAGCATGAGGGTCAGGAAGATGAACGGGTACTCGTCGAACCGCAGCCCGTCCGGCGCGAAGATGTTCCAGAGCACCCAGACGATGATCGTGAGCGTCATCCAGACGATGAACCGCCCGGTGCCCAGGAAGCGGGCGATCTTCTCCGACAGTCGTCCGAAGGCCTCCGGGTCGTATTCGGGGAGCACCCTGCGCCGGGGGGCCCGGGGCACATCCAGCCGGGACCGCGGCCGCTGCCCGCCCGACTGCCGCTCGCGCTCCCGGTCTCTCTCCCTCTCCCTCTCCCGGTCTCTGCCGTCGCCGCGCTCGGTGAGCCCGTACTCACTCATCGGCGGCCCCCGTCCCCTCGAACTCGGCCTCGCGCCAGTCGTCCGGCAGCAGATGGTCGAGGACGTCGTCCACCGTCACCGCCCCCAGCAGCGAGCCGCTCTCGTCCACGACCGGCGCGGCGACCATGTTGTACGTGGCCAGATAGCTGGTGATCGCGGGCAGTCCCGTGCCCGGCGCGAGCGGCGGCAGATCGGTCTCGACGATCGAGCTGACCAGGGTGAACGGCGGGTCGCGCAGCAGCCGCTGGAAGTGCACGGTGCCCAGGTACTTGCCGGTGGGGGTCTCGTCGGGCGGCCGGCAGACGTAGACCTGCGCGGCGAGCGCGGGGGAGAGGTCCTGTTGGCGCACCCGTGCCAGGGCATCCGCCACCGTCGCGTCCGGGCGCAGCACGATCGGCTCGGGCGTCATCAGCCCGCCCGCCGTGCGCTCCTCGTAGGACATCAGCCGGCGGACGTCGGCGGCGTCGTCCGGCCGCATCAGCATCAGCAGCCGCTCCTTGTCCTCCTCCGGCAGCTCCGAGAGCAGGTCGGCGGCGTCGTCGGGGTCCATCGCCTCCAGGACGTCCGCGGCCCGCTCCTCCTTGAGCTTCCCGATGATCTCCACCTGCTCGTCCTCGGGCAGCTCCTCCAGGACGTCGGCGAGCCGGTCGTCGTCGAGGGCCGCGGCGACCTCGGCGCGCCGCTTGGGCGACAGATGGTGCAGAGCGTTGGCGACGTCGGCGGGCCGCAGCCGCTCGAAGGTGGCGACCAGGCGCTCGGCGCCCTGCGCGTCCTCGTCCAGGGAGAACCCGGTGACCGCGGACCACTCGACCGTCAGCGTCTCCCCCTTGCGGCGCAGGGCCCCGCCCTTTCCCTTGCGCACGAAGACCTTGTCGATCTCCCAGTCGCGGCGGGCGGGCAGCTGCTGGATGGCGACATCCAGCACGGTGACCTCCTCGCCGGAGTCCGTCAGACTGACGCGGCGGTCCAGGAGCTCGCCGAGGACGAGACGCTCGGTGGGGCGCTGCTCGAAGCGCCGCATGTTGACCACGCCGGTGGTGATGACCTGGCCGGACTCGACACCGGTGACCCGGGTCATGGGAAGGAAGATCCGGCGGCGGCCGTGCACCTCCACGACGATCCCCAGCAACCGGGGTGGCCGCTGGCCGACTCGGAGCATGGCCACGAGATCGCGCACCCGGCCGACCTGATCGCCGTTGGGGTCGAACACCGGTACGCCCGCGAGGTGCGACACAAAGATCCGGGAGGCGCCTGCCGCCATGCTCTGCGCCTCCTCACGAAATGGCTCTGGTGTGTCACTTTGTGATAGTTCAGACGGGTTCAGGCTAGCCCGTGCCCGTCCCCGCCGCCCCCGTGGGCGGTCCGTACGGCTCGCCTCCCGAGCGGTCGATAACCCCGGGTACTCTGCCCTCTTGCCACCCCACCACCAGCACGAGAGGCAGTGCGCACGTGACCGCTCTCCCCCTGGCTGCCGCAGCCCGGGCCCGCCGGGCAGCACTGTCCGTCGCACTCTGCGCAGGGCTTGCCGTGACTCTCACGGCCGTCACCGGGTGCAGTGAGAACCCGGACGCGGGGACGAACGGCGTCGGCAAGCTCGACGCCCCAGCCATCGAGGAGAAGGCCAAGACCGCGGCGGAGGGGGCGCAGTCGGTACGGCTCGCCGGGACGCTGGTGTCCAAAGGGGACACCTACAAGCTGAACATGCGTCTCAAGAAGACCGGCGGCAGTGGCTCGGTCACCACGAAGAGCTCCACCTTCGAGTTGTTGCGGGCCGACGACGCGCTCTATCTGAAGGCCGACGCGGACTTCTGGAAGCAGGCGGGCGCGTCGGGTGAGACGGCCGCGGAGAAGCTCGACGACAAGTACGTGAAGGTCCCGCAGGACGATCCGACCTACAAGCAACTGCGCGGCTTCACCGAGATGGACGTGCTGCTGGACGGAGTCCTCGGCCTGCACGGCGAGCTCAGCAAGGGCGGCTACGACGCCGTGGACGGCGTCCGCACCATCAAGGTCCTCGGCGGTGAGGGAAACGGCGGGACGCTGGACGTGTCCCTCCAGGGCACCCCGTACCCCCTGCGCTTCGCCCGGGCGGGCGGGGCGGGATTGCTGACACTGGCGGACTGGGACCAGGACTTCGCGCTGGCTCCCCCGGAGCAGGGCGAGACGGTGGACTACGGCCAGGAGCTCCCACGTAAGCAGTAGCCCCTGCCCACCCGGCGGGGGCGGCTAGGCCGTGTGTGAGGACTCCCGCCTGGCTCGCGACGCCTGGCACGCACACTCGCTGCGCTGTCGGATCGTCCGAGTGCGCCCTGTACGAGGACGACCTCCCCCTGCCTCCGGCGGGGGAACCCCCACCGCCTTGCGATGGCACGCACCGGACGCCGCGAGCCCCGCCCCTTCGGGCGGACGACGCCTCCCGAACGGGGGCCTAGCCCCGCTTGCCGCGACGCAGCAGGAGGCGCGGCAGGGCCGCGGGAACGGGGCGGCGGGTGGTCGCGGAGGTCGCCAGGGGGGTGGCGGCCAGCGAGCCCGCGGGGAGCTCCGTGGACGCCGCGAGCGGGTCGAGGCGCAGCACCCTGCACTCCCGTGCCCAGCGCTCCGTCATCGCCTCACCGTCCGGCGCGTTCAGGCGCTTCCCCTTCAGCTCGCCCACCGCGGCCTCCCACGCCTCGGACCCCGGCACCAGCTCGCTCACCGCGGCCGTCCAGGCCACCAGCCGGCCGCCCTTGTCCTTGCTGCGCACGGTCACCTCGGCGGTGGAACCCGCCGCGAGCCCCGGCAGCGGCTGCTCACCGGGCCCGTCGCCGATGACATGCACAGCCCCCTCGTGCCACACGTGCCACAGCGCGCGGGCGGGGCCGGCGCCCCGGACCCAGACGAGACCGGACTTCTTGGTGGCCTCTTCGACCAGAGCGCGGTCGAGCTGCGAGGTGGCGGCGGCTTCAGTCATACCCGCAGCCTATTAGAGCCAGCCGTTGCGCTTCAGTGTGCGGTGAATGGTGAGACAGGCCCCCACGATGCCGACGAGCACCATCGGATAGCCGTACCGCCAGTGCAGCTCCGGCATGTGGTCGAAGTTCATCCCGTAGATACCGCACACCGCCGTCGGGACGGCGATGATCGCGGCCCAGGACGTGATCTTGCGCATGTCCTCGTTCTGCGCCACCGTCGCCTGCGCAAGATTCGCCTGGAGGATCGAGTTCAGCAGCTCGTCGAACCCGATCACCTGCTCCTGCACCCGTGCCAGGTGGTCGGCCACGTCACGGAAGTACTTCTGGATGTCGGGGTCCACCAGCCGCATCGGCCGCTCGCTCAGCAGCTGCATGGGCCGCAGCAGCGGCGTCACCGCCCGCTTGAACTCCAGCACCTCGCGCTTGAGCTGGTAGATGCGCCCGGTGTCGGTGCCCCGGGTGCTGCCCTTCGCCGGGGCGGAGAAGACATCGTTCTCGATCTCGTCGATGTCGACCTGTACGGCGTCCGCCACCGCGATGTAGCCGTCCACGACATGGTCGGCGATGGCGTGCAGGACCGCCGACGGGCCCTTGGCGAGCAGCTCGGGGTC
This sequence comes from Streptomyces sp. NPDC059828, assembly GCF_042731955.1. Taxonomy (NCBI): domain Bacteria; kingdom Bacillati; phylum Actinomycetota; class Actinomycetes; order Kitasatosporales; family Streptomycetaceae; genus Streptomyces; species Streptomyces sp. NPDC059828. The sequence goes on along the minus strand of NZ_JBHWIW010000035.1, from coordinate 71,490 downwards.
GTCCTGGAGCCGGTGCCGCAGGTTGCGCAGCGAGCCCTGACCGCCGTGCCGCACGGTGATGACGAAATCGGGTCCGGTGAAGCACATCACCTCGCCGGTCTCGACGACCTCGCTGCTCGCCGTCAGTTCGGCGTGCTCCACGTAGTGGATGGTCTTGAAGACGGTGAAGAGGGTGTCGTCGTACCGCTCCAGCTTGGGGCGCTGATGGGCGTGGACGGCGTCCTCGACGGCCAGCGGGTGGAGGCCGAACTCCGCGGCGATTCCGCCGAACTCCTCCTCGGTCGGTTCGTGCAGCCCGATCCAGGCGAAGCCGCCGCCCTCGCGCACCCGCAGCATCGCCTGGCGCGGGGTGAGGCAGGTGTCGTCCCTCACGCGGCTGCCGTCGCGGTACACGGCGCAGTCCACGACGGCGCTGGAGGCGGAGGGATCGCGGGTGGTGTCGTACGAGCTGTAGGCGCTGCTGGTCTTGCGCAACGTGGGGCGGACCGCTTCTCGCAAGTCACGGATCATCGACATGGCAGGCTCCTTCACGGGAAGCCGCCGGTGCGAGGCGTGGCACAGCCCGGAATGAGGACGTTGTCTGGAATACGTCCGCAAAGCGGGCGGCACCGCGGGACGCGATGACGGCGTTCGCTACAGACAGTCAGGCAAGGGCGATGTGCTCTTCCGACGTGCGCGTTGCCATGGAGCGGCGCGACATGTCTACGGGCCGGGTGGTCCAGTCGGTCAAGAGGCGCTGGATGCCGGTCAGATGACGGGGCAGTGCGCGGAAGAGCGGTTGGTACTGCACGGTCGACTTCGATCCATCGCAGCCCCACCTCCTCCAGCCGGTCCCCCGTAAGGGATGACGTGTCGTCGGGAACGGGCGCTGTTCTCCGGGTACCTCGCGGAGACGCCGTCACGCATATGTTGTCCCAACAGGCGGCCAAGAGTATCAGCCGACTGAGGGTCAATCCCTTCCTTTGCCCGTTCCTGATGCGATCTATGCTCGCGGGATGGGAGAAATTCTTGCTCTTGTCGAGGCCCGTCTGTTCAGCGCGTTCGGAGAGCCGGACGCGCGTGCGGCGATGACGTTCCTGGGTACGGACCGGATCGAGGTGCTCCGTTTCGTTGCCGGAGACGACAGGGGCACCGTCCGGTACGCCACGCTGGGCATGTCCGCACAGCCCATGAACGACCCCAAAGACCTCCTCGCCGACCCGGTGAAGGGGCCGCGCGCCGAGCTGCTGCTGTCGGTACGGGGCGGGCTCGCCGACACCGACAAGGTGCTGCGGCCACTCGCGGTCCTGGCCTCGTCGCCGCAGGTGGAAGGGGTGATCGTGGCCCCGGGGAACTCCATGGACGTCGGTGAGCCGCTCTGGCCGAACGCCCCTTTCACCTCCGTGCTGGTCGCCGAGCCCGGCGGCCTGGTCGAGGACCTCGAGCTGCCGGAGCCGATGGACCCGGTGCGGTTTCTCCCCCTGTTGCCGATGACGCCGAACGAGGCGGCGTGGAAGCGGGTGCACGGGGCCGCGGCGCTCCAGGACCGCTGGCTGAAGCACGGTACGGACCTCCGCGACCCGCTGCGCGGGCCCGTATCGCTGGCGTGAGTTCGGAGGCCGCTGAAGTGAGCTATCTCATGGGCGGGTTCGGCCGCGTCCCGCTCTGACGGCGGTTCAGTCGGCGAGGACCGCCGCTCCGTCCTGGGTCGTGGCCACGGGGCGCGGCTCCGCCTCGGGGGCGTGGCGGGCGAGTGAGGCCCGGCCCGCCCGGACGATGACCGCGCCGATCAGCGCCGCCGCCCCCGCCACCACGAACGGCGTCCGCGCACCGGCCCGTTCGGCGAGTTCGGACGCCAGATACGGGGCGGCCGCGGCCGCGAACCAGCGCACGAAGTTGTAGCCCGCGCTCGCCACCGGCCGGGGCGCGTCCGAGACGCCCAGGGCAAGCTCGGTGAAGAGCGTGTTGTTCACGCCGATGAACGCACCCGACAGGACCGTGCAGAGGACGGCCGTGGCGCGGTCCCCGTACCCGAGCACCACCACATCCGCCGCGAGCAGTGCCAGCGATCCGGCGAGCACCCGCGCGGTGCCGAAGCGCCGCTGGAGTGCCGGTGCGGCCAGCACCGAGAAGACCGCGAGCAGCACACCCCAGGCGAAGAACACGGCCCCGGACATGTACGGGGTCATGTCCAGCACGAAGGGTGTGAAGGCCAGCACCGTGAAGAAGGCGTAGTTGTAGAAGAACGCCGCGGCGGCGGCGGTGGCGAGACCGCCGTGGCCGAGCGCCCTCAGCGGGTCGAGCAGCGCGACCTTGCGTGCGGGCTTCGGCTGCTCCTTGAGGAACACGGTGACGCACAGGAAGCCGACCGCCATCAGTGCGGCGGTGCCGAAGAACGGATAGCGCCAGCTCATGTCGCCGAGCAGGGCCCCGAGAAGGGGCCCGCAGGCCATGCCGAGTCCGAGCGCGGACTCGTAGAGCAGGATCGCGGTCGCCGCCCCTCGCCGTCCGCCGTTCTCTCGTGTGGTGCCGCCTCCCGGCCCCGGACCGTCCTGTCCTGCCGCGGCGCCGGTGATGACGGCGAGTGCGGTCGAGACGAAGAGGGCGTTGCCGAGGCCCCAGCCGGCGCGGAAGCCGACGAGTTCGCCGACCGAGTCCGAGGTGCCGGAGAGCGCGGCGAAGGACACCACCAGCGCGAGACCCGCCAGGAGGGTCCGGCGTCCGCCGATCCTGCTGGAGACGAATCCGGTGAGCAGCATGGCGAGCGCGGTGATGAGGAAGTACGAGGTGAACAGCAGCGAGACCTGACTCGGTGCGGCGTCAAGGCCCTTGGCGATCGAGGGCAGGATCGGGTCCACCAGGCCGATCCCCATGAAGGCGACCACCGACGCACCCGCCGTGGCCCAGACGGCCTTCGGCTGGCGGCGCAAGGTGCCCCCCGCTCCCGCCGCCGGCGCGATGTCCCCGGTGAAGGGGTCCTCTGTGCGCATCGGCACTCCTTCCTCCCTGTCCGGCGGTCCCCTGACCGTCCTGGATCGATGTGCCATGCAAATAATAAGTTAGAGCGTCTAATGAATTCAATATGCATCTACTTCTTCCTGGTGAACCAGGGTGAAACCGCCGTACCGGACGGGTGATCGTCCTTGACGTGACGCCGGGCGGGTAGGACCGTTGAGCGCTATGAGGGGCGAACCCAGTTGCCCGAAGTGCGGTGGCCGGGTCAGGGCGCCCGGCCTCTTCGCCGATACGTGGCAGTGCGATGTGCATGGTGCCGTGCAACCGCTGCAACCGGTGATCCCGCCCAGCGTCGAAGCCCTCACCGTCGTCGTGGCCCGGGCCAAGGTGCCGGTGTGGATGCCCTGGCCGCTCCCGGTCGGCTGGCTCTTCACCGGCGTCGCCTACGCGGGTGACGACCGCAGCGGAGGCCGCGCCACCGCCGTCGCCTGTTCCGGTCCCGGACCGCTGGGCGGCGTGGGGGAGTTGCTGCTGGTCGCGGAGGAGCTCGGAGTGGGCCTCGGCGCGCGGTTCGCGGGGATCGACGGACCGGACCCGGGCCCGCATATGACTGTCGACAAACCACCCCAGGCCAAGGTGCTCGCCGCCGGGCGGCCCACCCCGCTCTGGCAGGTCCACGGGGTGCCGGAGGATCGCGCGGTCTTCGCGGGCGAGGCGCTGGGGCTGTGGCTCTGGGCAGTCGTCTGGCCGGAGTCGACCGGGCTGCTGATGTACGACGAGTTGATACTGACCGATCTGCGGGACGCCGGCTCGGAGGTGGACCTGCTGCCGTGCGGGGCCCTGTCGCCGAGGCTGCTGCTGTAGGGGCGCTGTCGTGAACGGGCGGCCGTCGTGAACGGCGGCCGTCGTCAACGGTCAGGGTGCGCCGGGCGTTCGCGGTGCGGGTCGCACGGACACCGCCGTGACGGCCCTCACCGGGGCGGTGTCCGGAGGGCCCCTGGCGCCCCGTTACGATGGAACGTCCCCCTTCGCCCCGAGGCCCCCGCGGCCCCAAGCCATGGAGTCATGCGTCGTGCGTATCGATCTGCACACCCACTCCACGGCTTCGGACGGTACGGACACCCCCGCCGAGCTCGTCAGGAACGCCGTCGCGGCCGGACTCGATGTCGTCGCGCTCACCGACCACGACACCGTCGCGGGCCACGCCGAGGCCGTCGCCGCGCTCGCCGGTCTGCGCGCTGATCTCACCCTCGTCCCCGGAGCCGAGCTCTCCTGCCGGGTCGACGGGGTGAGCATGCACATGCTGGCCTACCTCTTCGACCCCGAGGAGCCCGAGCTGGCGCGCGAGCGCGAGCTGGTCAGGGACGACCGGGTACCGCGGGCCAAAGCCATGGTCGTCAAGCTCCAGGAGCTGGGTGTGCCGATCACCTGGGAGCAGGTGGCCGGTATCGCCGGGCACAGCGCTGAGGCGACGGACGGCATCTCCGTAGGCCGCCCCCATATCGCCTCCGCGCTGGTCGAACTGGGCGTCGTCCCGGACGTCTCCGCCGCCTTCACTCCCGACTGGCTGGCGAACGACGGGCGGGCCTATGTCGACAAGCACGAGTTCGACCCCTTCGACGCCATCCGCCTGGTCAAGGCAGCGGGGGGTGTCACGGTCTTCGCCCACCCGCTCGCCGTCACCCGCGGCGAAGTGGTGCCCGAGGACACCGTCGTCCGGCTGGCGGAGGCAGGGCTCGACGGCATAGAAGTCGACCACATGGACCACGACGAACCGTCACGCATCCGGCTGCGCGCACTCGCCGCCGAGCTCGGGCTGCTCACCACCGGCTCCAGTGATTACCACGGCAGCCGCAAGACCTGCCGGCTCGGCGACTTCACGACCGACCCGGAGATCTACGGCGAGATCACGCGTCGTGCGACCGGCGCCTTCCCCGTCCCCGGCACGGGTGGAACGCGCGCCCACTGAACCGCGACGCTGATCCGCACCTCGACCCATCCGTGCCGATCCGCCCCACTGCCGCTCCAGGCCGGTCCGCAGCCCATCGCTGATCCGGCACATGTACGGCCCCGCCGACCCGGCTCACCACGCCGAAGCGCGGGCCGGTACGCGCTCACACACCCACCACACCCCTGCAAGGCTCCACTGTGTTCGACCTCGCCGTCTTCGGCTCGCTCTTCCTCACCCTCTTCGTGATCATGGATCCCCCCGGGATCACACCGATCTTCCTCGCTCTCACCTCGGGGCGCGCGGCCAAGGTGCAGCGCCGGATGGCCTGGCAGGCCGTGGCGGTGGCCTTCGGCGTCATCACCGTCTTCGGCATCCTGGGCCAGCAGATCCTCGGGTACCTCCATGTCTCCGTGCCCGCCCTGATGATCGCGGGCGGTCTGCTCCTGCTGCTGATCGCGCTCGACCTGCTGACCGGCAAGACCGACGAGCCCAAGCAGACGAAGGACGTCAATGTCGCGCTCGTCCCCCTCGGGATGCCGCTGCTGGCCGGTCCGGGTGCCATCGTCTCGGTGATCCTCGCGGTGCAGAACGCCTCCGGGGGCGCGGAGCAGGCCGCGGTCTGGGCGGCGATCGTGGCGATGCACGTCGTGCTGTGGCTGACCCTGCGCTACTCGCTGCTGATCATCCGGTTGATCAAGGACGGCGGTGTCGTCCTGGTGACCAGGCTCGCCGGAATGATGCTCTCGGCCATCGCCGTGCAGCAGATCATCAACGGCGTCACCCAGGTGATCCAGGGCGCGTAGGCGGCCCCGGGCGCCCGGACCCTGACGCGCCTCGCCCCCGTACGGATCCTTCCGTACGGGGGCGAGGTGCGCCCGGCCCATGGCCGACGGCGCCGGCGTGTGGTGCCGTGCGTTACGAGGCAGTGCATTCGGCCGGTCGGATGTAGATCCGCTGGCCGATCGCGGCGGCCTGAAGGACCATCCGGTTGACGGAGGCGGCGTCCACAACGGTGCTGTCCACGGCGGTGCCGTCGACGTCGTCGAGTCGCATGATCTCGAAGCGCATAAAAGGCCTCTCCCTTCTGTCCGTCCCAGTTCCACCCTTGCCAACAGGAGCAGAGCCGCAAACATTCCCTACGCTAAATAAATTTTTTGGATGGCTAACTACTCACGGGTACGACACGGCACCCACACAGAATGACGGCCATGATGTCCATGAGGTCCATATGAACGACATGAGCGTCGACGGTGAGCTCAGCCGCATCAGCGCCCGGCTGGAGCGCACCAACGAGCTGCTCCAGCGCATGCTCGCCGAGGTCGCGAAGACCCCGTCCACGCATGCCATCTTCGTCGACGCCGGTTACGTCTATGCTTCCGCCGGGTTGCTGGTGGCGGGCACCGAGGACCGGCGCTCCTTCGACCTGGACGCCGAAGGACTGATCGAGGCCTTCATCGACAAGGCCCGCACGATCTTCGCGGACAGCCGGCTGCTGAGGGTCTACTGGTACGACGGTGCCCGGCGCCGCATCCACACCGCCGAGCAGCAGTCCATCGCCGAACTCCCTGACGTCAAGGTTCGGCTCGGCAATCTCAACGCCAACAACCAGCAGAAGGGCGTCGACTCCCTCATCCGCACCGACCTGGAGTCGTTGGCGCGGCACCGCGCGATCAGCGACGCGGCACTCGTCGGCGGCGACGAGGACCTGGTCTCCGCCGTCGAGGCGGCCCAGGGATACGGGGCGCGCGTCCACCTCTGGGGCATCGAGGCCGCCGAGGGGCGCAATCAGGCTGAGCCGCTGCTCTGGGAGGTCGACAGCCAGCGCACCTTCGACCTCGACTTCTGCCGCCCCTATGTGACCCGGCGGCCCGTCACCACGTACGAGGACGACACGCCCACGCCTTCCCGCGACGATGTGCGCTTCGTCGGCGCCCAGATAGCGGCCACCTGGCTTGCCGAGCGCGGCCGGGCGGCGATGGCGGAGCTGCTGCCCGGGCACCCCTATCTGCCGGGCCCGGTGGACCAGGACCTGCTCATGGAGGCGGAGAAGCGGCTCCAGCACTCACTGCGGGGCTACGCCCATCTGAGGCGTTCCCTGCGCGACGGCTTCTGGCAGCACCTCCAGAGCCAGTTCTGACGTCAGCTCCCGTTCCCGTGCCAGAACCTTACGAGTGCCGCGGCGGTCTCCAGAGGACGATCCGTGTTCGGTGAGTGCTGGGCGCCCTCGATGACCGTGCGCCGGGCCCCGAGCCGTACGGCCATCTCGTCGATCAGGGGCACGGGCCAGGTGTCGTCGTGCTCACCGGACACCACATGCTTGGGCAGCGGCACGACGGCCAGTTCGGCCACCCGATCGGGTTCGACGGTCAGCTGGTGGCCGGTGGCGAGCAGTTGGTGCGGGTTGTGGCGCAGCCAGCGATGCCGCAGATCGTCGCGGTTCCCGTTGAGCTCCGCCTCTTCCGGGGTGTCCATGGCCCGCATGGCCTCCCAGATCTCGGCCATGCTCATGGCCGCGATCGCGTCGCTCAGCAGCTTCACCTTGTCGCGCTGCTCGGGGGCGATCCGGGCCGGACCCGACGAGACCAGGGTCAGCGAGACGAACGGCTGCGCATCGGTGAGGACGGCGGCACGTGCGATCTGCCCGCCCAGCGAGTGGCCGACCAGGTGGAGGGGGCCGCCGACCGCCGCCGCCTGCGCCAGCACGTCCCGGGCCAACTCCTCCTGGGTGTACGCCTCCCGCGCCTGCGGCCCTTCGCTCTCGTACTGTCCGCGGCCGTCGATCGCGACCGCGCGGTATCCGGCAGCGGCGAGCGGCTCCAGCATGGCGATGAAGTCCTCCTTGCTCCCGGTGTAGCCGGGCAGGAGGAGCGCGGTGCCCCGGGGCGAGCCGTCCGGTTCGGCGTCCAGCACGGCGAAGGCGCCGCGGGAGGTGTCAAGCATGCGGGACCGGGCGCAGGCCGGTGGCACAAAGGTGGGCGGGCGGCTCATACGCAGAGGTTACCGAGCAGTTGAAGAGGGCCCGTACCCAGGGGGTACGGGCCCTCTTCACACACACTCGACCGGACCAGGCTCAGCTTTCCGGCGTGGTCGTGGCCTTCGCACGGGTGCGCCTGCGGCGCGGCTTCGCAGCCTCAGCGGTCTCGCCGGCGTCCGGCTCGCTCGCGGCCTCGGCCACGGGGGCCTCGGCGCCTGCGGCCTTGGCGGCGGCGGCGCGGGTGCGGCGGCGACGGGGCTTGGCCGGCTCGGCCGGCTCGCTGGCAGCGGGCTCGGTCACGGGGGCCTCGGCGGTCACAGCCTCGGTGGCAACCGCACGCGTGCGGCGACGTCGGCGAGGCGTGCGCGGAGCCGTGCCGTCGGCTGCGTCAGACGGGTCCGACGGGTCAGAAGGCTCGGACGCGGTGGGCTCCAGGGCCTCCGGCGCCGTGCTCGCGGTCTCGTCGACCGGCGAACCGTTTCGCGTACGACGCCGGGCGCGCGGAGTGCGCGTACGGGCCGGAGCTTCCTCCTCCTTCTTCGCCCGCCCGGAACGGCCACGGCCGCCAGGCTCCCCGAGGTCCTCGATCTCCTCGGCGGCGAGACCGGCGCGGGTGCGCTCGGCGCGGGGCAGTACGCCCTTGGTGCCCGCGGGGATGCTCAGCTCCTCGAAGAGGTGCGCCGATGTCGAGTACGTCTCGACCGGGTCGCCGAAGCCCAGGTCCAGCGCCTTGTTGATCAGCTGCCAGCGCGGGATGTCGTCCCAGTCGACCAGGGTCACGGCGGTGCCGGACGCACCCGCGCGGCCGGTGCGGCCGATGCGGTGGAGGTAGGTCTTCTCGTCCTCGGGCGACTGGTAGTTGATCACATGCGTGACGCCCTCGACGTCGATGCCGCGGGCGGCGACATCGGTGCAGACGAGCACGTCGACCTTGCCGTTGCGGAACGCGCGCAGCGCCTGCTCGCGCGCGCCCTGTCCCAGGTCGCCGTGGACGGCGCCGGAGGCGAAGCCGCGGCGCGCAAGCTGGTCGGCGATGTCCGCGGCCGTCCGCTTCGTACGGCAGAAGATCATCGCGAGCCCGCGGCCCTCGGCCTGGAGGATGCGCGAGACCAGCTCCGGCTTGTCCATCGAGTGGGCCCGGTAGACGCGCTGGGTGATGTTCGCGACGGTCGCGCCCTCGCCGTCCGGGGAGGTCGCACGGATGTGGGTCGGCTGCGACATGTAGCGACGTGCGAGGCCGATCACCGCACCCGGCATGGTCGCCGAGAACAGCATGGTCTGGCGCTTGGCAGGCAGTAGCTGGATGATCTTTTCGACGTCGGGCAGGAAGCCGAGGTCGAGCATCTCGTCAGCCTCGTCCAGCACGAGTGCCTTGACCTTCGACAGGTCCAGCTTGCGCTGGCCCGCCAGGTCGAGCAGCCGCCCGGGGGTGCCGACGACCACGTCGACGCCCTTCCTCAGGGCTTCGACCTGCGGCTCGTAGGAACGGCCGCCGTAGATCGCGAGCACCCGGACGTTGCGCACCTTGCCTGCGGTCAGCAGGTCATTGGTGACCTGGGTGCACAGCTCGCGGGTGGGTACGACCACCAGCGCCTGCGGGGCCTCGGTCAGCTCCTCCGGCTTGGCACGGCCCGCCTCGACGTCCACGGGCACGGTGACCCGCTCCACCAGCGGAAGTCCGAAACCGAGGGTCTTGCCCGTGCCGGTCTTGGCCTGTCCGATGACGTCGGTGCCGGAGAGCGCGACCGGGAGGGTCATCTCCTGGATGGGGAAGGGAGTGATGATGCCGACGGCCTCGAGGGCCTCGGCGGTCTCGGGAAGGATCCCGAGTTCCCGGAAAGTCTTGATCTGCGTAGTCAGGGTGTTGCCTCTTCTGTGAGACGCGGCGCGAGGCGAACGCTGGGGGTCTTACCGCACCTTTTGGTACTGGTGGCCCGGCCGTGGATTGGCCGGAAAGGCGCGGGACCACTGCCGTCGCTCGAGCGCTCATGCCGCTGAGGGTCCCTCGTGTGCGAATAGGTGCACAGAGGGCGGTCGGGTCGGAGCCGATCGGGCCACCGACCGGGCATCCTCATTCATAGGGCCCGTCTGCGTACGCGACTGTGCGTATGCGACAGGCTCTCATAGCACTGTACCCCGGAATCGCGCATCTGTGTTGGGCGAATTCCGGCAAGCCGCGTTGTGGCGGGTGCTGACCAGGCCCTTCACCCAACCGGGCGGCGGGCTATTGTGCGCTTCATGGAGACGTCAGACAACGCCACCGAGTCAGCATCCGCATCCGGCACAGACGAAGAACTCACCGGGATCGCCGCCCAGGACTGGGCCACCGCCTCGGCCGACCCCCAGTACCGCGCCGCGGTCGTGGATCTGCTGGGCGCGCTCGCCTACGGCGAACTGGCGGCCTTCGAGCGGCTCGCCGAGGACGCGAAGCTGGCACCGACGCTTGCCGACAAGGCGGAGCTGGCGAAGATGGCCTCGGCGGAGTTCCACCACTTCGAGCGGCTGCGGGACCAACTGGCCGCGATCGAGACGGACCCGACCGCAGCGATGGAGCCGTTCGCGGCGGCGCTGGACGAGTTCCACCGGCAGACCGCTCCGTCGGACTGGCTGGAGGGCCTGGTCAAGGCCTACGTCGGCGACTCGATCGCCAGTGACTTCTACCGTGAGGTCGCGGTGCGTCTCGACTCGGACACCCGCGGACTGGTGCTGGCCGTGCTCGACGACACGGGCCACGGCAACTTCGCCGTGGAGAAGGTGCGCGCCGCCATCGAGGCGGACCCGCGTGTCGGCGGCCGGCTCGCGCTGTGGGCGCGCCGCCTGATGGGCGAGGCGCTGTCCCAGGCGCAGCGGGTCGTGGCGGAGCGGGACGCGCTGTCGACCATGCTGGTGGGCGGGGTCGCGGGCGGGTTCGACCTGGCCGCCGTGGGCGAGATGTTCACCCGCATCACCAAGGCGCACACCAAGCGGATGGCGGCACTGGGGCTGGCGGCGTAGCAGGGAGCTCCGCTCGTCGCGTGTCGGGGTCCGGCTCAGGCTCAGGCTGCGGCCGACCCCCGCCGCAGCCTGCGGGCTGCCGGGCGGACCAGTAGGGACACGGTGACGCCCGCGACGAGCAGGGCCCCCAGCAGGGTGGCGAGCAGATGGCCGGAACCGATCGCCGCATGCGTCAGATACGCCCCGAAGAGCGCCCCGAGTGCGCCGCTCGCGTACACCACACGCGGCGCCGGAAGCCGGTCGGAGAGCCATCGCACGGCCGCCCAGGAGAACAGGCATCCGAGCAGTACGGAGCCGAGAGCTTCCACGATCACCACGGATCACCTCACACGCGCCGGCCGGGCATTTCGGGTCACAGCCCGTCCTACCCGAACCCACCATGACGCAACCCTCACCGCAACCCGGGCATGCGAAGGGCCCGGCGGTATCCGCCGGGCCCTCAAGGCGCAAGAGGCGCCGCGCTTGGCCTGGAGCTACGCCCCGAAGCCGACGCGGCGCGTCGCCGGCTCGCCGATCTCCACATAGGCGACCCGGTCGGCAGGCACGAGCACCTTGCGGCCCTTGTCGTCCGTCAAGCTGAGCAGCTGCGCCTTGCCGGCCAGGGCGTCGGCCACGGCCTGCTCGACCTCCTCGGCGGTCTGACCGCTCTCCAGAACGATCTCCCGGGGCGCGTGCTGCACGCCGATCTTGACCTCCACGGCTTAGTCCCTCCGAACGGTCAGCGATGCGCGGTCAGCCGCGCCGTACGCTGCACACATTAGCCCGGTGAGGGGACCCGGTACGGCGCCCTCGCGCACGCCGGGAGCGAACACGAGCCTTCGCCGGGGTCACCGGAGGGGGCCACGGCATACGGTCAGTGGGCCTCGCCGCCCTGGAGCGGGAACCCGGCGATGCCCCGCCACGCCAGCGATGTCAGCAGGTGCACCGCCTGCTCCCGCGGAATCGTCGACCTGCTGGACAGCCAGTAGCGGGCGACGACCTGGGAGACGCCGCCGAGGCCGACGGCCAGCAGCATGGACTCCTCCTCGGACAGGGCGGTGTCCTCGGCGATGACCTGAGAGATCGCCTCCGCGCACTGCAAGGAGACCCGCTCCACGCGCTCGCGCACCGCGGGCTCGTTGGTGAGGTCCGACTCGAAGACCAGACGGAACGCGCCGCCCTCGTCCTCCACATAGGCGAAGTACGCGTCCATGGTCGCCGCGACGCGGAGCTTGTTGTCCGTCGTCGACGCGAGGGCGCCGCGGACCGCCTGGAGAAGCGACTCGCAGTGCTGGTCGAGCAGCGCGAGGTAGAGCTCCAGCTTCCCGGGGAAGTGCTGGTAGAGCACCGGCTTGCTGACACCGGCGCGCTCGGCGATGTCGTCCATTGCCGCCGAGTGGTAGCCCTGGGCGACGAACACTTCCTGAGCCGCGCCCAGGAGCTGGTTCCGTCGGGCACGGCGCGGCAAGCGGGTGCCTCGAGGGCGCGCTGCCTCTGTCTGCTCGATGGCTGTCACGCCGCCTCCCACGTTCGATGTCACACGCACAGTGTCCTGTGCCGCGGCCACTGGCGCCGCGCCGCCATCGTACTTTTGGGTAACCGTGGTGTGCGCGGTGCGAGCGCAGAATTTCACGTACCGGACGCCCATGGAAGCCGGAACGGACAGGAATCCGAACAATTCAGCGGTAGTCGTCCTCGTCGAGTGCGACCACTCGCGCCTGTTCCACCGCATCCGCCTCGTTCGCGGCGAACATGCTGATCCGGGTCAGTGGGTCGTCCCGTCGCTGCTGCAGCTCCGTGTGCTGCTCGGCGGCATCCGCCTCGGGGACCTCCTCATCGAGTTCCTCGAGGTCGGCGAGCGCGTCGAGAGCGATCGTCTGGCCCTGGTCGTCCTCCGTGAAGGTTTCCGGGTCCGCCGGATCGACAGCCATCGGGATCCCTTTCCTGTGCGTATCCGGGCAGCAGGTGGGCGGGGCGCGTGCCCTATGTAGAGCGTAGGAGTTCCTGCTGCCCAGCGCTATGCGGTGGAGTGTGCTGTTTTGGTGACGGTGCCCGTGTGAGCCGCCGATCCGAAGTGTCCGTGGGGGCCGACGGGCACGGAGAGGCACGGATGGGTGCAGGGGTGCCCTGAGACCGGTGGGGGGGCCCGGGGCGTGTGACGGCGAACACAGCTTTGGTGGCGTGATCGTCTCGTAACATTGCCCTCATGTCTTCGACCGAGCTGCCGGATTCCCGTGCCTCCGCACCGGCTCCGCGCATCCGCGCCGTCCGGGTCGCGGCGGGCGAGGAGCTGCGCTCCGTGGCCCTGCCCGGTCTGACGCTCACCGTGCGTGCGCGTCCCCCGGCCTCCGCGGGCCTGCCCCCCGCGCTCTACGTCCACGGTCTCGGCGGCTCGTCCCAGAACTGGTCCGCACTGATGGAGCAGCTCGACGACCGGGTGGACGGCGAAGCTGTCGACCTGCCCGGATTCGGCGACTCCCCGCCACCGGACGACGGCAACTACTCGATCACGGCACACACGCGCGCGGTCATCCGGATGCTCGACGCCTCCGGGCGCGGTCCGGTGCACCTGCTCGGGAACTCGCTGGGCGGTGCGGTCTGCACCCGTATCGCCGCGGTACGCCCCGACCTCGTCCGCAGCCTCACCCTTGTCTCGCCCGCGCTGCCCGAGCTGCGCGTCCAGCGCCCCGTCTGGCCCACGGTGGCGCTCGCGGTGCCCGGTGTGGCCCGGCTGTTCAGCCGTCTGACGAAGGACTGGACCCCGGAAATGCGGGTCCGTGGGGTGATGGCCCTCTGCTACGGGGACCCGGGCAGGGTGTCCGATCAGGGCTTCCGGCATGCCGTGGAGGAGATGGAGCGACGGCTCGAACTCCCGTACTTCTGGGACGCGATGGCCCGCTCGTCCCGCGGCATCGTCGACGCCTATACGCTCGGCGGGCAGCACGGACTGTGGCGACAGGCGGAACGGGTGCTCGCACCGACGCTCCTCGTCTACGGGTGCCGGGACCAGCTCGTCTCGTACCGGATGGCGCGCAGGGCGGCCGCGGCGTTCCGTGACTCGCGCCTGCTCACTCTGCCGGACGCCGGACACGTCGCCATGATGGAGTATCCGGAGACGGTCGCTGCGGCCGTCAGGTCACTTCTCGACGACAACAGCGGCAGGAGCTGATCCGGGGCGTGGGACGACACAGCCGCAAGGGCCCCGCACCCAAGGCCGCGGACAGCAGGACCGCGGGGAACGCCACGGCGGCGAGCGCGGGGGAGGCCGAGCAGTACGGGGGCCAGGGGGGATATCCGAGCCCGGCACACGGCATGCCCGCTCATGGGACGCCCGCACACGGGTCACCGGTGTGCGGCACACCCGCCCACGGAACTCCGGCTTACGGCACGCCCGCACATGGATCACCGGTGTACGGCACCCCGGCGCACGGCATCTCCGTCGATGGCACCCCGGCGCACGGCGTGCCCCGGGTGCGCGGCGGCCACCCGGAACAGCACGAGCCCGGCGGAGCCTGGGGGGTGCCGCAGAACGGCACCCGGTACGGGGACTGGCAGGGCGTCCCGCGCGGACAGACGGCCACCGCGACGGGAGCGCACCCGGTCGTGGCCCCGCCGGGACCCGCGCGGCAGAGCTCGCCGATCGGCGCCGGAGCCCGGATCCCCGGCCCGCGGCGGGAGTTCGTCGATGCCTTCGACGACGAGCCAAGCGCGCCAGGGCCTCAGACGCCTACCGCTCCTGACGGCACATCAGGTGACGAGGCGCCCGAAGCGCCGGCAGCCAGGACCATCAAGGGCCGCACGCTCACCGGGATCGCCGCCGCCGCTGTGACCACCGTCCTCGCGGTGGTCGTCGCCGGACAGGTCGCCGGCGGCGGTGCGGACGAGCCGGATCCGCAGGCGGCGGCTGAAGCGGACCGGGGCAGCGCGGACGGCTCCGCATCCCGCTCCGACGACCGCCTCGCCCCGCCGCGTCAGGCCCCCCAGGCTCCGGCCGCCCCGCTCGGCTACGCGCAGCTGATGACCAAGCAGTTCCCGCTGGACCCCAAGCTCAAGGGGCAGGGGAGCTTCGAAGCGGTGCCCGGATCCGACAAGGCACCGGGCGCCGGCAAGAAGATCCGCTACCGGGTCGACGTCGAGAAGGGCCTCGCTCTGGACGGCAAGCTCTTCGCCAAGGCCGTCCAGCAGACCCTCAACGACAAGCGGAGCTGGGCTCACGACGGGGACATGACGTTCGAGCGCATCTCCTCCGGAGAACCCGAGTTCGTGGTCACCCTGGCCAGCCCCGGGACCACCGGGGTCTGGTGTGCGAAGTCCGATCTGGACGTCACCGTCAGCAACGTCTCCTGCAATTCCCCCAGCACGAACCGCGTGATGATCAACGCCTACCGCTGGGCCCAGGGCTCCCCGACGTACGGGTCCAAGGCGATGCTCCCGTACCGCCAGATGCTGATCAACCACGAGGTCGGCCACCGGCTCGGGCACGGTCATGTGAACTGCGAGACGCCCGGCGCCCTGGCGCCCGTGATGCAGCAGCAGACCAAGTCGCTCGACATCGACGGAGTCCGCTGCCGCCCCAACCCCTGGGCCTACCCCACCGGCTGACGCGGAGTCGCCGCCCGGGCGGTTCGTAGCGCTATCGAACGCCGCGAGCCCGGGAAAGTTACGTGTATTCACCCCTTCCGGTGGCGCGATGGACAACCGTCCGTCGCGCCACCGTCTTGTCCGCATAACGTCGTCCCGCCGCAAGCCGCCGGGACCAACGGCGGCCGTCCACAGAAGAGATCGGGGGTGCACTCGTGCGGATCGGACTGCTCACGGAAGGTGGCTATCCGTATGCGACGGGTGAGTCCAGGCTCTGGTGCGACCGGCTCGTGCGCGGGCTCACACAGCACGAATTCGATGTCTACGCCCTGAGCCGGAGCGCCGAGCAGGAGGACGCCGGCTGGGTCGACCTTCCGCCGCAGGTCGAGCGGGTGCGCACCGCGCCGCTCTGGGCGCCGGAGGACGACGGCCGCAGCCACGGGCGGCGCGCGCGCAAGCAGTTCGCCGAACACTTCGGGGAGCTGGCCGCAGGGGTCTGCGGCGGCGACGAGCACCGCTTCGCCGAGGGGCTCTACGGACTCGCCGAGCTCGCGCGGGAGCACGGTGGTCTCCACACCGCCCTCCGTTCCGATCCGGCCGCGCGCGCCATGGAATCCGCCTGCCGTGCGCCCGGCGCCACCCGCGCCGCGCACACCGCGACGGTGCCCGACCTGCTCGCCTTCGCCGACCAGTTGGAGAGGGCGCTGCGCCCGCTGAGCCTCGACTGGTACGGGAGCGACTCGCTGGGCGCCGTCGACCTCTGCCATGCCACCTCCGGCGGATCGGCGGCGCTGCCCGGGCTTCTGGCCAAACGCTTCTTCGGGGTGCCGCTGCTGGTCACCGAATACGGCGTACAGCTGCGGGCGCACTATCTCGCCGCGGGCGCGGGCGGAGCCGCGGGCGAAGGTGCCAGCGTGCCCGTGCGGGCGCTGCTGGCGCGCTTCCAGGGGCTGCTGGCCACCGAGTTGTACCGCCAGGCGTCCCTCATCACCCCCGGCAACACCCATGCCCGCCGCTGGCAGGAGCGCTGCGGTGCCGACCCCGCACGGCTGCGCACGGTCTACCCCGGGATGGACGGTGACCGCTTCGCCGAGGTGCGTGAAGGGGAGTTCCGGGGCGACCCGCACACTCTGGTCTGGGTCGGCCGGATCGAACCGGCCAAGGACCTGGTCGCGTTGCTCCACGCCTTCGCGCAGGTGCGCACGGCGGAGCCGGATGCCAAGCTCCGGATCCTGGCCGCCCCGGTGCAGGAGCCCGAGGGACTCGCCTACCTCGGGCACTGCCGGGCGCTGGCCGCGCAGCTGTTCCCGGACGAGGCGGCCGGTGCGCACACGGTCGGGGACAACCCCGTCTCGTTCGAGGAGATCGGTGGCCCCGAGGCACCGGAGCCGGCCGATGCCTACACCGCAGGCGCCGTCGTCGTGCTTTCGAGCGTCGTCGAAGGCTTCCCCGTCAGCCTCGTCGAAGCGATGTTCTGCGGGTGCGCCACCGTGTCCACGGACGCCGGGGCCGTCGTCGAGGTCATCGGCGGTACCGGTCTCGTGGTGCCTCCGCGCAACCCGAAGGCGCTGGCGGACGCCTGTATCGCGCTGCTGCGCGACCCGGAACGCCGTGCACGGCTCGGGGCGGCGGCGCGGGCCAGGGCACTTGAGCTCTTCACCGTCGAGCAGAACCTCGCCGCTTTCCGCGGCATCTACCTGGAGCTCCTGTCCCACAGCTGCCCGCACCGCGACACCGGTGCCCCCTCCCTCCCTTTCACCACCCCCGCCGAGGCCCATGTCCCGGGCCACTGGACCGGGGCCCGTACCCGCCCCACGTGGGCGGACGGCCCACTGGCCGAGGCGGTCACCGCAGGAGCCCCCGATGCCTGACACCACCTCAGAGATCCCGGCGATCCCGGCGATCCAGACCACTGTGCTCCCCGGGGCCTCTCTTGGGCAGACCGCCGCCCGCCGGGGACCCGCCGACCCGGTGAAGACGCTGATACACCGGCACCGCGAGCTGTGCCAGCGGGCCGTAGACCCCCTGGAGATCGCGGCTGGGTTGGAGGCCCACGGGCTGACCGACCGCACCGCGGCCCGGTTCCGACACCGCGACGTGTTCTCGCTGGCCGAGGAGATGTACGCCCGGGTGCCCCGGGGCGAGGCCGCCACCGCGAGCGCGCCCGCCGAAGGCGCGGGGACCGCCGATTGGGCAGGGCGGGCACCCGCGGCACACGCGACGGTGCTGTTGCTGCCCGCGCTGCTGCCGGGTGCCGTCGCCGTCGCTGCCGTGACCGCCGTGAACCTCACAAGTGGCGGGATGCGCATCGGCGCGGCGGCGACCGGGGCGATGGTCCTGGCCGCGGCCTTGGCCCACAGCCTCCGGCGCGGCTCTCTGCGGGCATCGGGGCGCAGGGTTCGGTCGGGTCGGCTGTGGGTGGGCTGGCTGCTTGCCTTCTCCCTGGCGGGCGGTGGCCTCGTGGGACGGCTCCTGGATGGCGCTGTCCCCTCGTCAGCAGCGCCCGGCTGGCCCTGGCCGCCGATGGCGGGGCTGCTCGTTGTTCTCGCCCTCGGTGTCGCTCCCGCGGCGTTCAGCGCCCGGATGTTCGCCGGCGCGGCGCGGCGCAAGCTGGGCGGCAGTCGCAGTCTCGAGGAGTTCGCCGCCGCGGTGCGCCCCCTGCTGCTGGCGACCGTCGCGCTGTATGCCGCCGTCCTGATCGCGGTGGTGGCGCTGACCGGACTCGTGCAGCAGGTGGACGCGGCGCCCGCCGTCACCCTGGGCCTGCTGCTGTTCCTGGCACGGCTGCTCACGGTGCATGGATGCGCCCGGTCCGCCGCCGCAGGGCTGGTTGCCGCCGTCGCCCTGGAGGCACTCGCCCTGGCCTCCGTGCTCGTCGGCCGGCTTCCCGGGTGTGCCGCCGTGGCTCTGCCGGTGGAGTCCGTCGTCCTTGGCTGGGGCCAGGGTGCCGTCCCGGCGTTCGCCTGCGGAGTGGCTGCCCTCGGCCTGCTGCTCCGTGCCACCGCCGCACTTTCCCGGGCCTCCGCGCACTCCACCTGACTCTCCGGAGGACCTGCTGAGGCCCTTCCGAGCCCCCCACACCCCCCACGTTCCCGCGGAGCCGACGCCGCGGGCGCACCGGACCGATCACCGAGCAACATCCCTGAGGAGACGCACGACATGAACCCGTCCCATCCAGCATCGGCTGTCCGCGCCGGCGTGGCCCGTCGGCAGCGAGGAGCCGCGCGATGAGGGTGCTGCTGCTCGGAGCCAATGGATTCCTGGGCCGCTTCGTCGCCGAACGGCTGCTGGCCGACCCGGCCGTGCACCTCACGGCCCTGGGGCGCGGCGATGACGCCGACGTACGGTTCGACCTCTCGGGCGGCAGCCCGGGTGCGCTCACCCGCTTCCTGGACGCCGTCCATCCCGGCGTGGTGATCAACTGCGCCGGGGCGACCCGCGGCGGAGCCCGCGACCTCACCCGGCACAACACCGTGGCCGTCGCCACCGTCTGCGAGGCCCTGCGCCGCAGCGGCTGTGACGCCCGGCTCGTCCAACTCGGCTGCGCGTCCGAGTACGGGCCGTCCCAGGCCGGTTCGTCCACGGCCGAGGACAGCGTCCCGCGCCCGGGCGGCCCGTACGGGGTCTCCAAGCTCGCCGCGACCGAGCTGGTGCTGGGCTCGGGACTGGATGCCGTGGTGCTCCGGGTCTTCTCGCCCGTGGGTCCCGGCACCCCCGCCGGATCCCCCCTGGGGCGGTTGGCGGAGGCGATGCGCCGGGCCATGCAGTCCGGCGACGGCGAGCTGAAGCTGAGCGGCCTCGGCGTACAGCGGGACTTCGTGGACGTACGGGACGTGGCGCGCGCCGTGCACGCCGCCTCGCTGTCCGCCGCGCAGGGAGTCGTCAACATCGGCACCGGCCGCGCCGTGCGCCTGAGGGACGCCGCCGCCGTGCTCGCCAGGGTCGCCGGGTTCACCGGGGCGCTCCACGAGGTGGACGCACCCCCCGTGCGTCCCGGCCATGGTCACATCGGTGCCCCGCGCGGCCCCGAGTCCCTCGCGGAGCAGCTTGGCGCGACCCCGTTCCCGTACCCCGACGGTTGCGGAAGCTGGCAGCAGGCGGATGTGCGCACGGCCCGTGACCGGCTGGGCTGGCGGCCCCGGATCAATCTGGAGGAGTCCCTCGCGGACATCTGGATGGAGGCGGCGTGCCGTATCTGACCTCCACCGGCCCCGTGCTCTCCGCCCCCGGCGCCGACCGGCTCGGTTTCGGCGTCCCCGGCTATGCCCATCCGCTGGTGGCTCCCGTGGAATGGGCGGAGCTGACCCGCCCCGGAACCCCGTTGCACTGGGCGGTGCTCAATGTCGCCGGCGGCGGCCCCGGCATCCAGCCGGACCCGCACTGCCTGGAGGCCGCGGGCAGGCTGAACAACGTCGGGATGCGGGTGCTCGGCCATCTCGACCTGGCCCATGGCGCCCGCCCCTTCGCCGAGCTCGTCACAGACGCCCAGCGCTACCTCGACTGGTACCGGGTCCGCGGGTTCCTGCTGGACCGCTGCCCGGTGGACCGCGCGGACCTGCCCGGCGTACGGCGCCTGACGGCCACCCTGGATGCCGTCCTGGACGGGGGACACCTGGTCCTCGGCCAGGGCACGCATCCCTACCAGGGCTATGCGGAGGTCGCCGATCAGCTCGTCACCTTCTCCGGAGCCTGGTCCGACTACCGCTGGTCCCAGGTCGCCGAGTGGACCGCGAACCATCCGCCCGAACGGTTCGTCCACTTCGTGCACGGGGTGCCGCGGACGCATCTGGAGGAGGCCATGCGCATCGCCCGCTGGCAGGGGGCGGGCACGATCTTCTTCACCGACCGAACGGGACGAACCGGGGCGTTCGACTCCTTGCCCGGCTACTGGGACGAAATTGTCTCGCGTATTGGACCGGGTGTCTCGGAATGAGAGGGCGCGTGGCACTGTTACAGCCAGAACAACCGTACTGACGTAACGACCACCAGCTGTATTGATGAGGTCTCCGTGTCGCTGCCACCCCTGGTCGAGCCGGCTGCCGAGCTCACCGTAGACGAGGTCCGCAGGTACTCCCGCCACCTGATCATCCCGGATGTCGGGATGGACGGGCAGAAGCGGCTGAAGAACGCCAAGGTGCTCTGCGTGGGCGCGGGCGGGCTCGGCTCGCCGGCCCTCATGTACCTGGCCGCAGCCGGGGTCGGCACGCTCGGAATCGTGGAGTTCGACGAGGTCGACGAGTCGAATCTGCAGCGCCAGATCATCCACAGCCAGGCGGACATCGGCCGCTCCAAGGCCGAGTCCGCGCGTGACAGCGTCAAGGGCATCAACCCCTATGTGAACGTGGTCCTTCACGAGGAACGGCTCGAGGCCGAGAACGTGATGGACATCTTCAGCCAGTACGACCTGATCGTCGACGGCACGGACAACTTCGCCACCCGTTATCTGGTGAACGACGCGTGCGTGCTGCTCAACAAGCCGTACGTATGGGGTTCGATCTACCGTTTCGATGGTCAGGCCTCCGTCTTCTGGTCCGAGCACGGTCCCTGCTACCGCTGCCTCTACCCGGAGCCCCCGCCGCCCGGGATGGTGCCCTCCTGCGCCGAGGGCGGGGTGCTGGGCGTGCTCTGCGCGTCCATCGGATCCATCCAGGTGAACGAGGCGATCAAGCTGCTCGCCGGTATCGGTGAGCCGCTGGTCGGCCGCCTGATGATCTACGACGCCCTGGAGATGCAGTACCGCCAGGTCAAGGTCCGCAAGGACCCGAACTGCGCGGTCTGCAGTGACAACCCGACCGTCACCGAGCTCATCGACTACGAGGCCTTCTGCGGCGTCGTGTCCGAGGAGGCCCAGGAGGCGGCGCTCGGCTCGACGATCACTCCCAAGCAGCTCAAGGAGTGGATCGACGACGGCGAGAACATCGACATCATCGACGTCCGCGAGCCGAACGAGTTCGAGATCGTCTCCATCCCCGGCGCACGGCTGATCCCGAAGAACGAGTTCCTGATGGGCAACGCCCTCCAGGATCTCCCGCAGGACAAGAAGATCGTCCTGCACTGCAAGACGGGTGTCCGCAGTGCGGAGGTCCTCGCCGTGCTCAAGTCCGCGGGCTTCGCGGACGCGGTGCACGTCGGCGGCGGCGTGATCGGCTGGGTCAACCAGATCGAGCCGGGCAAGCCGATCTACTAGACCTCAGGTCGCCTTTCGGGCTCAGCGGGCAGGCCCGGCCTCCGGGCCGGTGCCTGCCCGCAGCTCTTCCCCGATCGCTTCCGGATCACGGCGCTGCGCTGGGACAGCCCTCAGCCGCAGGTCCTTCCGTCCTGCGGAACCGTGCCGTTCAGCAGATAGTCGTCCACGATCCGGGTCACGCAGCGGTTCTGTGGGCTATAGCCCCCGTGACCCTCGCCCTTGTTGGTCAGCAGTACCCCGACGCCCACACCCAGCTCGTCCGCCATCCGGCGGGAGCCCTCGTACGGTGTCGCCGGGTCCCCGGTCGTGCCGACCACCAGGATGGGCCCCGCTCCCGGGGCGCTCGCCTCCGGAGTCAGCCGCTCGCCGGGCACCGGCCACTTCGCGCACCAGCCCGCCGTGTCCCAGGCCAGGAACTCGCCGAACACTGGGGATATCTTCCGGAATTCCGGCAGCAGCGCCTTCGCATCCGTGGGGCTCGGCCGCCGCTTGCTGTCGGCGCACGATATCGCCCGCTGTGAATGGCTCTGGGTGCTGTAATGACCGCTGGCGTCACGGTCGTTGTAGAGGTCGGCGAGCGTCAGCAGCTTTGTGCCGCGGCCACGCTGCTCGGCCTCACTCAGGCCGTCGGTGAGCTTCGGCCACAGGCTCTCGGAGTAGAGCGCCATGACGATACCGGTGAGGGCGAGGCTCTGGTTGAGCTCGCGTCCGTTGTCGGCGGGCAGCGGCTTCTGGTCGATGCGCTCCAGCAGCCGCGCTATCCGCTGCGACCCGGCAGCCGGATTCTCCCCTCTGCCGGTCAGGTAGTTGTCCAGGGCACGCTGGAAACCGGTGGCCTGATTGCGGGCGTGGCCCGTGGCGTCTGCCGTGGGATCGACCACGGCGTCCAGCACCGTCCGCCCCACATTCCCCGGGAACAGATGGGCGTAGGTGCCGCCGAGCTCCGTGCCGTAGGAGATGCCGAAGTAGTTGAGCTTGCGGTCGCCCAGCACATGCCGGATCAGATCCAGATCGCGGGCGGCATCCGTCGTGCCGACATGGGCGAGCACCTCGCCCGAGCGGGCGGCGCAGCCCGCGCCGAAGGTCTCGGCGTCCCGGAAGTACGCCGCCTCCTCGGCCGGGGTGTCGGGAGTGAGGTCGACGCGGGTGGTCGCCTCCTCCTGCTCCGGGTCGCTGCGGCACACCACACCGGAGCTCTTCGCTACTCCGCGCGGATCGAAACTCACCAGGTCGTAGCGGGCGCCGAGCGTCTCGAACTCCGGAGCGAAGCCCGGCAGGCTCTCCACTCCCGAACCTCCCGGCCCACCGAAGTTGAACAGCAGCGAGCCGAGGCGCTTGTCCTGGTCGCGTGCCTCGCGACGGATCAGGGCGAGCGAGATCGTCTCGCCGTCCGGATCGGCGTAGTCGAGCGGAACCTTCACCTCGGCGCAGGTCCAGCCGTCGCCTTCGCAGGACCGCCAGTCCGGTCGCTGCTTGACCAGGACATCCGGCAGTCCGCTCGCCGCATCGCCCTTCCGCACGGGCAGCGGCGCGGGCGCCCCTCGCCCGTGGCCGCCGCTCGTCCCGCCGATGGTGTCGCAGGCCGCCAGCCCCCCGCAGGTCAGCGACAACGCCAGCGCGAACGCCATCGCCCCCGCCCTCGTGCGCCACGTCATTCAGGGCCCCCGTCCATGTGATCGACTGCTCCGCCATCCTAGGCTCCGCCACCGACAGTGACCACGCCTGTGGACAACCGGGGAGTCCGATGACAGAACGTCACAGCCGTGATCACTGTCAACCTCGGGGCACACCACCGGGAACGGCCCCGGAACGCCGTCCGGAGGACCGCTGCGGATGTCACTCGCATACCGTCCCGGCGGCCGGAACAACCCCGTCCAACAGGTACTTGTCGACGGCGGACTGCACGCAGGCGCTTCCGCTGCCGTAGGCCCCGTGCCCCTGGCCGCGGTAGGTCATCTCGATGCCGACCCCCTTGCCGAGCTGCTCGGCCATGGCCTTGGCGCCCGCGTACGGTGTCGCCGGGTCACCGGTGTTGCCGATGACCAGGATCGGCGCGGCGCCCGGTGCCGAGACGTCCGGGTGCTCCGACTGCCCGGGCACAGGCCATTCGGTGCAACTCATCAGGCCCCAGCCGAGATAGTCGCCGAAGACCGGCGATGCCTTGCGGAATTCGGGCAGTTTGGCCTTCGTCTGCTCCAACGAGAAGCGTTCCTTGGAGTCGACGCAGTTGACCGCGGAATTGGCTGCCTGGATGTTGCTGTACTGACCCTCCTGATTGCGTCCGTTCATCGCGTCGGAGAGGGCGAGCAGCAGCGCTCCGTTTCCCCCGTCCGCCTCGTCCAGGCCCTGCTCCAGGAGCGGCCAGTACTCCTTGGAGTACAGGGCCTGCGCCATGCCGTTCGTCGCCTGGGTCTGGGTGAGTTCACGGTCGCCGCTGGCCGGGATGGGCTTCTTCTCCAGGCGTGCGAGCAGACCGATGATGAACTGCTCCACCTCCTGCGCCGTGCTGCCCGGCAACTGGCACTCGTCGCCGCGGGCGACACAGTCAGCGGCGAAATTGTCCAGCGCCAGCTGGAAGCCCTTGGCCTGGCCCAGCGATCCCTGCTCCGAGGTGCTGTTGGGATCGACGACGGCGTCGAAGACGGCCCTGCCCACGTTCTTGGGGAACAGGTGCGCGTAGACGCCGCCGAGCTCGGTGCCGTAGGAGAAGCCAAGGTAGTGGAGCTTGTCGTCGCCGAGCGCCTGGCGCATCAGATCCATGTCGCGGGCGGCGTTGGTGGTACCGACATAGGGCAGGTAGTCGCCGGAGTTCTTCTCACAGCCCGAGGCGTACCAGCGAAGCCGGTCCGTGTACGCCGCCTCCTCCTTGGCGTCGTCGGGCGTGGCGTCCTGGGCGTAGTACTCGTCGAGCTGCCTGTTGTCCGCGCATTCGACGGGCTCGCTGCGGCCGACGCCGCGCGGGTCGAAGCTCACCAGGTCGTAGCGCTCGCGTAGCTTCTCGTAGTCCTTGGCCATCGAGGGCAGCGCGCTGATTCCGGAACCTCCCGGACCGCCGAAGTTGAAGAGCAGGGAGCCTATTCGCTTGGACTGGTCCTTGGCCTTCGCACGTATGAGTGCGATCTCGAACGTGTCGCCGTCCGGTTCCGCGTAGTCGCGCGGGACCTCCATGAACGAGCACTCCCACGTCGCGCCGCCGGGCAGCGGTGACGGCGCGGGCCCGCCGCCTTCCGCCTCCGACGGGGCCGGGCACGGCTGCCAGTCGAGCTTCTGGACGCCGAGGCCCCGTGTGTCCTGCGTCGTCCGGGCGCCGCTGCCCCCTCCGCCGTCAGAACATCCTGCGGTCACCAGGAGCACCGCCGCGGTCGCCGCGGCGAGGAGGGGGGTGGAGGTCGGCATGAGCCCATCCTGCGGCGTTCCGCCACGGCCCGCCTGTCGGGCTCTTGCGGACCGGTGGCGTGAAACACGGGCGGAAGCAGCAGGGGCCGTACGTCAGTGACGCGTTCCTCAGAGTGCACCCTTTCGGGTGAGGTGGGTGAAGGACACCCATCCCGGCAGCACCGGGATCCAGAGCGTCAGCAGCCGGTAGAGCAGCACAGCGGGGGCCGCGACCTCCCACGGCAGCCCCACAGCGACCAGGCCGACGGTCAGCGCGCCCTCGACCGCGCCGATACCGCCTGGCGTCGGCGCCGCGGATCCGAGGGCATTGCCCGCGAGGAACACCACGGCGATGCTGGCGTAGCTGAGCTGCTGGTTGCCGTTGTCGAAGGCCCGGATCGAGGCGTCCAGGCACATCACGAAGGCACCGGTCAGCATCAGCATGCCGCTGATTCCGGTGAGCAGTTTCACCGGCCGCTGGAGCACGTCCAGCATGCGCGGGACGACACCGACGAACAGCGAGCGCAGCCGCGTCGACACGAATTTGCGCATGAACGGGATCGCGGTCACCACCAGCACCAGCACGGCCACGGTCAGCAGACCGGCGATGACGGTCCTGGACGGGGTCACCGGCGAGGTCTTCTCCGTACCCGTCAGATAGCCGAAGGCCAGCAGCAGCATGATGTGTGCGCCGAGCCCGAAGAGCTGGGAGGCGCCCACACTCGCCACGGCGAGCCCGGGGCGTACACCGGAGCGCTGGAGGAAGCGGGTGTTGAGGGCTACTCCGCCGACCGCGGCCGGGGCGACGATCTTCACGAACGAGCCGGCGACCTGTGCCGTGACGGTCCGCAGGAACGGCACCCGCTCGGGTACGAAGCCCAGCAGGCTCATCGCCGCCGCGACATAGCTCACGGCCGAGAAGAGCACCGCCGCCGACACCCAGCCCCAGTGGGCCTCGGCGACCACGGTGAGGTCCGTCTTGGTCAGCTGCGACAGCAGGAAGTACGCGCCGATGGCCCCGGCGATCAGCGAGACCAGCGTGCGCGGCTTGATCCGCTCCAGCCGGACCGGCTCGACCGGTGCCTGCGGCCGGATCAGCAGCACCTGCCGCCGGATCTGGGCCAGCAGATCCTCCTCGCGGGCCTCGTCCAGCGCCTCGTCCATGGCGCGCTTCTCGGCCTGCTTCTCGGCGCGCTGTGACTTCCGGGCGGCCTTTCTGACGGCCTTGTCGGACTCGCCCTGCTCGCCGTCGTCCGCGACGGATGCCTGTGCTTTGGCCTGCTTGGCCGCCTCGGCCGTCGCGAGCACGGCCTCGCGCTCGCGCTGTGAACGCTCCCGCGCGAGCCTCCGCAGGGTGGCCCGCGTGGAGCGGCTCAGGGCGATCGGCTGGAGCAAGGGCAGGCAGTCGGCGACCGCGTCGGGGCCCAGGACGTCGACGGCCGCCGCCACCGCGCGCTCGGCCCCGACCCGCAGGCCCAGCGTGGCCAGCAGCTGGGCGATGTCCATACGCAGCACGATGTCGCCGGCGGCGATCTCGCCGCCGCGCAGATCGGTCAGCAGCACCTTGCTGGAACGATCCACCAGAATCGCGTCGCCGGTCAGCCTGCGGTGGGCGATGCGGCGCGACTGGAGCGCCTTCACCTGCTCGAAGGCACCCCGCACGACCCCGTCGGTGATCTCCTCGTCGGGCAGCGAGTCCAGCGAACGTCCGCCGAGGTGCTCGTACACCAGCATCACGGCGTCGGGCCCCAGCTCCGACGTGGCGATCAGCTTGGGGGCATGCGCACCCGCGGCGATGGCGGCATACGCGAGGAGCGCCTCCTGCTCCAGCGCCTGGCGCAGTGACTGGATCGAACGGCGCGTGAAGATGCCGCGCAGGGTGAGCCGGCGCCACACCCGGTAGAAGTAGCCCTGCGCCTGCTGCTCACGGTCGACGACGGTGACGTCCAGCGGTGGGCCGTCCTCCAGGGTGACGAGATAGCGGCGGCCCCGGTCGCCGTTCTCGGGCGACTCGGGGGCGTCCTCCGCGCGCATGGCCGTGACCGGACGGAAGCCCACCCGGCGCAGACCCGCCAGCAGGGTCTGCCCGGTGGGCTGGACGTTCGGTGAGCCGACCGCGTAGATCGTGCCGTACGCGACCGTCCAGCCGATCAGCACCGTCAGGATGATCGAGAACGGGGTGGTGTAGCCCGCCACCAGCATCGCGAACGCGTCGAGCAGCAGCACCCCCCACAGCGCCACCCGCCAGCGCGGGCGTTTGGCCATGCCGACGGCCGTCATATAGGCGATCACCGGCGCCAGGTAGCCGTGGACGGGATCCGTCAGGCCCCCGCCCGTCTGCGGCTGGGTCAGCGCGTCCTGGATCTGGCTGGGCGCGGCGTCGGCGACCCACAGATCGGTGGCAAGCGTCACACCGTGGGCGAGCACGGCGGCGAGCACGCCGTCCGCGATCCGCAGTCCGTCCCGCTTGATCAGACGCTCGATGGCGAACGCCACGGGGACGAGCAGCACCGCAATGCTGGCGAGCAGGCCGGCGAGCTTGACCAGCAGGTCGGGGGCCTGCCCCGTGCGCTTGGAGATGTCCGACTCCAGGCCGGACGTGGTGCCGTGGGCGAAGGCGGCGATGGCGAGGAGCGCCGCGATCAGCAGGATGCCGGTCAGCAGCCGGGTGAGGTCGGACGGGCGGTGCACCCGGGCGGGGAGCAGGGGTTCGTCGCCGAACACCGGCTCGGTGGCCGACGGGGTCTCGTGCGCCGGGGAGTCGCCGGCGGGGTCGTCACCGTGGTCGGATCGGGCACTCTCCGCAGCCTCGGGCCGGCCGTCCCGGTTGTCCTCGGGGGCGGGCTCCGTGCCTTCTCCCTCGGGGGTCACCCCCCGCGATTCCGCAGCACCCGTCGCCTCGATGTCATGCCCGGCTTCGGGGACCGCGCTCTCGCCCGGCTTCGCGCGCTCACCCGGACCCGTGCCTTCACCGGATCGCTGACCGGCCTCTTCCGGGCGCGACTCGGAGCCGGATGTGCTCGCCGCTGTCGCAGGCTGCACGCCCCGCTCCTTCGTCGTGTCGGTCTCTTCTTGATCTCGTATCACCAGTCACCGCCCGGATGATGGTGGCATGCCGCGCCGACGGACGGGGGCA
Organism: Streptomyces sp. NPDC059828; assembly: GCF_042731955.1. Classification (NCBI taxonomy): domain Bacteria; kingdom Bacillati; phylum Actinomycetota; class Actinomycetes; order Kitasatosporales; family Streptomycetaceae; genus Streptomyces; species Streptomyces sp. NPDC059828. The sequence goes on along the minus strand of NZ_JBHWIW010000035.1, from coordinate 43,379 downwards.
TCAGGGTGCCCGGTCGCTGTCGGTGCCATGGTGCAGGATGGGCCGGATGAGCGACGAGGTGCCGGGGCTGCCGGAATATGTGGAGCGGGTGCTCGACGCCGCTGAACGTATCCCGCCAGGTCGTGTCATGACCTACGGAGACGTGGCGGAGTGGCTGGACGAGGGCGGCCCTCGCCAGGTCGGCCGCGTCATGGCGCTGTACGGCAGCGCGGTGCCCTGGTGGCGCGTGGTGCGTGCGGACGGAGCCCTGCTGCCGGGCCATGAGCTCAGCGCGCTGGACCACTACCGCGCCGAGGGGACGCCGCTGCGCGAGGCCGCCCGCGGTGCGCAGGGGCACATGCCCCGCCTGGACATACGGCGGGCGCGCTGGGACGGCGTCACGGACACAGAGGCTCACAACTGACAGCTTCCGCCATTCGACGGCGCGATGGGCGCCCCGGTCCCCGTACGAGGTACCCGCGAGGTCCCGGGCCGGACTCCCTGCGGACCGGGCGGCGCGTGGCGTAGCGTCGTCGGAGCCGTTCGCGGCGCCCGCACCCTCGCAGCCACCGCGGCGACGCGCACACCTCACCACCAGCACACCCACCAGGACCGGCGACCCACGTGAGTTCCTCCCCTTCCACCGGGCGTACACCGCACCGTCGGGTACGGCAAGGGGTCCCCCCGCGCCCGCAAGGGGCCAGGGGGCGGACCCCGGGCGCGTACCGACTGGTGCGTACCACGCCGGGTCCGGTGCATCCCCCTCTCCTGGACGCCGCCCAGCGCGCGGTGGTTGACCACGAGCGGGGGCCGCTGCTCGTCCTCGCCGGACCGGGCACCGGGAAGACCACGACCCTGGTGGAGGCGGTCGCGGCGCGGATCGCGGCCGGTGCCGATCCGGAGCGGCTGCTGGTGCTCACCTTCAGCCGCAAGGCGGCTGTCGAGCTGCGCGACCGGATGGCGCTGCGGATCGACGGCCGGCAAGGTGAGCTGGGCGGCGGACGGGGCGGGCGCGGGGTCGTCCGGGCACCACAGGCGACGACCTTCCACTCGTACTGCTACGCGCTGGTTCGCGCCCACCAGGAGGCGGACCTTTTCGCCGAGCCGCTGAGGCTGCTGTCGGGCCCCGAGCAGGACGTGGCGGTACGGGATCTGCTGGCCGGCCAGCTGGACCTGGAGGGCGAGGGGCTGCCGGCCAGAGTCCGCTGGCCCGACGAGCTGCGGGCCTGCCTGACCACACGCGGGTTCGCGGACGAGGTGCGCGCCGTGCTGGCCCGCACCCGTGAGCTGGGCCTCGGCCCCCGCTCACTGGCCGGTTTCGCGGCACGCGCGGGCCGCAGGGACTGGGGCGCGGCTGCCGCGTTCCTCGCCGAGTACCTGGACGTGCTCGACATGCAGGGGGTGCTCGACTACGCGGAGCTTGTCCACCGGGCAGCGTTGCTCGCCGAGACCACCGTGCTGCCCGGCTACGACGCCGTGTTCGTGGACGAGTACCAGGACACGGACCCGGCGCAGGTGCGGCTGCTGCGGGCGCTCGCCGGAGGCGGCCGGACAGTGATCGCGTTCGGCGACCCCGACCAGTCGATCTACACCTTCCGGGGCGCCGACGTGAACGGCATCCTCGACTTCCCGAGCGCCTTCCCGCGGTCGGACGGCCGCCCGGCACCCGTCGCCGTGCTCACCACATCCCGGCGCTCGGGTGCGGCACTGCTGTCCGCGACCCGGTTGCTGACCCAGCGCATGCCGCTGCCCCGGCTGCCGGCCGGGGCGGTCCGGGCCCACCGCGCGCTGACCGCGGTCCGTCCGGGCGGCCGGGTCGAGACCTATACGTATCCCACGGGCTCGACCGAGCTGGACAACATCGCGGACATCCTGCGCCGCGCCCACCTCGAGGACGGCGTGCCCTGGAACGACATGGCCGTCCTGGTGCGTGCCGGTACGCGGACCCTGCCATCGGCGCGGCGTGCCCTCACGGCCGCGGGGGTTCCCGTCGAGACGGACGGCGACGACATTCCGCTGCGCCATGAACCCGCGGTCGTTCCGCTGCTCACCGCGCTGCGGGCAGTGGCCGCCGCACCGGACCGGGTGGCGTTCGGTGCGGCGGCCACCCGGTCCGGTGCCGGGCCGGGCACCGAGGTCGCCGGGGACACCGAGCAGAACACCGAGGACGCCAAGGACGTTCAGGACGCCGGGAACACGGTCACCGAGGAGGGGGCCTCCCCGGCCGTCGCCCCGGTCGCCCCGCTGGACCCGCTCGACCCCGAAACCGCCCACACCCTTCTCACCTCTCCGCTCGGCGGCATGGACACCGCGGACCTGCGCCGCCTCGGCCGCGCCCTGCGCGATGAGGAGCGCGCCGCGGGACACAGGGTGCCCGCGCCCTCCCACACGCTCATCGCACGTGCACTCGCCGAGCCTGAGCGGCTCACCGCCCACGATCCCGCGTACGCCCGCGGCGCTCAGCAGCTCGGCGCGCTGCTGCGCAAGGCGCGCGAGCTCCTCGAAGGCGGGGGCACCGCCGAGGAGGCGCTCTGGGAGCTCTGGAACGGCACCAGCTGGCCACAGCGCCTCCAGCGGGCCTCGCTGCGCGGCGGCGCCGCCGGGCGCAACGCCGATCGCGACCTCGACGCCATCTGTGCCCTCTTCGAAACCGCCGCGCGGGCCGAGGAGCGCACCGGTGGCCGTGGCGCCCACAACTTCCTGGAGGAGCTGGAAGCCCAGGACATCGCCGCCGACACCCTCACCCGGCGCGGTGCCCGGCCAGCCGCCGTACGCCTGATGACGGCACACCGCGCCAAGGGCCTCGAGTGGGGCCTTGTCGTCGTGGCCGGTGTACAGGAGGGGCTGTGGCCCGATCTGCGCCGCCGCGGTTCCCTGCTCGAAGCCGACCGCATCGGCCGCGACGGCATCGCCGAACCCCTGCCCCCCGGCGCACTGCTCGCCGAGGAGCGGCGCTTGTTCTACGTCGCAGCCACCCGCGCCCGCGAGCGGCTGGTCGTCACCGCCGTCAAGGCTCCGGCTGAGGACGGGGACCAGCCCTCGCGGTTCCTCGCCGAGCTCGGCATCGAACCGCGCGACATCACGGGCCGCCCGCGGCGTCCCCTCGCCGTGGCTCCGCTGGTCGCCGAGCTGCGCGCCACCACCGTCGACCCGGACGCGTCCGATGAGATCCGCGACGCCGCCGCCCGCCGTCTCGCCCGGCTCGCGGCGCTCACCGACGACGAGGGCCAGCCGCTCGTGCCCGCCGCGCATCCGTACCGCTGGTGGGGGCTGAACGAACCGACGCACAGCGGTGTCCCGCTGCGTGACCGGGACGGCCCCGTGGCCCTGTCCCCGAGCTCCCTCGAGAAGCTGACCAGCACCTGCGCGCTCCAGTGGTTCCTCGGGCGCGAGGTGCGCGCCGACGCCCCCGCGAGCGCGGCACAGGGCTTCGGCAATGTCGTCCACGTGCTCGCCGACGATGTCGCCTCGGGCCGCACGCCGGCCGACCTCGCCGTCCTCGTGGAACGTCTCGACGCGGTCTGGGACGCACTCGCCTTCGACGCCCCGTGGAAGTCCACGCAGGAGAAGGAACAGGCGCGGGCCGCCCTGGAACGCTTCCTGCGCTGGCATGTCATGGACCGCGGTGGGCGCAGCCCCGCCGCCACCGAGCACGCCTTCGACGTCACTCTGGAGGCGGGGGAGTACGAGGTGCGGATCCGCGGCTCGATGGACCGCGTCGAACAGGACGAGCACGGCCGGGCCTACGTGGTCGACTTCAAGACCGGCAAGCAGGCACCCACCAGGGACGAGGTCGCCCACCATCCCCAGCTCGCGGTCTACCAGCTCGCGGTACGCGAAGGTGCGGTGGACGAGGTCTTCGACGGGCGCAGGCCCGAGCCCGGCGGCGCCGAACTCGTCCAGCTGCGCCAGCCCGCCCTCAAGAAGGAGGGGGGTGACGCCCTGCCGAAGATCCAGGCTCAGGAGGCGCTGTCCGGAGCATGGGTGGGCGAGCTGCTCGCCACCGCCGCGGGCAGGGTTCTGGACGAACGTTTCACGCCCACCACCGGCTCGCACTGCGGTCAGTGCGCGTTCCGGGCCTCGTGCAGTGCCCAGCCCGAGGGCCGGCACATCGTGGAGTGAGCCGACGGCACTGCCGATGCCGATGACCGATACCGGGCATCGGCGGCCGATGTCAGTGGGGGCCGTTAGCCTCTCTCGGGTGTCCGCGCGTATCACCGACCCCGAGCAGCTCAAGGAGCTCCTGGGTATCCCGTTCACCCCGGAGCAGATGGCCTGCATCACGGCGCCGCCCGCCCCGCAGGTCATCGTGGCCGGGGCCGGTTCGGGCAAGACGACGGTGATGGCGGCCCGCGTGGTCTGGCTGGTGGGCACGGGACAGGTCGCACCCGAGCAGGTGCTCGGCCTGACGTTCACCAACAAGGCTGCCGGCGAGCTCGCCGAGCGGGTCCGCACAGCGCTGGTACGGGCCAGGGTGACCGACGGTGAGGCGATCCCGGGGGCGGTTCCCGAGGAGTCCGGCAGCCCCGGCTCCGTGACCGGAGCCCATCCGTCCGGCGAGCCCCGTATCTCCACGTACCACGCCTTCGCCGGGCAACTGCTCACCGACCACGGACTGCGGATCGGTCTGGAGCCGACCTCCCGGCTCCTCGCGGACGCCACCCGTTTCCAGCTCGCCGCGCGTGTGCTGAGGGAAGCCCCCGGGCCGTATCCGGCGCTGACCAAGTCCTTCCCCTCCCTGGTCAGCGATCTGCTCGCGCTCGACGCCGAGCTGTCCGAGCACCTCGTACCTCCCGATCGGCTGCTGGCGTACGATTCCGCGCTGCTGCGGGACCTGGAGTCCGCCAGACTGACCAACGCAGAGCTGCGCAAGATCCCCGAGGCCGCGGCCGCCCGTCGTGAACTGCTGGAGCTGGTCGTGCGCTACCGCGCGGCGAAGCAGGCCCGCGATCTGCTGGACTTCGCCGATCAGATAGCTCTCTCCGCCGAGCTCGCGCGCACCCGCCCCGAGGTGGGCCGGATTCTGCGGAACGAGTTCCGGGTGGTCCTGCTCGACGAGTACCAGGACACCTCCGTGGCCCAGCGGCTGCTGCTCTCGGGCCTGTTCGGTACGGGTACGGGCCACGCGGTCACCGCGGTCGGCGACCCCTGCCAGGCGATCTACGGCTGGCGCGGTGCCTCCGTGGCCAACCTGGACGACTTTCCCGAGCACTTCCCGTTCGCCGACGGCCGCCCCGCCGCGCGGTACTCCCTCAGCGAGAACCGCCGCAGCGGCGGCCGTCTGCTCAGCCTGGCCAACGGCCTCGCCGAGCCGCTGCGGGCCATGCACGAAGGGGTCGAGGCACTGCGTCCCGCGACTGGCGCCGAACGCGAGGGGTCCGTGCGCATCGCCCTGCTGCCCGGCCACGCGGAGGAGATCCAGTGGCTCGCCGACTCGATCGCCCATCTGGTCCGCACGGGCAAGGAGCCGGGGGAGATCGCGGTGCTGTGCCGCACGGCGGGGGACTTTGCCGCGATTCAGGGCGCTCTCGTCGCACGGGACGTCCCCGTGGAGGTCGTCGGCCTCTCGGGACTGCTGCACCTGCCCGAGGTCGCCGACCTCGTCGCCGTCTGCGAAGTGCTCCAGGACCCGGGGGCGAACGCCTCGCTGGTCCGGATCCTGACCGGCCCTCGCTGGCGCATCGGGCTCCGTGACCTCGCCCTGCTCGGCCGCCGCGCCCGTATCCTCGTCCACCGCGCACGCGATGACGACGCCTCCGCCGCCGACGTGGACCAGCGGCTCGCCGAGGCCGTCGAGGGCACCGACCCCGCCGAAGTGGTCTCGCTCGCGGACGCACTCGACACCTTCCTGGAGTCCGGCGAGCCCGACGACGGGCTGCCGTTCTCGGGTGAGGCCCGTGTTCGCTTCGCCCACCTCGCCCAGGAACTGCGGGAGCTGAGGCGTTCTCTCGCCGACCCGCTGATGGAAGTGCTGCACCGTGTCCTCGCCACCACCGGTCTGGAGGTCGAGCTCTCCGCGTCCCCGCACGCCCTTGCGGCCCGCCGGCGCGAGACCCTCTCCAACTTCCTCGACACAGCCGCCTCCTTCGCCTCGCTGGACGGCGAGGCGAGCCTGCTCGCGTTTCTGGGCTTCCTGCGCACCGCGGAGCAGTACGAGAAGGGCCTGGACAACGCACTGCCAGGCGGCGAGAACACGGTGAAGGTCCTCACCGCCCACAAGGCCAAGGGACTGGAGTGGGATGTGGTCGCCGTGCCGGGGCTCGTCGCCGACCAGTTCCCGAGCACCCGCTCCCGTGAGTCCTGGACCGCCCAGGCCAAGGTCCTGCCGCATGCGCTGCGGGGCGACGCCGACACCCTTCCGGACATGGCGGCGTGGGACGCCCATGGCCTCAAGGCATTCAAAGCGGACATGAAGGACCACCAGCACATCGAGGAGCTGCGCCTCGGCTATGTGACCTTCACCCGCCCCCGCTCCCTGCTGCTCGGCTCCGGCCACTGGTGGGGCCCGACCCAGAAGCGGCGCCGTGGCCCATCCGCCTTTCTGCACGCGCTGTACGACCACTGCGCGGCCGGCTACGGAGAGATCGAGGTCTGGACGGACGAGCCGGACGAGGACGCGGAGAACCCGGCCCTGCACCGCGAGGCCGGGGAGACCGATCAGCGGGCCTGGCCGCTTCCCCTGGATCCCGAGGCGATGCGCCGCCGGCGCCGGGCCGCCGACACGGTACTGAGCCATCTGTCGGCGATGTCGGTGAGGGCAGACGGGACCGCGGCCTCCGACGAGGGTCCTTCCGGTCATGGCCCTCACGAGGACCACGAGGACCACGAGGACTTCTGGCCCGAGGAACCCATGGAGCCCGACGACGAGCCATGGCCGCAGGACTGCGTCGACACACACGACTACGCGAGCGACGACGCGGACGCGGGAACGGAAGAGGACCCCGATCCGGCGCAGTGGGACGGGGACGACCACGACTTGGAGGACCACGCACACGCCCGGCTCCCCGGCCAGCGCAGCCCCGGTGCCCCGGCCTCTGAGCCCCTCACCATCGAGGACGCTCGCACCATCGCCTCCTGGGACCGCGACCTCGAAGCGCTCACCGGCGAACTCCGCCGCGCCCGTGCCACGGTGCGAGAGGTCCCCGTCCCCCCTTCCCTCTCGGCTTCCCAACTGCTGCACCTCGCCGCCGATCCGGACGGCTTCGCCCAGGAGCTCGCCCGCCCCATGCCGCGCCGGCCCCAGCGGGCGGCCCGCAGGGGCACCCGGTTCCACGCCTGGGTGCAGTCGCGGTTCGAGGAGCTGCCGCTCCCCATGCTCGGGCCCGATGAGCTTCCTGGCCGCGACCCGGACGATCCGGACGGGGCGGAGATCGCCGATGAGCGGGACCTCGCCGTGCTCAAGGAGGCCTTCGAGCGCACCCCCTACGCCCGCCGCACCCCGTATCGCGTGGAGGTGCCGGTACAGCTCACCCTTGCGGGCCGGATCGTCAGGGGGCGCATCGACGCCGTCTACCGCGACGCCGCCACCGGGGCGTTCGAGATCGTGGACTGGAAGACCGGCCGGGAGCACGACGCCGATCCGTTGCAGCTCGCCGTGTACCGGCTCGGCTGGGCGGAGCAGCACGGTCTCGCACCGGAGTCCGTGGCCGCGTCCTTCGTCTATGTCCGCACCGGTGAGGTCGTACGCCCCGATGCGCTGCCCGACCGCAGCGGGCTCGAACGGCTGCTCGCAGGCCGGTCGGCAGCGGAGGAACCGGCGCACCACCGCGCAGACGAGCCCGCCCCGGGCGCCGGATAGGCTCAGGGGCATGAGCGAGACCCAGGACAACGTCGTCCGCACCCACATACACCGGCACCGCGAGGCCTTCCTCGACGACCTTGCCGAGTGGCTGCGCATCCCGTCGGTCTCGGCGCAGCCCGAGCACGACGGGGACGTACGGCGCAGTGCCGAGTGGCTCGCCGCCAAGCTCAAGGAGACCGGCTTCCCGGCCGCCGAGGTGTGGGAGGTACCGCCGGCCACGCCGGAGGCCGCCCCGGGCGCCCCTGCCGTGTTCGCCGAGTGGCCGTCCGATGATCCGAATGCGCCGACCGTGCTGGTCTACGGCCACCATGACGTGCAGCCGGCGGCCCGCGAGGACGGCTGGCACACCGATCCGTTCGAGCCGGTCGTCAAGGACGGCCGGATGTACGCGCGCGGCGCGGCCGACGACAAGGGCCAGGTCTTCTTCCACACCCTGGGTGTGCGCGCCCATCTCGCCGCCACGGGCCGCACCGCCCCGGCCGTCCATCTCAAACTGCTCGTCGAAGGCGAGGAGGAGTCGGGCTCCCCGCACTTCCGCGCCCTCGTGGAGCGGCACCGGGACCGTCTTGCCGCCGATGTGGTGATCGTCTCCGACACCGGGATGTGGTCGGAGACCACCCCCACGGTGTGCACCGGGATGCGCGGTCTCGCCGACTGTGAGATCGAGCTGTACGGCCCCGGGCAGGACATCCACTCCGGTTCCTTCGGCGGTGCGGTGCCCAACCCGGCCACGGTCGCCGCCCGGCTGGTCGCGGCGCTCCACGACGAGCACGAGCGGGTGGCCGTCCCCGGCTTCTACGACGGCATCGCGGAGCTGACCGACGCCGAGCGCGAGCTGTTCGCCGAGCTGCCGTTCGACGAGGACGAGTGGCTGCGCACGGCCAGGTCCCGCGCGACGCTCGGCGAGGCCGGCTATTCCACCCTGGAGCGCGTCTGGGCCAGGCCGACCGCCGAGGTCAACGGCATCGGAGGCGGCTACCAGGGCCCCGGTGGAAAGACGATCATCCCGTCGTCCGCCATGCTGAAGCTGTCCTTCCGGCTTGTCGCGGGCCAGGATCCGGACCGCGTGGAGGAGGCGGTGCGGGACTGGGTCGCCTCCCGGATCCCGGCCGGCATCCGCCACGAGATCACCTTCGGCGCCTCGACCCGCCCCTGCCTGACCCCGCTGGACCACCCCGCCCTCCAGGCGGTCGTCCGCTCCATGAGCCGGGCCTTCGACGGCGAGAAGATCCGCTTCACGCGGGAGGGGGGCTCGGGCCCGGCGGCCGATCTCCAGGACGTGCTCGCTGCGCCCGTCCTCTTTCTGGGCATCTCCGTGCCGTCCGACGGATGGCACGCGCCCAACGAGAAGGTCGAGCTCGATCTGCTGCTCAAGGGCGTGGAGGCCAGCGCTTACCTGTGGGGAGAGCTGGCCACCGCCCACCGCTGAACGTCAGTACACCGAACGACCCGAACGACCAGGGGGAGTGGAACGTACCGTGAGCACCTTCCATCACGTTGTCGGCGGCCGGCCGATCGGTCTGACCGCGCCGAGCGGTATCGACCGCGCCGCCCATCACCGCCTGGATGAGGCCTGGCTGGCGGCGGCGTGGAGCCATCCCTCCACCCGGGTCTTCGTGGTCTCCGGCGGCCAGGTACTCGTCGACGACAGACCCGACGGCGGCACCGAACTGGTGATGACCCCAGCCTTCGAAGCCCCCGTCACCGAGACCCACCGGTACTTCCTCGGCACCGACCAGGACGGCGTCAGCTACTTCGCCCTCCAGAAGGACGCCCTGCCCGGACGTATCGACCAGTCGGCGCGTCCCGCGGGACTGCGTGAGGCCGGACTGCTGCTGTCGCCGCGCGACGCGGGCCTGATGGTGCACGCCGTGGCGCTGGAGAACTGGCAGCGCCTGCACCGTTTCTGCTCGCGCTGCGGGGAGCGCACGATCATCGCGGCAGCGGGGCATGTCCGCCGCTGCCCGGCCTGTGGTGCCGAGCACTACCCGCGAACCGACCCGGCCGTGATCATGCTGGTCACTGACGAGGAGGACCGCGCCCTGCTGGGGCGGCAGGTGCACTGGCCGGAGGGACGCTTCTCGACCCTGGCCGGGTTCGTCGAGCCGGGCGAGTCGATCGAGCAGGCGGTGGCGCGCGAGGTCCACGAGGAGGCAGGCGTCACGATCGGCGAGGTCGAGTACGTCGCCAGCCAGCCCTGGCCCTTCCCTTCGAGCCTGATGCTGGGCTTCATGGCCCGTGCCACCTCGTCGGAGATCAGGGTCGACGGCGAGGAAATCCATGAGGCCCGCTGGTTCTCCAGGGAGGAGCTGTGTGCCGCCTTCGAGTCGGGGGAGGTGCTGCCTCCGTACGGCATCTCGATCGCGTCCCACCTCGTCGAGATGTGGTACGGCAAGCCCCTGCCGAAGCCCGGAGCGGCCGGCTGAGGGGCGTACAGGGCACCGGCACACAAGAACGCCCCTCCGATCACGATGTGCCGGAGGGGCGTGGTGCGCGAGGGCGCAGCCGTTCAGCTCGCGAGAGCCTGCTTGACCTGGGCCAGACTCGGGTTCGTCATGACGACGTTCTCCCCGCCGCTCGGCGGGACCACGAGAACGGTGGGGACGGTCTGGTTGCCGCCGTTCGCCTTCTCCACGAACGCCGCCGACTCCGGGTCCTCCTCGATGTTGACCTCGACGTATGAGATGCCTTCCCGGTCGAGCTGGCTCTTCAGCCGACGGCAGTACCCGCACCAGGTCGTGCTGTACATCGTCAGAGATCCCTGCATGTCTTCTCCCGCTGCTCCAGGTCGTGGGCCGTCCGGCTACTCGAACGTACGACATGCCGCCGTCATTCCCGTCGCGTCCGTCAGGCGCCTCACACCTGATTCGTACGACTGGTCGGCTCCGCCTGTGGACAACCGTCCCGGTGATCTCCCCGGACCTGGCAGCATGGCGGCGTGACAGCAGCAACGCACTCCACACTCTTCCCTCAGGTCCCCGAGTCGGCGGACGCGGTGCTCGACGGGCTCGACCCCGAGCAGCGCGAGGTCGCGACCGCCCTGGCCGGGCCGGTGTGCGTGCTGGCCGGTGCCGGCACGGGCAAGACACGGGCGATCACCCATCGCATCGCCTACGGGGTGCGGGCGGGGATACTCCAGCCGTCGAGTGTGCTGGCGGTCACCTTCACCAATCGCGCCGCGGGGGAGATGCGGGGCCGGCTGCGTCAGCTCGGGGCAGGGGGAGTGCAGGCCCGCACCTTCCACTCGGCCGCCCTGCGCCAGCTCCAGTACTTCTGGCCGAAAGTCGTCGGGGGGGAGCTGCCCAGGCTGCTCGAGCGCAAGGTCCAGCTCGTCGCCGAGGCGGCGGCGCGCTGCCGGATCAGGCTGGACCGCAATGAGCTCCGGGATGTGACCAGCGAGATCGAGTGGGCCAAGGTCACCCAGACGGTGCCCGCCGACTACCCGGCGGCCGTCGCCAAGTCGCTCAGGGACGCCCCCCGCGACCCGGCCGAGGTCGGCCAGATCTATGCCATGTACGAGCAGCTGAAGCGGGACCGCTCCGCCATCGACTTCGAGGACGTCCTGCTGCTGACGGTGGGCATTCTGCAGGACCGCCATGACATCGCCGACCAGGTCCGCCGTCAGTACCAGCACTTCGTGGTGGACGAGTACCAGGACGTGTCGCCGCTCCAGCAGCGGTTGCTGGACCTGTGGCTGGGCGACCGGGACAGCCTCTGTGTCGTCGGCGACGCCAGCCAGACGATCTACTCCTTCACCGGAGCCACCCCGGACCACCTGCTGAACTTCCGGACCCGCCACCCGCACGCCACGGTGGTCAAGCTGGTCCGCGACTACCGCTCGACCCCCCAGGTGGTGCACCTGGCCAACGGTCTGTTGCGGCAGGCCAGCGGACGTGCCGCCGAGCACCGCCTCGAGCTCGTCTCGCAGCGTGATCCGGGCCCCGAGCCCGCGTACACGGAGTACGGGGACGAGCCGGCGGAGGCCGAGGGCACCGCCCGCCGAATCCGTGAGCTGATCGCCGCGGGAGTCCCCGCGGGCGAGATCGCCGTGCTGTTCCGGGTCAACGCCCAGTCAGAGGTCTATGAGCAGGCCCTCTCCGACGCCGGGGTGCCCTACCAGCTGCGGGGCGCCGAGCGGTTCTTCGAGCGGGCCGAGGTCCGGGAGGCCGGGGTCGCCCTGCGCGGCGCCGCCAGGGCAGGGGGGAACGATTCCCTGCTGGACGACGCCGAGGGCCTGGTCTCCCAGGTGCGGGCGGTGCTGTCCACCAAGGGCTGGACCACCGAGCCCCCGGCCGGCTCCGGCGCCGTTCGCGACCGCTGGGAGTCCCTGGCCGCGCTGGTCCGGCTGGCCGAGGACTTCGCCCGGGCGAAGCCGGAGGCGACCCTGTCCGATCTGGTCGCGGAGCTCGATGAGCGGGCCGCCGCCCAGCATGCCCCGACCGTGCAGGGCGTCACCCTTGCCTCGCTCCACTCGGCCAAGGGCCTCGAGTGGGACGCCGTGTTCCTGGTCGGTCTGACGGAGGGCATGATGCCCATCACCTACGCCAAGACCGACGAGCAGATCGAGGAAGAACGCCGGCTGCTCTATGTGGGTGTCACCCGTGCGCGGCTCCATCTGTCGCTCTCCTGGGCGCTGTCCCGGTCGCCCGGTGGCCGGGCCTCACGTCGTCCCACCCGCTTCCTCGCCGGGCTGCGCCCCGGCTCGTCGGCGCCCGGTGGCGGTGGGGCGGGCGGTGCGGGGGGCATCGAGCGGGGCGGCGGCTCCGCCGCCCGGCGCAGGCGGCGCGGACCGGCGCTGTGCCGGGTCTGTGGCAAGACGCTGACCGACGCCGGTGAGATGAAGCTGATGCGCTGTGAGGAGTGTCCGTCGGACATGGACGAGGCGCTGTACGAGCGGCTGCGGGAGTGGCGCTCCGGGCAGGCCAGGGAGCTCGGCCAGCCCGCGTACTGCGTCTTCACGGACAAGACCCTGATGGCGATCGCGGAGGCCGTCCCCGGCAGCGAGGGCGAGCTGGCCGCGATCTCCGGTGTCGGCGGCCGCAAGCTGGAGCGTTTCGGAGCCGATGTCCTGACCATCTGTGCAGGTCAGGGAGTTGAGGACGAGGGCGAGGAGGACTGATGCAAACTCGTCGAAAAAATAGTTTGCGCCCGCCATGGTCATCCCCATAGGTTCTTAACCACGAGAACAGCGGCTTCTCTGAAGCCCTGTCCTCGTGCTGTACTTAGCTGTACCTATCCCATATACGCGCGATCGGCCCCGGCCGGTCCCAGAGACGCCGAGAGGAGGCGATTCCAGTGATCAGCATCTACGCCAGCTCCATCCGCACCACCGCCAAAATGACCGATCGCTCGGTCGTCTCCGTCTGCTCGCTCGGCCTCTCCGGCTCGGCGTTCATTGGCACCGGTCTGTCCGGCTTCGCAGCCGAACTTCCGGCCTCCCTGCGCGCGGCTCTGCCCGTCCGGGAGCGCAATGAGCGACCGACCAAGGCACTGGCAGCGGGAGTAGCAAAGACAGAGGTCAAGACCTATGCCTTTGCGGCCGCCAGTGCCGGAATGAAGCAGACGAAGCAGCACCACACGATGTGGGCCTTCCGTGGGCTCGAACCCTGGAGTGATCCAGCCTGATCCAGGATCAGGCCGGCGCCTTCAGGGCCGCGGAACCCCACCAGGGATCCGCGGCCCTTCTGTTTTCCCCGATGAGGAAGCAGAGCGAAGGAGCCTCGGGACCAGCAAGACCCGGTACCAGCCGAAGCCCGGTCCACAGACCGGAACGAACAGACGAGGAATACACCACCGTGCAACTCGAAGCGCACGCCCCGTCCGTACCGCCTTCCGAAACGATCCCCCCGCCCGGCCTCACGGAGGACCCCACCTTGACCCCCCTCACCGCGCTGACCGCGCTCGATGACGCCATCGAGAACCTCGGCGTACCCGTCCCCTGCCGTTCCTACGACCCGGAAGTCTTCTTCGCCGAGTCGCCGGCCGATGTCGAGTACGCCAAGTCGCTGTGCCGGACCTGCCCGCTTATGGCGGCCTGCCTCGCGGGCGCCAAGGAGCGGCGTGAGCCGTGGGGCGTCTGGGGCGGCGAGCTCTTCGTCCAGGGCGTGGTCGTGGCCCGCAAGCGGCCCCGTGGCCGTCCGCGCAAGAACCCGGTCGCCGTATGAACGCCGCCGGCACCATCGACCGTCCCCTCACGCACGATCCCCAGAAGCAGGCCCCGATGACCTCTTCCACCAGCGAGCCGTCCGGCTCCGTGACCCCAGCCTTCAGCTCCACCGGCGCGAATGTCTCGCGCCAGAACAGGACCCGTGAGATGCAACTCATCCCAGAAGCCCTGGCTCGTGCGCATATGCACGACCGCCTGCGGGAAGCCGATGCGGAACGTCAGGCCGTGCGCCTGATCGCCGCCCGGCGGATGCAGCGCCGTGCCGAGCGCGTGTCACTGCGCGCCCGCCGCGCGCTGGCCATGGCGGTCATGCACTGACCTCCAGCCCGGTAGCCACCCGAGCATGAGCTCCCCCGCGGGGGCCGGTCCGACAGGGCCGGCCCCCGCGGTGCGTTGCCCCTCCGGTGCGTTGTCCCCGCCGACCGGGCCGTCCGGGGTTATCGTCACGTGGTGGACCAGCACACTCATCACCCAGTCCAGCCGGGTGCCGAGAACGTCGTGTGTTCCCGGTGCGGCAAGGTCGCCGAGGGCACCCCGCCGACCTGGATCTGCTCCGTGGAGAACGGCCGTCGCCGCTACTTCTGCGAGGACTGCGCCCGGGCCAATATCAGAGCCATCGAGGGGCGGCTCGACTCATCGTGGTGGTGACGGTGGTCGGGACCATCCCTGCCTACCTCAGGCTCCCGCGACCAGTTCATCCCCGTCGGTCACCGCACTCAGCTCACCGGCCCTGCCTCCGTCCTCGTGCCCGGCCATCACCGCGTCATCCGGCAGGAAGCCAGGCAGCCACTCCTCCAGTTCGTCTCGCAACCGCACGGTCGCGTTCAGCTGGCACAGCACTCCGATGGTGCTCAGCGTCACCCGGTGGATCAGCAGATACGCGGGCGGGAGATTGAGCTGCTTGCCCAACTGGTGTGCGGGGGAACGCGGATCGGCGATCCGGGCCGCCTGGCTGCGCATCCAGGCGCGGGTGAAGGTGAATGTGTCGGACTCGGCCGGCTCGATGATCGGCAGCAGATAGTCGAGGACCGCGTCGGGGTCCAGATCGATTGACTCCTTGACGAAGCCTTCCTCGCGGAGCAACTCGTAGACGGCCTCGGCCTCACCCTCGAGGGTCATCCGCAGCGACTCGCCTATGGTGGCGGGCAGCCCGCCCGGGAGCCGGTCGACCGTACCGAAGTCCAGCACTCCCAGTCGCCATGCGCCGGGCCCCTGGTCGTCATCGTCCCGATCGTCCGCCGGGAGCAGCCGGAAGTTCCCCGGATGCGGATCCGCATGCAATAGACCCGTGCGAGCCGGTCCCGAGAACAGGAAGCGGGCAAGCAACTGGCCCGCACGGTCGCGCTGCTCCTGGGGGCCGGCGCTGATCACCTGGGCAAGCGGTATGCCACCGATCCATTCGGTCACCAGTACCTGGTCACCCTGGTGGACCACATCCGGGACCACCACGTCCGGATCGCCGCTGAACTCCGCGGCGTGCTTCTGCTGTGCCCGGGCCTCCAGCCCGTAGTCCAGCTCCTCCGAGATGCGGTCCCGAAGCTCGGTGATCAGCGGCTTGATGTCCATCCCCGGAATCAGCGGACCCAGCAGACGGGCGAACCTGCTCAACTGGGTCAGATCCGAGAGCAGCGCCTCACCGGCCCCCGGGTACTGCACCTTCACCGCGACTTCGCGCCCGTCATGCCAGACGGCGCGATGGACCTGGCCGATCGACGCCGCGGCGGCCGGACTGTCGTCGAACTCCCGGAACGAATCTCGCCAGTCCTCGCCGAGACGCTCTGCCAGCACCTGGTGGACCGTGCGTGCCGGCATCGGGGGAGCGGCATCCTGGAGTTTGGTCAGGGCGGCCCGATAGGGGCCCGCGACCTCCTCGGGCAGCGCGGACTCGAAGACGGACAGCGCCTGCCCGACCTTCATGGCGCCGCCCTTGAGCTCGCCCAGCACTTTGAACAGCTGCTCCGCCGTGCGCTGTTGCAGCTCCCTGGCCACGATCTCCGCGGACTTGCCGCCGAGCCGCTTGCCCAGCCCCCATGTCGCGCGACCGGCGATGCCCAGGGGCAGAGCGGCCAACTTGGCGGTGCGGGTGACCGCCTTCCGGGGAAGATCAGACATTGCGCCCCTCCAGATCCCAGACTGCCGTGCCGCGTGCGGTGGTTACCCGGTCATTGTGTCGTGCGGTTCCCCGGCCCCCTGTGCGCGCTCCCCCACAGTGTGCCCAACCGCGCCGCACGAGCAGTCCGGATGGCCTCTGAACCACTCCGACCGCCACTCCAAGAGAGGCAGCGACACCTCCCAGCGAGCCCCGGTGCTCGCCGGTAGATCTCCGTCGAGGAACGCCAGCGCATGTGCCGTGGCGAGCCCCGCCACCGCGGTGGCGAGCGCGAGATCGCAGGGTCCGGCCAGGGACGCGTCACGGCCCGAACGCCACTGCGCAAGCATCCGCGACCATGCGGGATCACGGTCGGTCCTCGCTCCTTGCATGCATCCCGCGCAGGCGCTGCCACCCGGTAGCACCAGCGGCCCAACAACCCCAGTGGCCTCCAGCACCCCCGCGTAGAGATGCGGGGTGCCGGTGCCGAGCCACTGTTCGGCGACGGCGGGATCCGGGGCGTACGCAGCGAGACCGTCCCGCGGCGCGATGACCACCAAGGAGAGCGGTGGCTCGTCCCGCGGCGGGCCGGCGGGTGGGGGACGACGCGCCCCGCGCGGCAGCCTCACCGTGGCGCACTGCCGCACCAGTCGGCCCGCCGCGGTGTCCCGGCGCTCGCCGACCGCATCGGCTGCCAGGCCGCCGGGTGCCACGTCCCAGGGCGCCGCGTGTCCCGAGTCCAGGACGTCCACCCGGCCCACACCGGAGGCGGACAGCATTGCCGCGATCGCCGCCCCGACCCGTCCGGCGCCGCGCACCTGGACACGCATGGCGCCCCGGGCGGCCAACCGGGCCATCGCCGCACCCGGTTCCGGATGGACGACCGAGAGCGAGGCGAGATCGGGCCGCAGCCGGTCCAGCGCGGCACCTGCCCGCTCGCGCAGGGCGTCGGCCTCCGGTCCGCCCCCTGTCGTGTCATCGACCAGTCCCGCTGTGGCCAACCGTGCCAGAAGCGCGTCCACCTGACTCGCGGGGAGCCCCATCGCCTTGGCCTCGTCTCGCAGCCTGGGCAGCCCGCGCGTGCCGTCGAGCAGCGAGATCAGACTCCCGGTCGCCGTGTCCACCGGTCCGACGACCACCGCATGTGCGGACGTGGCACCGAACTGCACATACCGCAGATCCCGCCAGGCGCGCCGAAGTCCCCGCTTCACCATCGGATGCATAACTCCCCCGTCCTCTGCGGCAAACGGACCGCAATGTCAGGACCGCGTCCACCCGCCGTCCACCCGTCCGGCTTTCCGGACGAGTCTTCCGGGCATCAGAATGCAGGAGCCCGGCGATGGGTGCGGAAAGTTATCCACAGGTGGTGCGTATTAGTCGTTCAAATCGTGCGCGCCGTCGAAGACCGCCGAATGGATCAAGGTCCATACGACCCGCGGGCGGGACTTACGCGACTCGCAGCGGGTAACGTCGGGGCGTGTCCGCCGACCCACCGCACAGCGCCGAAAGCCGGCAGCGCAGTGTGCCCCGATATGCGTCCCGGTCCACCGTGACGAGCGCTGTCGAGGTCCGCAGGAGCGCCCGGCGCAGGAGAACGGTCTCCGCCTACCGCGAGGGCGACCGGACGATCGTGCTCATCCCTGCCCGGATGTCGGAGGCGGAGGAGCAGCGCTGGGTGACGGTCATGCTCGACAAGCTCGCCGCCCAGGAAAGCAAGCGGACCCTCGGCGACGCGGAGCTCGCGGAGCGGGCCCGGCGGCTGTCCGCGCAGTACTTCGGCGGGCGGGCCAGACCCGCGTCCGTCCGCTGGGTGACCAACCAGAACACCCGCTGGGGCTCCTGCACCCCTGCGGAAGGCAGCATCCGGCTGTCCCACCGGCTCCAGGGCATGCCCGAGTACGTCGTCGACTACGTACTCGTCCACGAGTTGGCGCACCTGCTCGTGCCTGGCCACGGGCCTCGTTTCTGGAAGCTCCTCGAGGCCTATCCGCGTACCGAGCGGGCCCGCGGCTACCTCGAGGGCGTAGCGGCTGCGGGCCGGCTTCCGAGCCCGCCCGCCGATCCCGATGATCCCACCGACCCGGTCGATCCAGACGGTCAGCTCACTGACGGCTGACAGCCGACGACTGACCGTTGACCGCTGTTGCCTGACGCCGGATCACCAGCAGGGATCCATGCGCGAGCCTCACCGATCCTGTACCGAATGTGTCCCGGCTCCGTTCAATGTCGTCCCTAGCGGTTAGCCTGGCGCGGCATAGACACAAGTCGTCGGGATGGGGGACGGTCGTTACGCATGGCAAGGGAATTCCAACGGGGCCACAAGGCCAAGATCAGTGATCTGACTCCGGGGACGGATCTGTACGTAGGAGTGCAGATCGCGGCGCCCGGCCTGTCCTTCGACATCAGCTGCTTCGGTCTCGATGCCCATGAGCAGCTCTCGGACGACCGGTATTTCATCTTCTTCAACCAGCCCAAGTCGCCCGAGGAGTCCATTCAGCTGCTCGGCGCCCAAGCCGGCGACACCGAGTCGTTCCGGGTCACGCTGGACCGTATTCCGGCGAACATCCACAAGCTGTCGTTCACCGCGACGGTCGACGGTGCCGGGCAGATGTCGCAGATCGGCCCTGGACACATCCGGATCGTGGCGGGCGGCGAGGAAGTCGTCAGATACGCCTTCACCGGCTCGGAGTTCTCCTCCGAACGCGCTCTGATGCTCGGCGACTTCTACCTGAAGGACGTCTGGCGGTTCGCCGCCGTGGGCCAGGGCTTCGACGGTGGACTGGACGCGCTGCTGAAGAACTTCGGCGGCGAGGTGGCCGAGGAGGAGCCCGCCGCGCAGCAGCCGCAGCAGGCTGTGCCCGGCTTCGCCCCGCCCGCGCAGACGGCCCCGCCCGTGCAGGCGCCGTCCTTCGGCGCTCCGCCAGCGCCCCAGGCGCCGCAGGCCCCCATGGCCCCACAGCCCGCGCCGGCGTTCGGCGCGCCCCAGACGCAGGCCCCGGCCCCCGCCCCTGCCCAGCCGCAGATCCACTCGGCACCCACGATCGCCGCGCCCATGACCCCGCCCACGGGCACGGTCCCGCCTCAGGTCCAGCCGTCTCCGTACGGCCAGCAGCCTCAGCACCAGCCGCCGCAGCCGCCGTTCGGCCAGCAGCCGGCCCCGTTCGGCCAGCCCGGCGTGCCTCAGGGCGTCCCGCAAGGCGCGCCTCAGGGCGGTGCCGGTCTCCAGGCGGCGCTCCAGCCCTACAAGGAACTGCCCACGGGCCAGCGCTGGACCCCGCAGAACCAGCAGCTCATGCGGGTCGACCTGGCGATGGGCGGCGCGCCCGTGCTCGCTCGGCAGGGCAGCATGGTGATGTACCAGGGCAAGATCGACTTCAGCTACAAGGGTGCCGGATTCGCCGGGCGGATCGTCGGCAACGCGACCGGCCAGGAGATGCAGCTCATGCGCTGCACCGGCAGGGGCCAGGTCTTCTTCGCCGAAGAGGGCGCACATCTGCACCCGATCGAGCTCCAGGGCGACGGAATCTGCGTCTCCGCCGAGAACGTCCTCGCCTTCGACGAGTCGCTCCAGCACGAGGTGCGCCGCATCGAGGGCCACGGCATCCCGGGTGGGGCACTGTTCACCATGATGTTCCAGGGCACCGGCACGGTCGTCGTGAAGACCCGCGGCATCCCGGTGGTACTCCCGGTCACCCCGACCACCTTCGCCGACTCCAATGCCATCGTGGCCTGGTCGGCAGCCTCCCAGGTGATCCTGTCCAGCCAGGTCAGGCTGCGCCGCAACGCCTACCCGGGCCACAGCGGAGAAACCGTGAACCTGCAGTTCCGGGGCGCCCCCGGCAACTTCATCGTCGTCCAGCCCTACGAGGTCTGAGGGAGCCCGGAGAATGAACCAGCAACTCGCGGGCTACGCCCCGACCCCCGTGGTGGCCAGGATGGAGAACCACGGCCGCACGATGCTCAAGGTCGCCATGGCCTCGGGCCAGGACCTGTTCGCCCGCGCCGGCTCGATGGTCGCGTACGAGGGTTTCATCCAGTACGAGCCCAACCCGCCCGCTGTCCGTCAGGTCGCCTCGCAATGGGTGACCGGCGAGGGGGCGCCCATCATGAAGTGCTCCGGCGACGGACTGCTCTATCTGGCCGACTACGGCGCCGATGTCGTCGTCATCAACCTCAACAACGACTCGCTCTCGGTCAACGGCACCAATCTCCTCGCCTTCGACGCACACCTTCAGTGGGGTGTCGAACGCGTCAAGGGCCTCGCCAAGTTCGCCGGGCAGGGCCTGTGGAACGTCACGGTGGCCGGCACCGGCTGGGTCGCCCTGACCTCGCGGGGCACGCCCATCGTGGTGGACTGCGGGCGCGGAGACGACGAGACCTACGTGGACCCGGACGCCCTCGTCGCCTGGTCGCCGAACCTGAAGGTGAAGGGCAAGCGCAGCTTCAAGGCCTCGTCCCTGATCGGCCGGGGCAGCGGCGAGGCATATCAGATGGCCTTCTCGGGCCAGGGCATCGTCGTCGTACAGCCGAGTGAGGACAGCACCGACCGCCTGCGGGTCCGGGGCTGAGGGGGAGCGAGAACACACCATGCAGAGCCCACTTTTCAGCTACGCCGAACAGCAGTCCCAGGAACGGTACGCCGTCCAGAACCCGCAGCTCCTGAGGGTGGCGCTCACCGGGCACGACGACGTCCTCGCCCGCAAGGGCGCCATGGTCGCCTACCAGGGGCTCATCGACTTCGACGGCGAGTACCAGTCGGGGGGACAGCGGCGCGCCCGTGCCCGCACAGGCGAGGGCCTTGACCTGATGCGCTGTTCCGGCCAGGGCACGGTCTACTTCGCCAACCTCGCCCAGTACATCCATGTCGTGGACGTCGACCAGGAGGGCATGACCGTCGACAGCGCCTATGTGCTGGCGCTCGACTCCGGTCTGCACACCGAGGTCATTGCCGTGGACAGTCAGTACGGGATCTCCGGCTCCGGGAAGTACCAGCTCAACATCTCCGGGCGGGGCAAGGTCGCCCTCATGACCTCGGGACAGCCGCTGATGATGCAGGTCACCCCGGACAAGTACGTCAACGCGGACGCGGATGCGATCGTCGCCTGGTCGTCGTCGCTGCGGGTCCAGATGCAGGCCCAGACCCATTCAACGGGTGTCTGGCGGCGCCGGGGCAACACGGGCGAGGGCTGGGAGCTCAGCTTCCTCGGCCAGGGTTTCGCCCTCGTGCAGCCAAGCGAGCTGCTGCCGCCGCAGAACGCCCAGATCGGGCAGGGGATGCGCGCGCAGTACGGCATGGGCCAGCAAGGGTCCCACGCTCAGAACCAGGGCAACGTCTGGAGCTGAGGTGCCTCGGGGGAGGGGTGGGCAGCAGCCTTGGGAGGAATCCCGAGGCCGCTCGCCCCTCCCGGGCAGTGTCTACAGCCTGGCCCGGGTGTGCTCCAGCAGCCGTACGACCGACTCGTCGGCGACACCCGCCACCTCGTCGTACCCGAACCAGCGCAGGTCCAGTGACTCGTCGCTGATCGCCGCTACGGCGTCCGGCTGTGCCACGGCGGCGTACTGCACGTCGAAGTGCCAGTGACAGGGCGCGGGAATCGGATGCCGGTCCAGCCGCACCGGACCGCCGGACAGCAGCTCAAGACCGGGGATACCCGACTCCTCGGCCGCCTCACGCAGTGCCGCTTCCTCGAGGGTGGCGTCGCCCGGCTCGCAGTGGCCCCCCATCTGGAGCCACATGCCCAGCTTCTTGTGCAGGGTCAGCAGCACCCGGCCGCGGTACGGGTCGACCACCAGCGCACTGGCCGTCAGGTGTCCCGCCCCGCAGGCCTTCCACATCCCGTCCGGGTGCCCGGTCAGATGGTCGAGGTACTCCTGGCACAGGGACTCCTGGCCGGTGCCCCGATCGGCGCTGTCCCCGCTGTGTGGGTAGTCCTTCAGTACGCGTACGGCGTCGTCGTACAGGCTCACTTGTCGGTGTCGTCCTTACCGCTGTCGCTGTCGCCATTGCCTTCGCGGCGGCCCTCTGCGGCCTCGCCGAGCATCTTGTCCCACTCGGAGAAGTCGAGCTGCTCATGGTGGACGAAGCCGTCGGGGTCATCGAGGTCGGAAGCCGTCGGCAGCATGTCCGGGTGCTCCCACAGACCGTCGCGCCCGTCCAGCCCGCGTGCGTCGGTCAGCGACGCCCACAGCCGTGAGGCGTCCCGCAGCCGCCGAGGCCTCAGTTCGAGACCGATGAGCGTCGCGAAGGTCTGCTCGGCCGGACCGCCGGAGGCGCGCCGCCGTCGCAGGGTCTCGCGAAGGGCGTCCGCCGAGGTCAGCCGGTTCTTGGCGGCGTCGTGCACCACGGCGTCCACCCAGCCCTCGACCAGCGCCAGCGCCGTCTCCAGCCGGGCCAGGGCCGCCTTCTGCTCCGGGGTGTCCTCGGGCTGGAACATCCCCTGCTGGAGCGCCTCCTGCAACTGCTCGGGATGCGTCGGGTCGAACTGCCCGACCACGTCCTCCAGCTTGGTCGTGTCGACCTTGATGCCCCGCGCATAGCCCTCGACCGCGCCGAACAGATGTGAACGCAGCCACGGCACGTGGGCGAAAAGCCGCTGGTGAGCGGCCTCGCGCAGGGCCAGATAGAGCCGGATCTCGTCCTTGGAGACCCCCAGGTCCTTGCCGAACGCTTCCACGTTCAGCGGGAGCAGCGCGGCCTTGCCCGCGGGACCGAGCGGCAGCCCGATGTCCGTCGAACCCACGACCTCTCCCGCCAGCACGCCGATGGCCTGCCCGATCTGCTGGCCGAACATGGCGCCGCCCATGGAGCGCATCATGCCGATCAGGGGACCCGCCATCGCCTGCATCTCATCGGGGAGCACATCGCCCATGGCGGTACCGACGCGCTCGGCCACCGGGTCGACGAGCTGCTGCCACGCGGGCAGCGTCGCCTCGACCCACTCCGCGCGGCTCCACGCCACGGCGCTCGTGGCACCGGACGGCAGCGACGTCGATCCGTCGAGCCACAGGTCGGCGAGCCGCATGGCCTCCTCGACCGCCGATCGCTCGGCCGGGCCCACGCTCGCGTCCTTGGTGCCGTCCTGGGTGCCCTGGGAGACCGTCTGGCGGGCGATCTGCTTGGCCATGTCCCAGTTCACCGGGCCGCCCTCGTAGCTCAACATCTGGCCGAGCTGCTGGAAGGCCGCGCCGAGGTCGTTGGGGTTCAGCGAGCCGAACATCGCGGCAAACGGATTGTCCGCTCCGCCAGGCCCTCCGGCACCCGCTCCCGGGAACCCGAACCCGAAGGGGTTGGCCGGGCCGCCTTGGCCGCCACCGGAACCCTGCCCACCTCCAGCGGGGTCCTTCTTCTTGCCCTCGTCGCCGTTCTCCGGCTCCTCCGGCGGAAGGCCGAATCCGAATGGAGAGTCACTCACAGGTTTCCTCGGCTCGTAGGGCCGTCGGCTTCTGCCGGCGGCGGCTGCCCGACTACACCACCAGCCTAAGCGTGGCCCGCCTGGCCGCGGTGGCGTCATCGGCCGACTGCTCTCGTAAGACCACGGCGGTTCCGGACCTGACCGTGGCTGATCCGGACCGGACGAGGGCTGGGTGCTCCGCCGACCCGCGGCCTGCGGCAGGATGGACGCCACCTGGTGCGTGCGCGGCTTTCGCGCACGTACTGAAGACAACCGCTGGAGACGCCTGGTGAGTTCCCCAGATCCGCAGGTTCGTGCAGCAGATCCGCAGGTTCGCGCAGCGCGAAACCCCCTCAGCCCCGCCGCGGGGCGCGGCCCCGTGGTCGCGGTGACCGGCGCCGCTTCGGGTATCGGCGACCTGCTGGCGAGGCGCCTCGTCGCATCCGACGAGATCAAGCAGGTCATCGCCATCGACGAGCGGCGCGGTGAGATCCCGGAGGCCCACTGGCACATCCTCGACGTCCGGGACCCGGCGATCGCCGAGAAGCTGCGCGGCGCCGACGTCGTCGTGCACCTGGCGCTCGATCTGGATCTGGAGACGGACCCCGCGGCCCGTTCCGCGTACAACGTGCGCGGTACGCAGACCGTGCTCACCGCCGCCGCTGCCGCGGGTGTCCACCGGGTCGTTTTGTGCACCTCGGCGATGGTCTACGGGGCTCTGCCCGACAACGACATCCCGCTGTCCGAGGACGCCGAGCTGCGGGCGACGGCCGAGGCCACCGGGGTCGGCGACCTGCTGGAGATCGAGCGCCTGGGCCGCCGTGCTCCGCGTGCCCACCCCGGACTGAACGTCACGGTGGTCAGGCCCGCGGTGCTGGTGGGCGGCACGGACACGGCCCTCACCCGCTACTTCGAGTCACCGCGGCTGCTCGTCGTCGCCGGATCCCGGCCGACCTGGCAGTTCTGCCATGTCGAGGACCTGGTGAGCGCCCTGGAGTACGCGGCCCTGGAGAAGGTCGACGGCGAGTTCGCGGTCGGCTGCGACGGCTGGCTCGAGCAGGAGGAGGTCGAGGAGCTCAGCGGCATCCGCCGGATGGAGCTGCCGTCCGCGGTCGCGCTCGGCGCGGCGGCCCGGCTGCACCGGATCGGCCTCACTCCGTCCCCCGCGGGGGACCTCGCGTACACGATGCACCCCTGGGTGGTCAGCGTGGGCAGACTGCACGACGCCGGATGGCGGCCCGAGTGGACCAACGAGGAGGTGCTCGCCGCGTTGCTGCAAGAGGTCGAGGGCCAGCACACCGTCGCGGGTCGCCGCCTGGGCCGCAAGGATGCGACGGCGGCGGCGGGTGCGGCGGGTGCGACCGTCGCGCTGCTGGGTACGGCCGCCCTGGTACGGCGGGCACGTAAGCGGCGCGGACTGTAGGAGACTCCAAAAGCCGCCGTCCGCGCCCGGGCGAAAGCGCGGTTCCGGGAGGTCGGGGCGGTGCGGCACGATGGAGTCATGGCACACATGAGCGATCACCCCGGCGAGCAGGCGGCAGCGGATCCGATCCGGCTGCTGGAGATCCGCGAGTCCCCGCTCTCCGTGGACGAGGTCTTCCGCGCGGTCGGCGACGCCGCGGCAGGCGGTACAGCGCTTTTC
Organism: Streptomyces sp. NPDC059828; assembly: GCF_042731955.1. Taxonomy (NCBI): domain Bacteria; kingdom Bacillati; phylum Actinomycetota; class Actinomycetes; order Kitasatosporales; family Streptomycetaceae; genus Streptomyces; species Streptomyces sp. NPDC059828. Next base: position 18,311 of record NZ_JBHWIW010000035.1, on the reverse strand, counting down.
GTGGGCACCGTGCGCAATCACGACGGCGGCGCCGATGTCGATGCGCTGGGCTATTCGTGCCATCCCACGGCCGAGGTGGAGATGCGGCGTATCGCGGAGAAGATCGTCGCCGAGTATCCGGTCCGGGCTCTGGCGGCCATCCACCGAGTGGGTGATCTCGAGGTCGGTGACCTCGCCGTCGTGGTCGCCGTCTCGTGCCCGCACCGCGGCGAGGCGTTCGAAGCCTGCCGGAAGCTGATCGACGACCTGAAGCACGAGGTCCCCATCTGGAAGCACCAGAGCTTCTCGGACGGGACGGAGGAATGGGTGGGCGCGTAGCGCCCCCGTTCGAGGGGTGGTGGCCGGGCGACGGGAGGGCGGGTGGGCGCGTAGCGCCCCCGTTCGAGGGGTGGTGGCCGGGCGACGGGAGGGCGGGTGGGCGCGTAGCGCCCCTGGGTGGGTGCTGGTGCGTTATATGCACCCTTAGGCACCTCTTTAGGGCGCGTGCAGGTGTGCGTCACGGGTACCCGTGGAAGGACTGGCGGCAACCCGGTCGCCGGGCAGGGAAACCGATTTGCGTAACTGTCACCCTGCCACCAGCGTTGAACAGACGGATGGTTAATCTGCTGATCGGCTAGCTGTAGCAGTGGTTGTTCCAGCCCAAGGGTCGGGAGGTAGGAATGGCGGCACTTGCCTGGTTGCTGATTCCGCTCTTCGCCGCCGTCGGTGCGGCGATCTGGGGAAGCTGGGCCTCGCGCAGCCGAGCCACCGGGGACATCGCCGAGCTGGACGGTTATGCGCGGTTCCGGAACGCGATGGAGAAGTCCCATTCCGGTTCGGACGCTGCCTGATGTTCCCGCGCTGACGTCGCTCAGAGGCTTTGGCCGGCGCGTGCCCTCGCAGGGGGGCGCGTGCCGGCTTCTCGCGCCCGTACGGACTGGCCCGGCGAGTGCACTGGCGGACCAGTCCCGTACTGTCGTTCCATGCCACGCCGCACAGCGACGATGCTCGCCTCCACCCTCGTCCTCATCGTGCTGCTCTGCGTCGGCGTGTACCTGGCACCGCCCTACGCCGAGATGACGCCCGGCCCGACGGTGAACACGCTGGGCGAGGCGGGCGGCGAGCCAGTGCTGCAGATCTCCGGGCGCAAGAGCTACCCCACCTCCGGCAACCTCAACATGACGACGGTCAGGGTCACCGGCGCGGCCTACCGGATGAACCTCGCTGAAGTCATCTACGGCTGGCTGGCCCACGACAACGTGGTGGTGCCGCACGACACCCTCTACCCGGACGGCAAGACCGAGGAGCAGTCCAACCAGGAGAACGCCGAGGAGTTCAGCCAGTCCCAGGAGAGCGCCAAGGTCGCGGCACTGAAGCAGCTGGGTGTTCCGGTGAGCACCCGGGTGGTGGTCTCATCCATCCGCAAGGGAAGCCCGGCTGAGGGCACCCTGCACGCGGGGGATGTGATCAGGGCCGTGGACGGTGCGGCGGTCAAGGCACCGGACGAGGTGGCCAAAGCAGTCACCAAGCACCGCCCCGGGCAGAAGACCGTCTTCACGATCGTGCCCGCGAAGGAGGCGGCGGCTGCGGAGAAGGCGGGCAAGGAGCCGTCGGCCACCCAGGACGTGCCGGTGAACACGGTGAAGTCCGATGAAGGCGACCGGGCAGTCGTCGGTATCACTGCGGGAACCGACCACACCTTCCCCTTCACCATCGACATCAAGCTCGCCGACGTGGGCGGCCCCAGCGCGGGGCTGATGTTCTCCCTCGGCATTGTCGACAAGCTCACTCCGGAGGATCTGACCGGCGGCAAGTTCGTCGCGGGCACCGGCACGATCGACGAGAAGGGGACGGTCGGCCCGATCGGCGGGATCGAGATGAAGCTGGTCGGCGCACGGGACGCGGGCGCCGAGTACTTCCTGACGCCCGAAGCCAACTGCGCCGCCGCGGCTTCCGACATCCCGGCCGGGCTCACCCTGGTCAAGGTCAAGGCCATCGGCGACGCCGTGAAGTCCCTGGAGAAGATCCGCAGCGGGGACACCAAGAGCCTGCCGAGCTGCTCGAAGGGCTGACCGCCCGTAAGCGGCGGCCGTCCGCCGGGCCAGGAGACCAGCGGGTTCGGCAGGGCAGCGGGTGCGCCCACGCGGAGCGCACCCCCGGCGCCATCCCCCGCCGTCCCCCGTGGCGCAGTTATGCCTCGAACGTCGCCGACAGGGCCTCGGCCAACCCCGGCACCAGGTCCGCGCCGGTGACGACCTCCCTCGGCGAGTCCTTCTCGCGCAGCCGCAGCGCCGACTCCCGCGCGCCGTTGCGGAGCACCGCCACAGTCATCCGTACCTCCTGGCGGTCCGGATGCGCGGCCACCCAGGCGGTCAGGCCGGCCTCGTCGAGGCCCTTCGGTACGGACGCCTCCGCCGACGGCGGCAGCATCAGCCGCTCCACCGTCAGCGCGCAGCCCGCGACGGCGCCGGGCCAGGCGATCGTCCCGAGGAACTCGTCCAGCGGGGTCCCGGGCGGGATCTCGTCCTGCTCGACCGGGGTGAGCGCACCGGACGTCTCGCCTTCGGCCAGCCCGAGCTGGTCGGCGAGACCCGGTTCCTGGGTGCGCAGTTTGGCGGTGTCGACCAGCGCGAACAGCCGCGCGGGCTGGTCCCAGCCGAGGCCGGACGCGTACTCGTCGATCTCGAGCACCGCCCGGGTCAGGGGGTTCCCGGCCAGCGGGGTGGCCGCCCGGGACGGCTGATCGTCAGGAGATGAGGGGGACGATGAAGAGGAAACGTTGGACATGGCCAATATCCTGCCTCCTCCGCCCCCGCCGTCGGGAACTAGGTAAAGCCTCAGTAAGTTCCATGAGTGGGCTCTACGATCGCCAGGGCCCGAGGTACATCCGCGCCACGCGGATATGCTTGTACGTTTCACACAACCGCGAACTTCGAGGGGCGCACGTTGGCTTTCCAGATGCCGGACCGCGGCGGAGGCCCAAGCGGGCCACGGATCAGAGTCGGTCGGCCGTCCCGGCGCGTCCGCACCCTGCTGATGACACTCGGCGTGCTGGCCGTGCTGGCCATGGCCTTTGTCATGTTCTCCGGGTTCTGGACCGACTGGCTCTGGTACCGCTCGGTGAAGTACTCGTCCGTGTTCACGACCACCCTCTGGACCAAGGTCGGTCTCTTCGCGGTCTTCGGTCTGCTGATGGCCGTGGCGGTCGGAGCGAACATCTGGCTGGCCTATCGCCTGCGCCCGCCGCTCAGCGCGATGTCGCTGGAGCAGCAGAGCCTCGACCGGTACCGGATGGGGATCGCTCCCTACAGGAAGTGGGTGCTGCTCGCGATCACCGCGCTGGTCGGGCTGATCGCCGGAGCCTCCGCCTCCACGCAGTGGCGCACCTGGCTGATGTGGGTCAACGGCGTCCCGTTCGGGCAGAAGGACCCGCAGTTCGGGCTCGACGTGTCCTTCTTCGCGTTCGATCTGCCGTGGTACCGCTTCCTGCTCGGTTTCGGCTTCGCCGCGGCCGTGCTCTCGGTGATCGCCGCCGCCCTCACCCACTACCTGTACGGCGGGCTGCGCATCACCAGCCCCGGTGCGCGGGCCACCGCGGCGGCCACTGGTCATCTGTCGGTGCTGATCGGGTTCTTCGTCGCGCTGAAGGCCGTCGCGTACTGGCTCGACCGGTACGGTCTGGCGGTCAAGTCCAGTGACTTCAAGGCGGCCGGCAACTGGACGGGGCTGCGCTACGTCGACGCCAACGCCTATCTTCCGGCGAAGACGATCCTCTTCTGCATCGCCGTGATCTGCGCCGCGCTGTTCTTCGCGACCTTGTGGCGCCGCACCTGGCAGCTCCCCGTGATCGGCTTCGGGCTCATGGTGCTGTCGGCGATCCTGATCGGTGGCCTCTACCCGGCGATCGTCCAGAAGTTCCAGGTCCAGCCGAACGAGCAGGCCAAGGAAGCCGCGTACATCCAGAAGAACATCGAGGCCACGCGCAAGGCGTACGGCATCGACCGGACCAAGGCCGAGGACTACGCAGGCAAGGGCGACCCCAAGCGCAAGGCGCAGCAGCGGGAGCAGGCGGCGACCGCCGCCAGCTACCGGCTCGTCGACTCCAATGTCGTCTCGCCGGCCTTCCAGCAGCTCCAGCAGGAGCGTAAGTACTACCAGTTCCCGGCCACGCTGGATGTCGACCGGTACCGGGGTACGGACGGCAAGCCGCAGGACACGGTGATCGGTCTGCGCGAGCTCAACGTCCAGGGCATTCCGAAGCACAACTGGATCAACGACCACTTCACCTACACCCATGGTTACGGCGCGATCGCGGCCAAGGGCACCAACACGATCACCAACGAGGACCAGGGGACGGTCGGCTCGCCCGACTTCACCGAGTCCGGACTGCCCACGACCGGCCAGTTCGGGACGTACGAGCAGCGGATCTACTACGGCGAGAAGACCGCGCAGTACTCGATCGTCGGCGGCCCGCAGAAGGAGCTCGACTACGAGCGCAAGGGCGAGGGTGAGGCGACCACCAGCTACAAGGGCAAGAGCGGGGTCGACCTCTCCAACGCGTTCAACCGCGCCGCGTACGCCGTGGCGTTCAGTGAGCCGCAGATCCTCTACTCGGGAGCGATCGGCGAGGGTTCGAGGATCCTGTACAACCGCACGCCCAAGGAGCGCGTCGAGGCGGTGGCTCCCTGGCTCACCATCGACGGCGACGCCTATCCGGCGGTGGTCGACGGCCGCATCAAGTGGATCGTCGACGCCTACACCACCACCAACGGCTACCCCTATGCCTCGCGTACGACGCTGGGCGACACCACGGCCGACTCCTTGACCGACAGCCAGCGGGCCGTGGTCGCGCAGCAGAACCAGGTCAACTACATCCGCAACTCGGTGAAGGCGACCGTCGACGCGTACGACGGCACCGTCGACCTCTACCAGTGGGACACCGAGGACCCGGTCCTCAAGACCTGGATGAAGGCCTTCCCGGACACGGTGAAGCCGAAGAGCGACATCGCCCCGGCGCTCAAGGCCCATCTGCGCTATCCGCAGGACATGTTCAAGGTCCAGCGCGAGCTGCTGACCCGGTACCACGTGACCGACCCCGACCAGTTCTACAGCGGCAGCGACGCCTGGCAGGTGCCGGACGACCCGACCAACAAGAACGCCCGGACGGTCCCCCCGTACTACCTGAGCCTCAAGATGCCCGGGGAAACGGACCAGAAGTTCTCGCTCACCACGACCTTCACTCCGAGCGGACGGCCCAACCTGGGTGCGTTCATGGCGGTGGACGCGGATGCGACGAGTGACAAGTACGGGTCGATAAGGCTGTTGAGAGTCACCTCGACCGTGCAGGGCCCTCAGCAGGTCCAGTCCGAGCTGAACGGCGTACCGGAGGTCGCCACGTTCGTGCGCGACCTCAGAGGCACGGACTCGGACATCGAGTACGGCAATCTGCTGACGGTCCCGCTGGACGGCGGCTTCCTCTACATCGAGCCGGTCTACGCACGCGGCGGCAGCGCGAACTACCCGCTGCTGAAGAAGGTCGCGGTTTCGTACGGGGGGAAGCCCGTCTTCAAGGACAGCCTGGCGGAGGCGCTCAACGCCGTGTTCGGCGTCGAAGGCGGCGTCGAGCAGCCGCCGACGACTCCGCCGCCGCCCGGCGACACGACCAAGCCGCCGGCCACCGGTGACGCGGCGCTGAAGCAGGCCATCGCGGACGCCCAGAAGGCGTACGAGGAGGGCCAGGCGGCGCTCAAGAAGAACGACTGGACGGCGTACGGCCGCGCCCAGGCGGACCTTCAGTCGGCGCTGGAGCGCGCTGCCGCGGCCCAGTCGTCCGGGGCGCAGCCGCCGCAGTCACCGCCCGCGTCGTCAGCACCCCCGCCAGCTGCTTCCACAGCGCCTTCGGCAGCCCCGTCACAGGCTCCTTAGCGGGGCTGAACGGACACCGGCACCATGCCCTGGTCGGGGGTCGAAGGCCCCGCACGGCCGCCGACCAGGGCACACCACGCGGCGTGGTACGGTAGTCGCACAACGGCGCGGGGTGGAGCAGCTCGGTAGCTCGCTGGGCTCATAACCCAGAGGTCGCAGGTTCAAATCCTGTCCCCGCTACTGAAGTCGAGGGCCCGGATCCATCAGGATCCGGGCCTTCTTCATGCATGCATGTTCCTGCCTTTTCATGCGAGTTGGCGCGTGTAGGAAACACGCGGGGGGAGAAGCGCGTGCCGAGGGGCCCGAGTTGGGGTGCGACGTGTTTGACTTGTCTCTCTGTGGGCATGTCGACAAAACGCTGAAGTGACCTCACTGGCTGCGATATACCAGGTGTACGCGGGTTGCGGGTGGTGCGACGATGGGATTTATGGGGGACAGGGCAACTCTGTTGGGAACAGGGCGGTTTGCGCAGGGGCATACCGGGACCGCGATGGCAGCGGTCGGAGTCGATGCTGTGGTGGCAGGGAGCGCTCTTCGGCTTGCCGCGATATTTGACGCCCCCACGCACCCTGACCAGGCCGGGCCCGCCGCACCCGCCGACCCCGCCTCGCTCGTCAGTCTTGACGCCGCAGACACGGCAGACGCCGCCGATGCCGAAGACGCGGCAGACGCGGGTGACACCGTCGAGGCGGCCGAGGCGGCCGAGGCGGAGACCGAGGCCCGGCATCGCCGTGCCGCAGAGGCCGGGGACATCGCCTCCATGAGCGTCCTCGGAGCCATGCTGCTGCGCCGCGGCGACCTCGATGCTGCCGAGCCGCAGCTACGGGCAGCGACCGCCGAGGGGGACCGCGCTGCCGCGAACAACCTGGGTGTGTTGCTCCATCAGCGCGGATACCCGGACGAGGCGGCGGGCTGGTGGCGTATCGCCGCCGTCGCGGGTTCCGCCGCCGCCGCACATGCGCTGGGCCGGCACTACCGCGAGCGCGGCGACGACCCCGCGGCCGAGTACTGGCTGCGCCAGTCCGCCGAGCAGGGCCACGCCCTCGGCGCCTACGCCCTCGCCGATCTGCTGGAACACCGCAGCGAACCGGGCGCGGAGCGCTGGCTGCGCGCGGCGGCCGAGCAGGGGCACCGTGAGGCGGCGTACCGGCTGGCATGCGCGCTCGAGCGCTGCGCCCGTGTCGCGGTCCGGGCAGGCGACGGGCCGGCGGCTGCGGGACTGGTCCTCGGCACGGCACAGGACCACCCGCGATACGGGGACGGAGACGACGCGATGGTGTCCGTGGGCGGCAGCACCGGCACACGGTTCGCCGCCGCGGGCTGCGAGCCCCGGGATCCTGACCGTGGTGCCTCCGGTGACACCGCTCCGGCGGACGAGTCCCCGGCCGGGGGCCGCACCGCCGAAGAGCTCTGGCGTGAAGCCGAGCAGTGGCACCGCCAGGCCGCCGCGCGCGGACACCGGCGAGCGGCACTCCAGCTCGGGGCCATCCTCGAGCGGCGGGGCGAGCTGAAGGAGGCCGGACGCTGGTACCTCACCTCCGCCAAGGACGGAGAGCCCCGCGCCGCCTGTGCGCTGGGGTTCCTGCTGCGGGACGCGGGCGACGAGGACAGCGCCGCCGTGTGGTGGCTGCGGGCCGCCAAGGACGGCGATGGCAACGCTGCCAATGCGCTCGGTGCACTGCACGCTGCACGGGGTGAGCAGCAGACCGCCGAACGCTGGTACCGCGCCGCGATGGACGCGGGCGACGTCAACGGCGCGTACAACCTGGGTCTGCTCTGCGCGGCCCAGGACCGCACGTCCCAGGCAGAGCAGTGGTACCGGCGCGCGGCGTACGCCGGGCACCGTGAGGCGGCCAACGCGCTCGCGGTCCTGCTCCTCCAGGCGGGCGACCCGACGGGTGCTGAGCCGTGGTTCTCCAAGGCCGCGGAAGCGGGCAGCGTGGACGCCGCCTTCAACCTCGGCATCCTGTACGCCGGGCGGGACGACGACCGCACCGCCCTGTGCTGGTACGAACGCGCGGCAGCGGCCGGGCACACCGAGGCGGCGCTCCAGGTGGGGATGGCCCGGCTGCGCGACGGTGAGCACGGTGAGGCGGAGCGCTATCTGCGCTGCGCGGCGGGCAGCGGTAGTCCGGAGGCCGCGTTCCGGCTCGCGACCGTACTCGACGCGCGCCAGCCGCCGCCCGGCGCGCCGGTGCTCGGGGAGCCGGTCGCCGAGAAGACCGAGTGCGAGGAGTGGTACGAGCGGGCCGCCGAGCAAGGGCACCGGCGGGCGCAGGTGCGGGTCGGCATGCTGGCCGCCGCCCGGGGTGACCTGTCCGACGCGGTGCGGTGGTACCGGGAGGCGGCCGACTCGGGTAGCCGGAACGGGGCGTTCAACCTCGGGCTGCTGCTCGCCCGTGAGGGCGAGGAGCAGGAGGCTGCGCTGTGGTGGCAGCGCGCCGCCGACGCCGGCCACGGGCGGGCTGCACTGCGGTTGGCGCTGCTCTGTGCGCGGCGCGGTGAGCTGGTGGAGGCACAGCACTGGTGCGGCCGGGCGGTGGCGCTGGGCCCTGCTGAGGTCGCCGAGCGGGCCGCCCGGCTGCGGGACGCCCTGCGTCAGGAGCTGACGGCCTGAGGGGCGGGCTCGGGGCCGGGTGAAAGGGATTTTGCGCTGGTCGTCGGTATCCCGTACTGTTGGGTTCACCGACGCGGGGTGGAGCAGCTCGGTAGCTCGCTGGGCTCATAACCCAGAGGTCGCAGGTTCAAATCCTGTCCCCGCTACTGATAGACCGAAGGCCCAGAAGCATCTGCTTCTGGGTCTTCGGTGTGTTCCGGCGCATGTGGTTGCCTGCTCGCCCTGTCCAGGGCGTCCGGACGGGGGCGGGAGCCGGGCGGGCGGGGACTGGCGGTGCTACGCCGCGGCGCAGTTCGGGCAGAGGCCGCGGTAGGTGACCTCGACGTCGGAAATGGTGAAGCCGAAGCGCTCCGTGTCGGGGAGAGCGGTGAGCGGGTTGTCCGTCGGGTGGACGTCGCGGATCGTGCCGCACCGCGAGCAGACCAGGTGCTGGTGCGGGTGGTGCGCGTTCGGGTCGTAGCGTTTGGCCCGCCGGTCCGTGGACACCTCGAGGACCTCGCCGAGCGAGACGAGCTCACCCAGCGTGTTGTACACGGTCGCCCGCGAGATCTCGGGAAGCCGGTCGACAGCGCGCGCGTGCACCTCGTCGGCGGTCAGATGGACGTGCTCACCGTCGAGGACCTCGGCCACGACGCGCCGCTGCGCGGTCATACGCCAACCGCGTCCGCGCAGTCGTTCCAACAGGTCACTCATACGTATCAGCCTAACAGTCAGTGGCGGTACTTAGACGATGTCCATTGTAGGATCGAGCACAGTCAGGAGAGGGCCGGGCCCCCCCGGGGGGGCCCCCCCCCCGCCACCAGTGGACCCCCGTGTAGGACAGCGGCCGGACCGTCGAGCGGAGCAGGTCGCTGCCGCCGAACCCGCCGATCGCCGCGCAGGCCTCGCCGAGCGCGGCGTACCGCTTCTCGAACCCGGCCGGGTCGTGGTGCACATGGGCGGAGATGAGGACCACGGCGGCGTCGCCCACGGCCGCGTTCTCCTTCAGCGTCCGCCCGACGCTGAGGGCCTGGTCGGCCTCGGTGTGCACCAGCGGGCCGAGCCGCTGGACGTGCGCGACGAAGGTGTCGTCGTGCACGGTGTCCAGGAAGCCGCTCAGCCTGCGCCAGTGGCCGAGGTGTACGTACACCCGCGGCCGGTCGACCAGTTGGACGGTCACCAGGAAGTCGAAGCCGGGACGGCGCCGCAGGAACTGCGCGTGGCGCCGGAACTCCCGCTCGAACTCCGCGACGTCGCCCTTGACATCGAACCGGTTGATGACGGTGACCGGTCCGTTCGGATCACGTTCCGGCACGCGTGTCCTCCGCGAACTGCTTGGCGTGGCGCAGGGTGGTGGAGCTGTTGGTGCCGAGTGCCTTGCGGACCAGCGCACGGGCCTCGGCGAGGGTGGCCTCTGGGCCGAGCGCGCTGCGTACGCCCTCGGGGTCGAGGGTCACGGTGTGCCAGGAGGTGGCCTTCACCGTGCCGTCTCCGAGGGACTCGATCACCCAGCGGCCGGTGTGGCCGCTCATGGCCACGGGCACCCGGAGCTGCTTGTAGACGATCATCTGGCGGTCCTCGAAGCAGACCCGCACGGAGGTGGTGTTGTGCAGGGAGCCGTCGAGGCTGCGGGTGTCCATGTCCATGTGCTGGATACCCGGCTCGTCCTCGGTGAGGTCGAGGCGTGCCACGTGCGGCAGCCTCTCGGGCCACAGGTCGGCCCGGTCCAGGAAGGCGTAGACATCGCCGGCTGCGCCCGCGACGGATTCCGAGTCGGAGAAGGTGAAGTGCAGTTCGTCGCGCGCCGCGCCCAGCTCGGCGACGTTCTTGAGCGCGGCGAGCTCGGAGCGGCTGTTGCGGTCGACGGCCTGCTCGATCAGCTCCTCGGCGGCGGGGTCGTCGCCGACGGCGCGGTAGTCGTGCAGCAGCACCACGCGCGTGGTGCCGTCGTCCACGGGCTCGAGGCGCCAGGCGCCGCCCATGGAGGCCACCGGGGCGGCCGGGACGACCTGCTGGAAGGTGATGCTGCGGGCCTCGGGGTCGAGCACCCGCCGCGAGGTCCAGGTGCGGACCTGCTCGTTGGCGATGGCCCAGATCCGCAGCAGCTGCTCGCCGCCGCTCTCGGGTGCCTCCTCGATGACCTCGACATGGACCGTGGGGCCGAAGACCTGCGGCCAGGCCGAGACGTCCGCGATCAGGTCGTAGACGGTGGAGACGGGGGCGGAGACGGTGACGGAGTGCTCGGTGACGTGCGGTGCCGACGTGTCGGGCGTAACGGTCGCCACGGCGTACCTTCCCTTCAGTGCGGCCGTGAGAGCGGCCGGTTCAGAGTGACAGAGGGGGGCTCGAAGCGGGCTCGAGCGGGAGTGGATCGTGGGTCAGCGGTGGTCGGCGTGGTCTGCGGTACTCAGGCCGCCCAGGCGGGCTGTCCGGTGATCTCCAGGACGGCGCAGCCCCAGCTGTATCCGGCGCCGACGCTGATCAGGACACAGCGGTCGCCGGGCCTGGCCCGCCCGGACACCACGAGGTGGTCCAGGCTGGCGAACTGGTCGCCCGCGCCGAGGTGTCCGACGGTGCGGCTCCAGTCCCAGGTGGTGCGGTCGGGGTCGATGCCGAACGGCTGGTAGTAGATGGACTGGAGCCTGCGCCGGCCGAAGTGGGGCAGGATCACCCAGCGTGCGTCGGCCAGCTCCATGCCTGCGTCGGCGAGCGCCTGCTTGATGACCGTCTGCTGGCCGTTGTGGGCACGGGTGATGGCGTACGACATACCGACCCGGCCGATGAAGGCCCGCTTGGCCTCGTCGAAGTCCACGGGAATGCGGTGGCCGAACGGAGCACGGGTGAAGGGCTCGTCGCCCCGGTGCAGGGGTTCGAGGTCGGGGTCGGCGAGCAGGGCGAGCGACAGCAGCCGCCCGAAGCCGCCGCGGCGGGAGAGCACCAGGGCGGTGGCCCCGTCCGCGTAGGGGGTGCCGGGGTCGGTGCGCCAGCGGTCGATTCCCGGTTCGCAGAATCGGTCGGCGGTGGTCAGCAGGGCCTCGCAACTGCCGTGGCCCGCGCTGAGGTAGGCGGTGGCCAGGTCGATCGCGGCCAGGCCCCCGTTGGACATCTGCCGGATCTCCAGGGCCGGGCAGGTGTTGCCGAGTGCCTCCCGTTGGATGTACGAGGCGACCGGCCACAGGTCCTGGCCCTGGTGGTAGGTGTCGGCGTGCAGCAGCAGGTCGATGTCCTCGGGGGCGCAGCCGGCGCGTTCCACCGCCGTACGGGCCGCCGCGGCGGCCATCTCGGCGGCGGACTCGTCGGGCGAGTACGCCACGGACACCATGCCGGTGGACGAGGCCACCTTGGGTGGGCAGGCGCCTTGTGCGACGGCGTCGGCGACGGACGCCACGCCGGGGAGCCGTACGGACGTCCCCCGTATGTAGATGTCTTCCACGCGCACAGCTACTCCCGGAGTTCGAGGTTGTCAGCCCGCCCAGGCGGCGGCGAGCGGCACTGCTCCACCACCGGGGCGTACGTCATCGAGGAGCACGTAGTGGACGGCGTCGAGCAGGGCGCGCCAGCTCGCCGTGACCGTGTTCTGGTCCACCCCGACGGTGCCCCAGCGGCGTTCGCCGTCGCGGTACGAGATCAGGACGCGGGCCCGGGCGCCGCTGCCGGTCTCGCCGGTCAGCACCCGTACCCGGTAGTCCACCAGCTCCAGTCGGGCGAGCTGCGGGAAGAACGGGTCGAGTGCCTGGTGCAGGGCCCGGTCCAGGGCGTTGACCGGGCCGTTGCCGTACCCGGTGGCGGCCAGCGGGACGCCGTCGATCCGCAGCCGTACCGCGGCCTCGGTGCGTACCTCGTGGTCGCCCTCGCGGGCTACGGACACCTGCCAGGAGTCGACCTGGAACGGCGGCTCGACGGGCCCGCCCGCCAGTTCCTCGCGCAGCAGCAGTTCGAAGGAGGCGTCGGCGGATTCGAAGCTGTAGCCGTCGCTCTCCATTTCCTTGATACGGGCGGCGGCGCGGGCCACTTCGTCGGAGCCCGCGGCCACGTCGTAGCCGAGTTCGCGCGCCTTGAGTTCGACGGATGACCGGCCGCCCATGTCGGAGACCAGGGTGCGCATGGCGTTGCCGACACCGGCCGGGTCGATGTGCTGGTACAGGTCGGGGTCGATGCGCAGGGCGGATGCGTGCAGGCCCGCCTTGTGGGTGAAGGCGGACGCGCCGACGTAGGGGGCGGACGGGCGGGACGGTATGCCGGTGAGTTCGGTGATGGCGTTGCTGGTGGCGGTCATCCCCGCGAGCAGTTCCGGGTCCACCGCCTTGTGCTGCTTCTTCAGGACGAGGTTGCCGATGACGGTGAACAGGTTGGCGTTCCCGCAGCGTTCGCCGTAGCCGTGCGCGGTGCCCTGGATGTGCATGGCTCCGGCGTCCACGGCGGCCATGGTGTTGGCGACGGCGCAGCCGGTGTCGTCATGGCAGTGGATGCCGACGGCGACACCCGTCATCGCGATGGTCTCGGCCACGATCTCGGCGACCTCGTCGGGCAGGCAGCCGCCGTTGGTGTCGCACAGCACCACGGCCTCCGCCCCGGCCTCGGCGGCGGTGCGCACCACGGCGAAGGCGTAGTCGCGGTTGAGGTGGTATCCGTCGAAGTAGTGCTCGGCGTCGAGGAAGACCCGCCGGCCGGCGTGCACGAGGTGGCGCACCGTGCTGCCGATCATGGCGAGGTTCTCGGCGAGTGTGGTGCGCAGGGCGCGTTGCACATGCCCGGTGTGGCTCTTGCCGACGAGAGTGATCGCCGGCGTGCCGGCCGACAGCAGGGCGCGCACCTGTGGATCGAGGGAGACCGGGACACCGGCCCTGCGGGTGGCGCCGAAGGCCACCAACTGGGCGTTCTTGAGATGGAGTTCGGTCTGTGCCCGATGGAAGAACTCGGTGTCCCTGGGCACCGCGCCGGGCCAGCCGCCCTCGATGAAGCCCACACCGAGGACGTCCAGGTGGCGGGCGACGGCCAGCTTCTCATCGACCGTCAGGACCATGCCCTCCTGCTGACTGCCGTCGCGCAGGGTCGTGTCGTAGAGCTGAAGGCTCTCCTCGGCCATCCCGCCCCTCCTCACTCGCGCCGCCCATGCCCGTCACACGGCGGCTTATGTCGGCCCACCGTCCGGCGCGGTGCTCGGGAAGACCTGGAGCGGTGGTCGACGCCCGGTGCCGCGACCGGCCTCGGGATCGTCCGCGGCCGCGCCGGTGCGCAGCAGCTGCTCGACCTCTGCCGGGGACCAGCCGCACTCGGCGAGTACGTGCCTGCTGTCGGCGCCGGGGCGGGGCGCCGGCGGCGGCAGGGTGGCGGGCGTGCGGCCGAAGCGGGGCGCGGGGGCGGGCTGGGAGCCGTCGGCGGTCGGGACGTAGGTGCCGCGGGCCCGGTGATGGGGGTGGCGCGCCGCCTCCGCCGCGGTCAGGACCGGGCTGACGCACGCCTCGGTGCCGTCGAAGACGGCGGCCCAGGCGTCCCGGTCGCGTGTGGCGAAACGTTTCCCGAACTCTGCTCGCAACGCCGGCCAGTTCGCCCGGTCCGTGCGATCGGGCAGCCGCTCACCGTCCGCCCCGCCGAAGCCCAGCCCGTCGGTGAGCGCCCGGTAGAAACGCTCCTCCAGCGCCCCCACCGCCACATACCGCCCGTCGGCGCAGCGGTAGACCCCGTAGTACGGGGCCCCGCCGTCCAGCAGGTTGCCGCCGCGCCCGTGCCCCCACTCCCCCGCGTCGGCCATGCCGAGCAGCATGCCGAGCAGGGATGCCGTTCCGTCGGTGATCGCGGTGTCGACCACCTGACCGCGTCCCGAACCCCGGCTCTCGTGCACGGCCGCGAGTATCCCCGCGACGAGATACAGAGCCCCGCCCGCGAAATCGCCGAGCAGGTTGACGGGCGGCACGGGTGGGCCGTCCGCGGGTCCGATGGCGTCCAGCGCACCGCTCAGCGCGATGTAGTTGATGTCATGGCCGGGGGCCTGCGCCAGCGGACCGTCCTGGCCCCAGCCCGTCATCCGCGCGTACACCAGCGCCGGATTGCGCTCCGCGCACTGCTCGGGGCCGATCCCGAGGCGCTCGGTGACGCCCGGTCGGAAGCCCTCCACGAGCACGTCGCTGCGCTCCGCGAGCCGCAGCACGGCCTCGGCGCCCCTGGGGTGCTTGAGGTCGAGGGCGAGCGAGCGCCGCCCCCGGTCCAGATACCGGTGCCAGTCGCCGAACGACCGCTGTCCGTCGGCGCGGTCGATCCGTACGACATCGGCGCCCATGTCGGCGAGCAGCATGCAGGCGAAGGGGGCGGGGCCGATCCCGGCCAGCTCGATGACCCGCAGTCCGCTCAACGGTCCACGGGGCCGCTCGTCAGGCAGCCCACCGGGCCGCTGCCGCTCGGGCTGCCCGTTCGCACGATGCGTGATCAGCATGCGGGGCACCGTAGGGACGGACCCTACAGAACGCCTCAAGCCGGGCCCTCAAGGGCGGCCCGAGCGGCAGCGGCGACACTTCGCACATCTGTGTCCCCGGCGCACGTACCGCCGCGCACCCGTGCCCCCACTGCCCCCACCACCCCGAGGATCCTGAGGAAAGAGGCAATCCGTCATGACCGACCAGCCGTTCGACGGCCGCACCGTCGTCATCACCGGAGGCGGCACCGGCATCGGCCGCGCGACCGCCCTCGCCTTCGCGGGCCTCGGTGCCCGGACCGTGATCGTCACCGGACGCCGCAAGGACCGCCTCGACGCCACCGCCGCCCTCAGCCCGGCCGTGGTCCCGGTGGCCGCCGACGTCACCACCGACGAGGGCGCGCATGCCGTGGCGGACGCGGTGGCCGTCGCGGGCGGCAGCCTGGACGTCCTGGTGCACAACGCCGGGGTGTTCCGGTTCAGCCCGCTCGCCGCGCTCGATGCGGCCGTGGCCCGTGAGGTCTTCGACATCAACGTCCTGGGTCCGCTGGTGCTCACCCATCGGCTGCTGCCGCTGCTGCGCTCCCCCGGCGGCAGCATCGTGCTGGTCTCCAGCCGGGGCGGCCACAACCCGGGCCCCGGCAGCTCCGTCTACTCGGCGAGCAAGGCCGCGCTGCACAGCTTCACCAGGAGCTGGGCGGCGGAGCTGTCCGGTCAGGGCATCCGGGTCAACGCGGTCGCACCCGGCTTCGTGCGCACCGACGCGTACGCGGCCAACGGGCTGAGCCCGGAGCAGGTGGAGGGGCTGTTCGCCGGGGTCGCGCACGGCATCCCGCTCGGGCGGGTGGCCGAGGCCGAGGACGTCAGCTCCTGGATCACCCGTCTCGCGGACCCGTCCAGCGACCTGGTGACCGGTCAGATCATCACCATCGACGGCGGTATGGATGTCGGCGGTGACCAGTCGTGAGCGGCACCGGAATCACTCCCTTCCGTGTCGAGACCCCCGAGTCCGAGCTCGAGGACCTGCGGCTGCGGCTGTCCCGCACCCGCTGGCCGGAACGGGAGACGGTGTCCGACTGGTCGCAGGGCGCGCCGCTCGGGTACGTGCAGGAGCTGTGCGCGTACTGGGCGGACCGCTACGACTGGCGGGCCACCGAGGCCCGGCTGAACGCCCTTCCCCAGTACCGCACCGAGATCGACGGGCTCGGCATCCACTTCCTGCACGTACGCTCCCGGCACGAGAACGCCGTACCCCTGCTGATCAGCCACGGCTGGCCCGGCTCGGTCGTCGAGTTCCTCGACCTCATCGGCCCGTTGACCGATCCCGAGGACCCGGCCGACGCCTTCCACGTCGTGTGCCCCTCGCTGCCCGGCTACGGATTCAGCGACCGTCCCGCATCCTCCGGCTGGACCGCCGAGCACATCGCCGCCGCCTGGGACGAGTTGATGTCCCGGCTCGGCTACGAGCGCTACGCCGCGCACGGTGTCGACTGGGGCTCGTTCGTGACGGCCATCCTGGGCGAACGCGACACCGCTCGGCCCGCCGACACCCGCCGGCTCATCGGTGTCCATCTGACGATGCCGTTCGCCCGGCCGCCCGAGCAGCACGCGGAGCTCTCCGAGCGGGACATGGCGGGCCTCGCCGCGATGAAGGAGTTCCAGCAGAACGAGGGCGGCTACTCGGTCATCCAGACCACCCGCCCGCAGACCCTCGGCTACGGGCTGACCGACTCACCGGCGGGCCAGCTGGCCTGGATGACGGAGAAGTACTGGGCGTGGAGCGACCACGACGGCGACCTGGAGAAGGTCATCCCGCGCGACCGGCTGCTCGACGCCGTCACGGTGGGCTGGCTGGCCGGCACCGCCGCCTCGTCGGCCCGGATCTACTGGGAGAGCCAGAACAAGGTGGCGCTCGGGCCGGTGGGGATCCCCGCGGCGGTCTCCAACTTCCCCAAGGACGGGCGGATGCCGCGCCCGTGGATCGAGGGGCGCTTCACCG
The DNA here is from genome assembly GCF_042731955.1 of Streptomyces sp. NPDC059828. Classification (NCBI taxonomy): domain Bacteria; kingdom Bacillati; phylum Actinomycetota; class Actinomycetes; order Kitasatosporales; family Streptomycetaceae; genus Streptomyces; species Streptomyces sp. NPDC059828. The sequence continues at coordinate 1,403 of NZ_JBHWIW010000035.1, read as the reverse complement.
ATCTGCGCCGTTTCACCGACCATGACCGCGGCGGGCACTTTCCCGCACTCGAACAGCCCGAACTGCTGATGGCCGAAATGCGCGCGTTCTTCGGCCCCTTGCGCTGACCCACCGCCCTTTCAGGAAGGACCCACCGTGACCACACACGCCGCCGAGTCCGGCCCGGAACAGCAGTCCCCGACCTTCCCGTACACCCGCGGATGCCCGTTCACTCCGCCGCCGCAGTACACGGAGATGGTCGAGGAGGACGTCTCCCAGGTCACGCTGACCGGCTCCGGGCTGCGGATATGGACCATCACCGGCTACGAGACGATCCGCAAGCTGCTCACCGACCCACGGGTCAGCGCCTCCCGCAAGCACGCGAACTTCCCCTTCTACTTCATCGCCCCGCCTGAGTACCGCACCGAGACCTCGTTCATCGGCTACGACGGCAAGGAGCACTCCTCCACCCGCCGCAAGGCCGCGCTGACCTTCACCAACCGGCAGGTGCAGCGGCTGCGTCCGCGCATCGAGGAGATCGTCGACGAGCACATCGACAAGATGCTGGCGATGGAACCACCCGTGGACATGCACCGGGTGTTCTCGCTGGCCGTGCCGATGACCGTGATCTGCGAGCTGCTCGGCATCCCACAGGACCGGCACGACTTCTTCATCGAGCACGGCACGGCCCTGCTCGGCGGCCACAGCTCCACCGAGGAGCGCCAGGCCGCGATCGTCGAGGTCAACGCGTATGTCGAGGAACTGATCCAGCTCAAGAAGCGGGAGCCGGGGGACGACCTGCTGAGCCGGGCGATGGCGGACTACGAGGAGTCGGGCGAGGAGTACACCGACCGCGATCTGTTCAACATGGTCCGGCTGCTGATGAACGGCGGCCACGAGACCACCGCCAGCCAGATCTCGCTGGGTACCGCCTGCCTGCTGGAGAACCCCGACCAGCTCGAACTGCTCAGGAACGACAGGTCCCTGGTCAAGCCGGCCGTCGAGGAGCTCGTCCGGATCGCGACCATCGGGGACACGGCCGTGCCCCGGGTCGCCCTGGAGGACATCGAGATCGGCGGCAAGGTGATCCGGAAGGGCGACGGCATCCTGTGCCTGGGGCTCGCGGCCAACCGCGACCCTGAGGTGTTCCCCGAGCCGGAGAAGCTGATCATCAGCCGCGGCAGCCGCAAGCACCTGGGCTTCGGCCACGGGGTGCACCACTGCATCGGGGCGGACCTGGCCCGCCTTGAGCTCGAGATCGTGTGGGGCCGGCTGTTCGACCGGATCCCGGGTCTGAAGCTGGCCAAGCCGTTCCTGGAGATCGAGCGCAAGGAGGGCGCGGTCATCTACGGGCTGTGGGAGCTGCCCGTAGAGGGCTGGTGATCCCCGGCACCGCGCACGAAGCGGGCCCCGCCCTTCAGGGC
>NZ_JBHWIW010000034.1:0-81093 GCF_042731955.1 Streptomyces sp. NPDC059828 | reverse complement strand
GCCCGACGGGCCGGGCGGTCCGAGTCCGACGTTCCCACTAGGCGAGCGGGTCCGGGGCAGCGGTGATGCCCAGCTCCGCCAGCTTGGCCTTTCCGCCGTCCACGGCGGTCAGCACCAGCGGGCCGTCCTCCGTCAGCGCGACCGAGTGCTCCCAGTGCGAGGACCAGGTGCCGTCGGTGGTGATCACGGTCCACTCGTCCGCCAGCACCTCGGTGTGCGGGGTACCGAGCGACACCATCGGCTCGATGGCGAGGCAGAAGCCGGGGATCAGCTTCGGGCCCTTGCCGCGCTTGCGCGAGACGTAGTTCAGCAGATGCGGGTCCATGTGCATCTCGGTGCCGATGCCATGGCCGCCGTACTCCTCGATGATCCCGTACCGCCCGCCGCCCGGCTTGGGCTGGCGCCGGATGTAGGTCTCGATGGCACGGGAGACGTCGACCAGGCGGTTGCCGCTCTTCATCGCGGCGATACCGGCCCACATGGACTCCTCCGTCACCCGGGAGAGCTCGATCAGCTCCGGGGCGTGGCCGCTCCCGACGAACACGGTGAACGCGGCGTCGCCGTGCCAGCCGTCGATGACCGCCCCCGCGTCGATGGAGATGATGTCGCCGTCCTTGAGCACGGTCTTGTCGTCCGGGATGCCGTGCACGACGACCTCGTTGACCGAGGTGCAGATGGTGGCGGGGAAGCCCCCGTAGCCCAGGAAGTTCGACTTGGCCCCGTGGTCGGCGATCACCTTGCGGGCCACCCCGTCCAGATCCCGGGTGGTGGCGCCGGGCACGGCGGCCTCACGGGTCGCCGCGTGGATGGCGGCGACGACCAGTCCCGCCTCACGCATCTTCGCGATCTGCTCGGGGGTCTTGATCTGCACCATGGGGTACGGCGCCTTTCCGGTTCGGAGAGTGGTCGGAGGTGTTCAACGAGTGGGGTAATCAACGATACGGCCGCGGCGTCCCTGGGACACCGCGGCCGTATCGGCTACAGCTGAATGGGTCAGGCCTGCGCGGCCCGGTCACCGCGAAGGGCCTCCATCGCCCGCTCGGTCACCTCGGCGACCTTGCCCAGCGCGAAGATCGTGACCACCAGGCCCTGGGCCTTGTAGTAGTCGATGATCGGTTCGGTCTGGGTGTGGTAGACCTCGAGTCGCTTGCGCACGGTCTCCTCGGAGTCGTCGTCACGCTGGTACAGCTCGCCGCCACAGGCGTCGCAGACGCCTTCCTGCTTCGCCGGGCTGTACGTGACGTGGAAGACGTGCGCGCTGTCGTTGCGGCAGATGCGGCGGCCAGCGATCCGCTTCACGACCTCGTCCTCGGGGACCTCGAGGTCCAGCACCGCGTCCAGCTTCATGCCCTCGGTCTTGAGCATCTCGTCGAGTGCCTCGGCCTGCGAGACGTTGCGCGGGAAGCCGTCCAGCAGGAAGCCGTTCGCCGCGTCGGGCTGCGCCATGCGGTCCTTGGCCATACCGATGGTGACCTCGTCGGGTACGAGGTTGCCCGCGTCCATGTACGCCTTGGCCTGCTTGCCGAGCTCCGTGCCCTGGCTGATGTTGGCCCGGAAGAGGTCGCCCGTGGAGATGTGCGGGATCGACAGGTTCTTGGCGAGGAACGCGGCCTGCGTTCCCTTGCCCGCACCGGGCGGCCCGACGAGGACGATTCGCATCAGCGGAGGAACCCTTCGTAGTTGCGCTGCTGGAGCTGGCTCTCGATCTGCTTCACGGTCTCGAGACCGACACCCACGATGATGAGGATGCTGGTGCCACCGAACGGGAAGTTCTGGTTGGCACCGCCGAAGCCCGCCAACGCCATCGTCGGCACAAGAGCGATCAGACCCAGATACAGCGAGCCCGGCCAGGTGATCCGGTTGAGCACGTAGCTCAAGTACTCAGCAGTAGGTCGACCAGCCCGGATACCCGGGATGAAGCCACCATACTTCTTCATGTTGTCCGCGACTTCCTCGGGGTTGAACGAGATAGCCACGTAGAAGAAGGCGAAAAAGACAATCAGGAGGAAGTACGCGGTGATGTAGTACGGGTGGTCGCCCTTCACGAAGTGCGTTTCGATCCAGGTCTTCCAGCCCGCGTTGGAGTTCGAGAACTGCGCGATCAACGCGGGGATGTAGAGCAGCGAAGAGGCGAAGATGACAGGAATCACACCTGCCTGGTTCACCTTCAACGGGATGTACGTGGATGTACCGCCGTAGGACCTGCGGCCGATCATGCGCTTCGCGTACTGCACCGGGATACGGCGCTGGGCCTGCTCGACGAACACGACGAGGGCCACCATCACAAAGCCGACCACGATGACCGTGCCGAACTCGATCCAGCCCTTGGCGAGCTTGCCGCTCTCCTTGATCGCCCACAGGGCGCCCGGGAAGCCGGCGGCGATCGAGATGAACATCAGGATCGACATTCCGTTGCCGATGCCGCGGTCCGTGATCAGCTCGCCGAGCCACATGACGACCGCCGTACCGGCGGTCATGGTGATCACCATGGTGGCGGTGACGAAGATCGACTGGTCGGGGACGATCTCACTGCCGACGGCGCAGCCCTGGAACAGCGCACCGCTACGGGCCGCGGCCACGATGCCGGTGCCCTGGAGGACGGCGAGCGCGATGGTCAGGTAGCGGGTGTACTGAGTGATCTTGGACGTACCCGCCTGGCCCTCCTTCTTGAGGGCTTCCAGACGCGGGATCACCACGGTCAGCAGCTGAAGGATGATGCTCGCGGTGATGTACGGCATGATGCCGAGCGCGAAGATCGTGATCTGCAGCAGAGCACCGCCGCTGAACATGTTGACGAGGCCGAACAGGCTTCCCTGGTTCTTCGACGCCTGGTCCACACAGATCTGGACGTTCTCATAGCTGACGCCGGGCACCGGGATGTGCGCCCCGACCCGGAACAGCACGATGATGCCGAGCGTGAAGAGCAGCTTCTTGCGCAGGTCGGGCGTCTTGAACGCCCGGGCGAACGCGGTGAGCACGGTGCCTCCTGCGACCCCCGCGCAAAGCGTCAGAGGTGACGGTCTTGAGGTTCGACGAATACGTATGGTCAAGCAGCAAGAGCCGCGAGGTATGCCCGTGGGTCAGCCCTTGCGGCCCTGATTCCCTCTACCGGAGTAGTGGGAAGGGCGGTTCGGGAGTCACACCCCCGGCAAATACAGCAACAACGCTCGCCACCTTACCTGCGAGTGTGCCCACCTTGGAACGACCAACCGGGGATGCCCCGTTTAGGAGGCATCCCCGGAAGGTGTTCAGGCCATCGGCTCGTCAGACGAGCTCGGTGACGGTGCCGCCGGCGGCACCGATCTTCTCCTTGGCGGACCCGGAGACGGCATCGACCGTCACCTGGAGCGCCACGGAGATCTCGCCCTGGCCAAGGACCTTGACGAGCTGGTTCTTGCGCACCGCACCCTTGGCGACCAGGTCGGCCACCGTGACCTCGCCACCCTGCGGGTAGAGAGAGGCCAGCTTGTCCAGGTTCACGACCTGGTACTCGGTGCGGAACGGGTTCTTGAAGCCCTTCAGCTTCGGGAGACGCATGTGGAGGGGCATCTGCCCACCCTCGAAGCGCTCCGGAACCTGGTAGCGGGCCTTCGTGCCCTTGGTACCACGACCAGCCGTCTTACCCTTCGACGCCTCACCACGACCAACACGGGTCTTGGCAGTCTTGGCGCCGGGGGCGGGACGGAGGTTGTGGATCTTCAGCGGGTTCTGCTCCGCCATGATCAGTCGACCTCCTCAACCGTCACGAGGTGGCGGACGGTGTGCACCATTCCGCGGAACTCGGGGCGGTCCTCCTTGACGACCACGTCGTTGACCCTCTTCAGGCCAAGCGAACGCAGGGTGTCGCGGTGGTTCTGCTTGCTGCCGATGTACGACTTCTTCTGCGTGATCTTGAGGCGGGCCATTACGCACCCGCTCCCGCACCGGCACGCGCACGCAGCAGAGCCGCAGGGGCGACGTCCTCGAGCGGCAGACCACGGCGCGCCGCGATCTCCTCGGGACGCTGCAGACCCTTCAGGGCCGCCACGGTCGCGTGGACGATGTTGATCGCGTTGGACGAGCCGAGCGACTTCGACAGGATGTCGTGCACGCCGGCGCACTCGAGCACGGCACGCACCGGGCCACCGGCGATAACGCCGGTACCGGGGGACGCCGGCTTGAGCAGGACGACGCCCGCAGCCTTCTCACCCGTGATCGGGTGCGGGATGGTGCCCTGGATACGGGGGACCTTGAAGAAGTGCTTCTTGGCCTCCTCAACACCCTTGGCGATGGCGGCCGGCACCTCCTTGGCCTTGCCGTAACCGACACCCACGGTGCCGTCACCATCGCCCACCACGACCAGCGCGGTGAAGCTGAAGCGACGACCACCCTTCACAACCTTGGCGACACGGTTGATCGCGACAACGCGCTCAACGTAAGCGGTCTTCTCGGCGGCAGCTGCGCCGCCGTCACGGCCCTTCCGGTCCCGCCGCTCGCCGCCACCGGCACCGCTTCCGCGGCGCTGGGGTCCAGCCATTGGAATTACCTCTCTTCGTTTTCCGCTGAGCTACGGAACCGGCTCAGAACTTCAGGCCGGCTTCGCGGGCGGCGTCCGCCAGGGCGGCGATGCGCCCGGCGTACTGGTTGCCGCCACGGTCGAACACGACAGCCTCGACGCCGGCGGCCTTGGCACGCTCGGCCACGAGCTGGCCGACCTGCTTCGCCTTCGCCGACTTGTCGCCTTCGCCGCCGCGGATGGACGAGTCCAGGGTGGACGCCGACGCGAGCGTGTGGCCCGCGATGTCGTCGATGACCTGAGCCGTGATGCCGCGGTTGGACCGGGTGACGACCAGACGCGGACGCGCCGGAGTACCCGAGATCTTCTTGCGGATGCGGATGTGGCGACGCTTCAGGGAAGCGCCCTTGTAGGCCTTGCCCTTGGCAATCTTCACGCCGTATGCCATGGCTACTTACCAGCCTTTCCGACCTTGCGGCGGATGACCTCGCCCGCGTACTTCACGCCCTTGGCCTTGTACGGGTCGGGCTTGCGCAGCTTGCGGATGTTCGCGGCGACCTCGCCGACCTTCTGCTTGTCGATGCCCTCGACCGAGAACTTGGTCGGCGACTCGACCTTGAAGGAGATGCCCTCAGGGGCCTCCACCAGGATCGGGTGGCTGTAGCCGAGCTGGAACTCCAGGTTGGAGCCCTTCGCGGCGACGCGGTAACCGACACCGCTGATCTCGAGCGCCTTGACGTATCCCGTGGTCACACCGGTGATCATGTTCGCCACCAGCGTGCGGGACAGGCCGTGAAGGGCCTTGTTCTGACGCTCGTCGTTGGGGCGGGTGACGTTGAGAACGCCGTCCTCACCCTTCACGATCTCGATCGGCGCGGCAACGGTGTGGCTCAGGGTGCCCTTGGGGCCCTTCACCTGGACCGTACGGCCGTCGATGGTGACATCCACGCCGGCGGGAACCGGGATGGGGAGCTTGCCGATACGCGACATTGCTTTTCCTCCGTTCCCGACTACCAGACGTAGGCGAGGACTTCCCCACCCACGCCCTTCTTCTGCGCCTGCTTGTCGGTGAGCAGACCGTGCGACGTGGAGATGATCGCCACGCCCAGGCCGCCGAGCACCTTCGGCAGGTTGGTGGACTTCGCGTAGACCCGGAGACCGGGCTTGGAGATCCGCTTGATGCCCGCGATGGAGCGCTCACGGTTCGGGCCGAACTTCAGCTCGAGGACGAGGTTCTTGCCGACCTCGGCGTCCTCGACCTTCCAGCCCGTGATGAAGCCCTCCTGCTGGAGGATCTCCGCGATGTGCGACTTGATCTTGCTGTGCGGCATCGTCACGGAGTCGTGGTACGCCGAGTTCGCGTTACGCAGACGGGTCAGCATGTCCGCGATCGGATCAGTCATGGTCATGAATTGGCCTTCGGCCTCTCTCGCCGGGGTTTCCTGTATGCGCCATCCCTCTCCCCGCACAGGGGCGGGACGGGTGCGGCGCGGGGACCTACGGCGTAGTAAGTCGATCAGGGCGGCGGGCGCCCAACCCCACAAGCCTACGGCATGTGAGGAAGGGCCCCGCCGTCCCGTTGCTTACCGAGAGCCTCTGGTAATCCGGGAAACCCGGGATTACCAGGAGCTCTTGGTCACGCCCGGCAGCTCGCCACGGTGAGCCATCTCACGAAGGCACACGCGGCACAGGCCGAACTTGCGGTACACGGAGTGCGGACGGCCGCAGCGCTGGCAGCGGGTGTACGCACGCACACCGAACTTGGGCTTACGAGCAGCCTTGGCAATCAGAGCCTTCTTCGCCATCTCGCTTACGCCTCCTTGAACGGGAAGCCGAGGTGACGGAGAAGGGCACGGCCCTCAGCGTCGTTGGTCGCCGTGGTGACCACGGTGATGTCCATACCCCGGACGCGGTCGATCTTGTCCTGGTCGATCTCGTGGAACATGACCTGCTCGGTGAGACCGAAGGTGTAGTTGCCACGACCGTCGAACTGCTTGGGGGACAGACCACGGAAGTCGCGGATGCGCGGCAGCGCGAGCGACAGGGTGCGGTCCAGGAACTCCCACATGCGGTCGCCACGGAGCGTGACGTGGGCACCGATCGGCTGACCCTCACGCAGCTTGAACTGCGCGATGGACTTGCGAGCCTTGGTGACGGCCGGCTTCTGACCGGTGATCGTGGTGAGGTCCTTGATGGCACCCTCGATCAGCTTGGAGTCGCGGGCGGCGTCGCCCACACCCATGTTGACCACGATCTTCACGAGGCCGGGGACCTGCATGACGTTCTCGTACGAGAACTCCTCACGCAGCTTGCCCGCGATCTCCTCGCGGTACTTCGTCTTCAGACGCGGAGTGGTGGTGGTAGCCATCAGATGTCCTCACCCGTCCGCTTGGCAACGCGGATCTTGTTGCCCTCGTCGTCGAAGCGGTAACCGACGCGGGTCACGACCTTATTGCCGTCCTTCTCCACGACGAGCTGAACGTTGCTCACGTGGATCGGGGCCTCGGTGGTGACGATGCCGCCGGCCTGCGAGGCACGACCCGGCTGGTTGGCCTTCGTGTGCTTCTTGACCCGGTTGACACCCTCGACCAGGACGCGGTCCTCGCGGGGGAAGGCCGCGATGACCTTGCCCTGCTTGCCCTTGTCCTTGCCGGTGATGACCTGTACCAGGTCGCCCTTCTTGATCTTCATGCTTACAGCACCTCCGGCGCGAGCGAGATGATCTTCATGAACTTCTTCTCGCGCAGCTCACGGCCAACGGGGCCGAAGATACGGGTGCCGCGAGGGTCGCCGTCGTTCTTCAGAATGACGGCGGCGTTCTCGTCGAAGCGGATGTACGAGCCGTCCTGGCGGCGGCGCTCCTTGACGGTGCGAACGATGACCGCCTTGACGACGTCACCCTTCTTCACGTTGCCACCGGGGATCGCGTCCTTGACGGTGGCGACAATGACGTCACCGATGCCCGCGTAGCGGCGGCCCGAGCCACCGAGAACACGGATGCAAAGGATCTCCTTGGCACCAGTGTTGTCGGCGACGCGAAGCCGCGACTCCTGCTGGATCACGTCTATCTCCTGTTTGTCTGCCGGTTCCCGGCAGGGGCTTCACCGTTGCGGGTGCGGCCCCTGCCGAGCCTGGCGGAACTGACTTGAGGGAAACCCCTCAAGCTGTGTCTTTTGGACTCCCCTTGCGGGAAGTTCCTTACTTGGCCTTCTCGAGGATCTCGACGACGCGCCAGCGCTTCGTCGCGGACAGCGGCCGGGTCTCCATGAGGAGGACACGGTCGCCGACACCCGCGGCGTTCTGCTCGTCGTGCGCCTTGAGCTTGTTCGTACGGCGGATGACCTTGCCGTACAGCGCGTGCTTGACGCGGTCCTCGACGGCGACGACGACGGTCTTGTCCATCTTGTCGCTGACGACCAGACCCTCACGGGTCTTGCGGAAGCCGCGCTCCTCGGTCTTCTTCTCAGTCACGTTGCTCTCGCTCATCAGGCGTTCTCCACCGTCTCGATGCCGAGCTCACGCTCACGCATCAGGGTGTAGATCCGGGCGATGTCCTTGCGGACGGCCTTCAGCCGGCCGTGGTTCTCGAGCTGGCCCGTCGCCGCCTGGAAGCGGAGGTTGAACAGCTCTTCCTTGGCCTCGCGGAGCTTGGCAACAAGCTCCTCGTTGCCCAGCTCGCGCAGCTCGGACGCCTTGATACCGACCGACATCACGCTTCACCTGCCTCGCGCTTGACGATCCGGCACTTCATCGGCAGCTTGTGAGCCGCACGAGTCAGAGCCTCACGCGCAATCTTCTCGTTCGGGTAGGACAGCTCGAACATGACCCGGCCCGGGTGCACGTTCGCGACCCACCACTCCGGGGAACCCTTACCGGAACCCATGCGGGTCTCGGCGGGCTTCTTCGTCAGCGGGCGGTCCGGGTAGATGTTGATCCAGACCTTGCCGCCACGCTTGATGTGGCGGGTCATCGCGATACGAGCCGCCTCGATCTGGCGGTTGGTCACGTACGCCGGAGTCATGGCCTGGATGCCGTACTCGCCGAACGCAACCGTCGTACCACCCTTGGCCATACCGCGGCGCTTGGGGTGGTGCTGCTTGCGGTGCTTGACCCTACGGGGGATCAGCATTTCGGTCAGGCCTCCGTTCCGGTGCTCTCAGCCGGAGCGGCAGCGGCGGCGGGAGCGTCGGCCTTGGGGGCCTCGGCAGCCGGCGCGGACTGCTGCTGCGGCTTGCGACCGCGACCGCCACGCTCGCCACCGCGGCCACCACGGCCGGCCGGGCGGTCAGCGCCGCCACGGGCCGGGCGGTTGCCGGCGCGGGCAGCGGCGTTCTCGGCGCGGACCTCGGCGATGTTCTTGACGTCGCCCTTGTAGATCCAGACCTTCACGCCGATGCGGCCGAAGGTCGTCTTGGCCTCGAAGAAGCCGTACTCGACGTTCGCGCGGAGCGTGTGCAGCGGCACACGGCCCTCGCGGTAGAACTCCGAGCGGGACATCTCGGCGCCGCCGAGACGGCCACCACACTGGATCTTGATGCCCTTGGCGCCCGCCTTCATCGCCGACTGCATGCTCTTACGCATGGCGCGGCGGAAGGAGACACGGGAGGACAGCTGCTCGGCCACGGCCTGAGCCACGAGCTGAGCGTCGACCTCGGGGTTCTTGACCTCGAGGATGTTCAGCTGAACCTGCTTGCCCGTGAGCTTCTCGAGCTGACCACGGATCTTGTCGGCCTCCGCGCCGCGGCGGCCGATGACGATGCCGGGACGCGCGGTGTGGATGTCCACCCGCACGCGGTCACGGGTGCGCTCGATCTCAACCTTCGAGATGCCGGCGCGCTCCATGCCGGACGTCAGCATCCGACGGATGGCGACGTCTTCCTTGACGTAGTCCTTGTACAGCTTGTCGGCGTACCAACGGGACTTGAAGTCCGTGGTGATGCCGAGCCGGAACCCGTGCGGGTTTACCTTCTGGCCCATTACCGGGTTCCTTCCTTGCTGCTGACGACCACGGTGATGTGGCTGGTCCGCTTGCGGATCCGGTAGGCACGGCCCTGAGCACGCGGACGGAACCGCTTCAGGGTCGGGCCCTCGTCGACGTACGCCTCGCTGATGAACAGCGAAGAGGCGTCCGTGTGGTCGTAGTTGTGCGCGGCGTTGGCGATGGCGCTGTCCAGCACCTTGCCAACCGGCACGCTCGCGGCCTGCGGGGCGAAACGCAGGACCGCCTGAGCCTCCGTGGCATCCATGCCACGGATGAGGTCCACCACGCGGCGGGCCTTCATGGGCGTGACGCGGATGTACCGCGCCTGGGCCCTGGCTTCCATGGTTGTCCCTTCGGTGTAAGTCATAGTCGTTCACACCCCGCGATTAGCGGCGCTTCGACTTCCGGTCGTCCTTGACGTGGCCGCGGAAGGTGCGAGTCGGCGAGAACTCGCCGAGCTTGTGGCCGACCATGGACTCGGTGACGAACACCGGGACGTGGGTCTTGCCGTTGTGCACCGCGATCGTGTGGCCCAGCATGGCCGGGACGATCATCGAGCGACGGGACCAGGTCTTGATGACGTTCTTGGTGCCGGCTTCGTTCTGTACGTCCACCTTCTTGATGAGGTGGTCGTCGACGAAGGGCCCCTTCTTGAGACTGCGCGGCATCTAAACCCGCTCCTAGCGCTTCTTGTTCGTCTTGCGGCGGCGGACGATGTACTTGTTGCTCGCCTTCTTGGGAGAACGAGTACGACCCTCCTTCTGACCCCACGGCGAGACCGGGTGGCGACCACCGGAGGTCTTGCCCTCACCACCACCGTGCGGGTGGTCGACCGGGTTCATGGCGACACCGCGGACGGTCGGGCGAACGCCCTTCCAGCGCATACGGCCGGCCTTGCCCCAGTTGATGTTCGACTGCTCGGCGTTGCCGACCTCGCCGACAGTGGCGCGGCAGCGGGCGTCGACCAGGCGGATCTCACCGGACGGCATGCGCAGGTGGGCCATGGAGCCCTCCTTCGCCAGCAGCTGCACGGAGGCACCCGCGGAGCGGGCGAACTTCGCGCCGCCGCCGGGCCGCAGCTCGATGGCGTGGATGGTCGTACCGACCGGGATGTTGCGCAGCGCCAGGTTGTTGCCGGGCTTGATGTCGGCGGCCGGGCCGTTCTCGATCCGGTCGCCCTGGCTCAGGCCACGGGGGGCGATGATGTAGCGCTTCTCGCCGTCCGCGTAGTGCAGGAGCGCGATGCGCGCGGTGCGGTTGGGGTCGTACTCGATGTGCGCGACCTTGGCCGGCACGCCGTCCTTGTCGTGACGACGGAAGTCGATCACACGGTAGGCGCGCTTGTGGCCACCGCCCTGGTGGCGAACGGTCACACGACCGGCGTTGTTACGGCCGCCCTTGCTGTGCAGGGGGCGGACCAGCGACTTCTCCGGCGTGGACCGCGTGATCTCGACGAAGTCGGCGACGCTGGAGCCACGACGGCCCGGAGTCGTCGGCTTGTACTTGCGGATACCCATTTCTCAGTCCTCGTCCGATATTCGGACGATCCAGACCTCCGTCAGGAGGCCGGACCGCCGAAGATGTCGATACGGTCGCCCTCGGCAAGGGTCACGATGGCGCGCTTGGTGTTGGCGCGCTTGCCGAAACCGGTGCGGGTGCGCTTGCGCTTGCCCTGGCGGTTGATCGTGTTCACCCCGGTGACCTTGACCGAGAAGACCGCCTCGACGGCCTGCTTGATCTGGGTCTTGTTCGCACGCGGGTCGACGACGAACGTGTACTTGTTGTCGTCCAGCAGCGCGTAGCTCTTCTCGGAGACGACCGGCTTGATCAGCAGGTCGCGCGGGTCCGTGAAGGTCTTGCTGGTGATCGTGGCCTCGGACATCAGGCCTCGCTCCCTTCGGTCTCAGCGGCCTTGGGGCCAGACACGAAGGACTCGAAGGCGGCCTGGGTGAAGACCACGTCGTCGGAGACGAGCACGTCGTACGTGTTCAGCTGGCCCGGCTCCAGGATGTGCACCTGGGGCAGGTTGCGGGCGGACAGCCACGCGGCCTCGTCGCTGCGGTCGACGACCAGGAGCAGGTTCTTGCGCTCCGAGATCTTGCCGAACAGCGTCTTGGCGGCCTTGGTGGAAGCCGCACCCTCGACCACGCCGGAGACGACGTGGATACGGGAGTGGCGGGCCCGGTCGGTGAGGGCACCGCGCAGGGCGGCGGCCTTCATCTTCTTCGGGGTCCGCTGCGAGTAGTCACGCGGCACGGGACCGTGGACGACGCCACCGCCGGCGAACTGCGGCGCACGGGTCGAACCCTGGCGCGCGCGGCCGGTGCCCTTCTGGCGGTAAGGCTTCTTGCCACCACCACGGACTTCGCCACGGGTCTTGGTCTTGTGCGTGCCCTGACGGGCAGCGGCCAGCTGCGCGACGACGACCTGGTGGATCAGCGGAACGCTGACCTTGGCGTCGAAGATCTCCGCGGGGAGCTCGACGCTACCGGCCTTGTCGCCAGCGGGCGAAAGGATGTCAATGGTGCTCATCGTTACCTCAGGCCCCCTTGGCCGCGGTACGGACCAGGACGAGGCCGCCGTTCGGACCAGGAACCGCGCCCTTGATGAGCAGCAGACCCTTCTCCGCGTCAACGGCGTGGACGGTCAGGTTCTGGGTGGTGACCCGCTCGTTGCCCATGCGGCCCGCCATACGGAGGCCCTTGAACACACGGCCGGGGGTGGCGCAGCCACCGATGGAACCGGGCGAGCGGTGCTTGCGCTGGGTGCCGTGTCCGGCGCCGAGGCCACGGAAGTTGTGGCGCTTCATGACACCGGCGAAGCCCTTGCCCTTGCTCTTGCCGGTCACGTCGACCTTCACGCCGGCCTCGAACACCTCAGCGGTGATCTCCTGGCCGAGCGCGTACTCGGAGGCGTCCGCGGTGCGGATCTCGACGAGGTGGCGACGGGGGGTGACGTCGGCCTTGGCGAAGTGGCCCTTGAGGGGCTTGTTCACCTTGCGCGGGTCGATCTCGCCGAAGGCGATCTGGACCGACTCGTAGCCGTCGACGTCGTTCGTACGAACCTGGGTGACGACGTTGGGGCTGGCCTTGACGACGGTGACCGGAACAACACGGTTGTTCTCGTCCCACACCTGCGTCATGCCGAGCTTCTCGCCCAGGATGCCCTTGATCTGCTTAGCCATCTCTCAGATCACCGGCCTCAGAGCTTGATCTCGATGTCGACACCGGCCGGGAGGTCGAGTCGCATCAGGGAGTCAACGGTCTTGGGCGTCGGGTCGAGGATGTCGATCAGGCGCTTGTGCGTGCGCATCTCGAAGTGCTCGCGCGAGTCCTTGTACTTGTGCGGCGACTTGATGACGCAGTACACGTTCTTCTCAGTGGGCAGCGGCACCGGGCCCGCGACCGACGCACCAGTGCGAGTCACCGTCTCGACGATCTTCTTCGCCGAAGAGTCGATGACCTCGTGGTCGTAGGCCTTGAGCCGGATGCGGATCTTCTGTCCCGCCATGGCTACTTCGTAGTCCTGTCTCTCGTAACGCTCTGACAACCCGGTCGGCTGTGCCTCAGGACACCGCTCCCCACCGACCCACGCGGTCGGGCGTGTCGCAGCCCCTCTACGAAGATCTCCCGAAGGATTTCCCAACCAAGGGGGTGCGGACCCGAAGACCGCGCGCCGGAGGAGAACACCTACCGGGTGCCTGGTCGGCACCCCGCTGACACTTCCCGGAAGATTCCCGTACTTCCACCCCTGATCAGGGGTGACGAGTACTGTGGGACTCGCTTCCGGTCCTCCCGGCGGGAGGCGCGCAGCATCGGCACTCAACCGAGCAACCCGCACAGTCTGCCATACGGGCCGCCGGGGGCGCCAATCGGGCCGAAGAGAGTACCCCGGCCGGATTGGCTGTCAAACCACGGCGCGCGGAGCGCGATCTCGCCGCCGCACACGCGGCCCGCGTGATCCGGACACACCACCTTCACCTCCGCTTGAGCGACATCGCACGCATTTGCGGATCGAGGGGATGTGCTCCGTGCAGGCGTCGCACGGCTGTGCGACGCTGCCGCGGTGAACGATCACGGGGGCAGTTCGGGCGGGACGCGTCGGTCCCGCCTGGCCGATTACATAGACATGACAGCCTCACCGGCCGTGGATGCCGCACCACAGCGGGCGCCGGTACGGGCGGCCGGTGCCGCGCCGGAATCTCCGCCAGCAGGGTGGTCTCCGCCCGGCCCGTCACTCAGTCCTCCCGGTGCATGGTCTCCGGCCCCTCCGGCATCCGCCGGCGCCCCCGGGGCGTACCGGCCCGGTGTTCCGGGAGCGCCGCCGCTGGACCCGGAGGCGGAGACGCGCCGGCGTGAGTTCGCGGCGGTGCTGGAGGCCTTTCGGGAGACGGCGGTGCTCGTACCGCGCCACTCCGGCGCCCTGCTGACCACCGACTTCGGCGGCGTGCGGTGGATCCTCGCGTTCTCCGACGAGTCGGCGCTGGCCCGGTACGCGATCGCCCGGGGCGAGGGCGACGCCGACTGGGAGTACCAGACGGTCCTCGGTGCCCGGCTGCTGGATGCGGCGGTACCGAGCGCCGGGGTGCCGTGCGGGGTGGCCCTGGACGCGGCCGACGGCGAGGAGCACGCGGTGCTGTTCCCGCCGGTGGCCGGGGTGGTACCGGACGCGGCGGCGGTGGACAGGGGCTTCACCGGAGTCGGGGAGACGGGGGCGGAGGCATGAGCGGGGACGGCGCGGTGAGCGGGGGCGGCGCGGATCTTGCGGCCGCTGGTCTCGGTGAGATCGCCGGCGGGCTGACGCAGGCGCTGGGTGAGCTGAAGGAACTGAGCTCCGACAGCCTCGCCGGCGCCGGTCGCGGCTTCGGCAACATCGCCCTGTCCGGACTGGAACTCGGGCACGAGAGCCTGACCGCGACGTTCTCGTCGTTCTGCGAGCGCTGGGAGTGGGGTGTTCGCTCACTCGTCAACGAGGGCAACTCGCTCGCCGTGAGGACGGGTCTCGCGGCAGGTACCTACCACGAGACCGAGCAGTACATGGAGGGCACGTTCAAGATCCTCGGCAACGCGGCCGTCGGCAATCCGTACGCGTCCGAGGACGAGGTCACCAAGCAGGGGTGGCGCGACATCGCGAAATCCGGAGTGCTGGGTGGGCCCGACTACAGCCGGGAGTCCTGGGAACAGGCGAAGGACAACATGGCGCAGGGCTGGAAGGACGCGGGGCGCGACGTGATGACGTCCAAGACCGTCGGGCTGCCCGGCCTCAACCCGGAACTCATGCACGAGTCCGTCGGAGTGTCCGACGCCCAGTACGAGCAGTGGCTGGACGACAAGTTCGGTCCCTCTCCCGAGGAACGGGCCGCTGCCGCCCAACAGCAACAGCAACAACCGCAGCAACAGCAACAGCCGCAGCAGGTCGCACCGCCCAGGGGTTTGGGTGGTGGTGAGGGCTGATGGGCGGGGTGCTGGACGACATAGGCGACGGCTTCAAGGACCTCGGCAACAGCATCGAGGACGGTGTCAACGACGGTCTCGGCGCCCTTGAGGAAGGCTTCGACGAAGGCAAGAAACAGCTCGGTCACGGCGTCGACTGGCTCTCCGACAAAGCCGGGGAACAACTCGACGCCCACGGCATGCACGGCGCCGCCGAGGTGGTCAGGGACGCCGGCGACGGCCTCGCGTCCAAGCTCGGCGCGACACCCGGCGAGCTGCAACTCGGCCAGACCGAGGAAGCGAACGAACTCATCCACGGCAACCCCGGCCGGATCCGCTCGAGCACCGCACACCTGAAGGACTTCCAAGCGGCCTTCGAACGCGTCGGCCAGGGAATGCGGAAGGTGGACTCCTCACGCTGGCTGGGTGAGGGCGGCAACGCCTTCCGTGAGAAGTTCGGCGTCCACCCGACCAAATGGCTCCACGCCGCCGACGCGTGCGAAAAGGCCGCCACCGCCCTCGATGCGTACGCCGAGACCGTCCGATGGGCACAGAGCGAGGCCTTCGAAGCCATCCGGATGCACCGAGAAGGCAAGCGCGCATCGGAGGAGGTCAAGGCGGCCCTGGCCACCGCCAAGGACAAGGAGAGCCCCGAAGCCAAAGCCGCACAGGCCCAGTGCAAGGCCTACCTCGAAGCGGCCGAGTCCAGACTCGCCGACGCCCGAAGACAGCGGAACGACGCCGCACGCGACGCCGAGACCCTGGTCAAACAGGCCCTCGCCCACGCCCCCGCCGAACCACCACCCCTCGACCGCCTCGGCAACACCCTCGCCGACAGCGCCCAGGCATACGCGACGGACTACACCCACTTCGTCGGCGGCATCCTCAAGGGAACAGCGGGACTGGTCAACTTCGTCCGCGGCCTCAACCCCATGGACCCCTACAACCTGACCCACCCCGCCCAATACACGCAGAACGTCTCCATGACGCTCTCCGGCCTGGTCTCCACGGTCTCCCACCCCGACCGAACCGTCACAGCCGTCATCGACGGCTTCAAGAAGGACCCGTTTGAGTTCCTCGGCCGCCTCGTCCCCGAGCTGATAGGCACCAAAGGCACCGGACTCGGACGCACTGGCCTACGACTCGCCGTCAAAGAAGGCGTCGAGACGGGGGCGACCAACCTTGCGACGAGCGCCGCGACGCGGGCTCCGAAGTTCGACGGCGGATTCGGCAGCACCCCTCATTCCCCGTATCCCCCGTATCCGTCGCATCCCCCTCTGACGGGGGTGGCCGACGCGCACCCGCCTCTGACGGGTGTGGCAGACGGCGCGGGCTCCCACCTGCCCCCGGGCTGGACCATCGACCATGCCCCCACTCCCTCCGCGCCCACGGGGCTGGTCGACGACATGGCGTCCGGCGGCAAGGACTGGGACGGGCCGGCGCAGAGCACGGACAACGCGCCGGGGACAGCCGCTCATACGGACCCGGTGGAACCGAAGTCGACTCCGGACTTCGTGGACGATCAGAATCCGGGGCTCAAGGACGTCAACGACGGGTCCGGGGGGAACGCCGGCAGCGGCTTCACGTACGAGCCACATGCTTCGGCGGACGACTTCAAGGCCTTCGATGTCGCGCAGAAGCATGAGGTCGCCTCCGCCGAGATCACCGATGGGGCCGTCAAATTCCCCGACAACAACGCAGCCATCGCATACGGCAGAGATTACTGGAATGAGTATGCAGAGAACATGCCCGAGTCGATCCAAAGGGCATGCCGAGAATACTCGAACGAGAGCGGGGGGGCGAATCCCGCGTACGCTACCTACAACGAGATGAACGGCTACCTCCGCGGGAATCCCGACCTGGGCACCCCGCAGGTCCTCCATAACATCGAGGAGGTCGACAAGGCGCTGGCCGGACGCAGACTGCCCGAGGACGTCATGGTGGTGCGCGGCTCGGGTACCGGCCACCTCAACTTCGAGAACCCCCGAGACCTGGTCGGACAGAGGATCACCGACGAGGGCTATATGTCGACCTCGCTCGGCGTGAATCCAGCGGGCGGATTCTCGAGCATGGACTCCGTACTGCATCTGCGCGTTCCCGAGGGCACTCCGGCCCTATGGCTGGAGAAAGTCAGCAGCTTCGGCGCGGGCGAGCGTGAGCTACTACTCGGGCGTGGAATGACTTACCAGGTGACACGGGCTTTTAGGGATGAACACGGAAAACTGCAGATCTACGGCGAGATCCTGCCCGCAAACTAGAAAGGAAAGCTCGAGTGAACTCCGAATGGGAAGCCGAGCCGAAATTCGTTAAAATCAGGACCAATCTGCGTTTCGAGCAGGATCTGCAGTTCAAGATCCTGCCCGGTGGCCCGGAACGCTACAACCGCCGCAGCAGCGGCCCCGTGCAGTACGTCTCCGTGGCTGACGCCCAGGAGACGGTGATCGGTTACGTATGGGCCAGCGACGACGCCGACGCGGCGAACTGGATTGCGTGCAAGGACGGCGGCTACGCCGCTGACAACGAAGGCAGCGGGTGGGTGGGGCTCCTCTTCGACGGCAAGGAACGGGGCATCGCTCCGTCCGCACTACTGGCGGAGATGATCAGGGATTCGCCCTTCACCACCAGCCATGTCGTGCCCGGCTCTCTCGCCGAGGCGCCCAACTCCGAGTCGCTCCGTGCGCTGGCCGGATGGCCGCCCGAGGGCACGGTGAAGGACGCGGCACGAGGCGTGCTGTTCGGGCTCGCCCTCGGGGACGCCATGGGCTACCCCACGGAGTTCCTGACCATGGAACAGATCAGGGAGAAGTTCGGCCCGTGGTCGAAGATGCAAATGCCGCTGTCGCCGGGTGACGTGGTCCGGGTGACCGACGACACCCAGATGGCGCTCGCCGTCGGAGAGGCCCTGGCAGAGGTCATCGCGCAGTCCGCAGAACCGCAGGAGACACCGGAGGCACCGCCGGGGACACGCGTACGGGCACCGCGCCACGTACAGCGCGCGACGCCCTCCCTGACCCCCGCCGCGGTCGAGGCGGCACTGCGCAAGCACTTCGTGACCTGGCTCCACGACCCCGACAACAACCGGGCACCCGGCCAGACGTGTCTCAACGCATGCGCCGCACTCGAACGCGGCATCCCCTGGCAGGACGCCACCGTCATCCACTCCAAGGGCTGCGGCGCGAACATGCGGGTGGCCCCGGTCGCCCTCGTACCCGGCCTGACGCCGGAACAGCGCTCCGGAATCGCCCAGCTACAAGCGGCCCTGACGCACGGCCACCCGACCGCACTCGCCGCCAGCGACCTGACGGCCCACGCCATCTGGCTCCTCGCACACGGCTGCGCACTCGACGACCTCATCCCCCAGCTGCGCGCCTACGCTCTGGAGTCACGGGGGACCTACCGCGCGGACTGGCTCGGCAACCTGGCGGAGAAGGCCGGGGCACCCGACCCGGCGACGTTCATCGCCTTCGGATGGGATGAGTGCATCCGCGCTCTCGACAAGGTGACCGAAGCGCTGCGCAACCCGGACATGGACCGGGACCCCTGTGAGGCGGTCGGAGCCGGCTGGATCGCCGAAGAAGCCCTCGCCACCGCCCTGTACTGCCTCCTGGTGGTCAAGGGCACCGCCCGCGCGGCGATCATGAGGGGAGCACACTCCTCAGGGGACTCCGACTCCATCGCGGCCCTCGCGGGTGCCTTCGCCGGGGCGATGCACGGCCCTCGGTACTGGCTGCCCGAATGGGTCGAGGTCCTGGAATACCGGGACAGGCTCAGCGCCCTCGCCCGAGTCTGGGACTCAGTGCCGGCATGACGGCCACCGCGGATCGGGGCGAGGGGCCAGGCTGGAAAGGCGATGAAATCCAGCAGCTGCCGTAGGAAAGGCACAGTCGACCACGGCTGAGACAGCACTCCGGCTCTCTGGGAAACCCCGTTCAAGGATTGAGGTAGGCACCGCAAGTGAACACTGAAGTGGGCAACATCCCCTTCGTGCCGAGGAGACGCAGCCCGCACTCCGAGGACTACGGAGGCGTGGTCACGGAGGGACCTCCGCAGTACGCCTCCAGGACCCGCCGGCCCGTCCAGTACGTCACTGTGGCTGACACCAGCGGCACGGAGATCGGCTACCTGTGGATCAACGACCGGGACTCGGCCGCGGGTTGGGTTGTCCGAAAGGCCGTCCTCAACGGCCACGTGGCATGGATCGACGGGCTGCGTGATGCCAAGGCACGTGGACTCACTCCGCTGGAAGCGCTGGGCGAGATGATCCGGGACTCGCCCGCGGCCAGGAGCCATGTGGTGCCCGGCTCCCTTGCCGAGGCTCCGAACTCCGACGCGATCCGCGACCTTGCCGGGCACCCGCCCAAGGAGCGCCCGTGGCACGCGGCGACCGGGGTGCTGCTCGGACTCGCCTTCGGCGACGCCATGGGCTACCCCACCGAGTTCCTGAACATGCAGCAGATCACGGCCACGTTCGGCCCCTGGCATGCGATGGAGATGCCGCTTTCCCCGGACGGCGTGGTACGGGTGACCGACGACACCCAGATGGCACTGGCGGTCGGAGAAGCCCTGGCGGAGATCACCGCGAGCCCGCGCGAGACCGGGGCCGCGTGGGGAGCGGCACAGGCCGTCGCTCCCGCTCGGGTCGAGGCGGTCCTGCGCAGGCATTTCGTGACCTGGCTGCACTCCCCCGACAACAACCGTGCCCCCGGCCAGACCTGCCTGGACGCATGCGCCGCGCTGGAAAACGGCCTCCCCTGGCAGGACGCCACCGTCATCAGCTCCAAGGGCTGCGGCGCGAACATGCGGGTGGCCCCGGTCGCCCTCGTGCCCGGGCTGACGCCAGAACAGCGTTCCGGAATCGCCCAGCTGCAGGCAGCACTCACCCACGGCCACCCGACCGCACTCGCCGCCAGCGACCTGACGGCCCACGCCATCTGGCTCCTCGCCCACGGCTGCGCACTCGACGAACTGCTCCCTCAGCTGCGCCTGCACGCACTCCAGTCACGACGCAAGTACCACGGCGACTGGCTCGGAAGTCTGGCACACAAGGCAGGGGCACCGGACCCCGCCACGTTCATCGCCTTCGGATGGGACGAATGCCTGGGGGCCCTCGACAGGGTGACCGACGCCCTGCGCAATCCGGACCCCGACCGGGACCCCTGCGAGGCCGTCGGAGCCGGCTGGATCGCGGAAGAAGCCCTCGCCACCGCCCTGTACTGCTTCCTCGTCGTCAAGGGCTATCGCCGTGCTCCCCTCCAGCGGGGAGCGCACACCTCCGGAGACTCCGACTCCATCGCAGCCCTCGCCGGAGCCTTCGCCGGAGCGGCGCACGGACCCAGGTACTGGCCGGACGAGTGGACCGAGATCCTCGAGTACCGCGACCGCATCCACGCCCTCGGCCGTCTCTGGGACTGAGCTTGATGGGGCAGGCCGTCGGGGGCCTGCCCGGACGCCTCTCGGCGCACTCACCTGTGCGGGCGGAATGGTCAGTCCGAAGCGTCGCCGTCCCGGATCGCCGCCGCCGCGCGGTGCAATTCGGTGAGGACCGTGCGGACTGCCCTGCGGGCGGTGCGTTCCGGGCGGTGCAGGACGTCGATGTGGCGGCGGGCGTGGATGCCGGTGAGGGGGCGGAGGACCACGCCGGGGTGCGGGCGTGTGGTCCAGCGGGGCATCAGGGCGAGTCCGCCGCCCGCGGCGACCGCTTCCGCGACCACGGTGAACTCGTTGATGCGGTGGACGATGTCGAGGCGGCGGTTCGCGGCGGTGGCGATCGCCTCGACCGTGGCCATGAGTGGGAATCCGTCGTGCACCGTGATCCAGGGCTGGTCCGCCACATCGGCGGGGCTCAGCCGTGGGAGCGCCGTCAGCGGATGGCCGGCCGGCAGGGCGACGTCGAGTGGTTCGCGCAGCAAGGTGGTGACCGCCACGGTGCCCGGCCAGTCCGGGGCCGGGGCGAGACGATGGGCCAGGACGAGGTCGTAGTCCCGGGTGAGCCGGGGGAACTGCTCCTGCTCCACATCCTCGTCGGCGAGCGCGAGCCGTGGGCCCCCGGGCCCCGCCAGCCCCCGGAGAAGCAGCGGGAAGAGCGTGGCGGCAGCGCTGTGGAAGGCCGCCACCGACACACTGCCGTCAGGTCGGTCCACGTAGGCGTCGACGATGTGCCGGGCCCTGGCCAGGGCGCTCTCCACCTCGATCGCGGCTCCGGCCAGTGCCTGCCCGGCGTCCGTGAGCACCAGCCGCCGGCCCTGGCGCTCGGTCAGCGGCACGGGCATCGAACGCTGCAAGAGCCGCAGCTGCTGCGAGATGGCCGACGGTGTCACCAGCAGCGCATCGGCGACCGCAGTGACGCTCCCGAGCTCTCCGAGCTCGCACAGGATCCGCAATTGACGTTCGTCCACCCGCACAGTGTAGGAAAACTGAATGATGGCTTGAGAAGTACGTACTGGGCTTCATGATCCCCCTGGGGCACCGTAAGGGCGTGCCTCCTGCCCGCCGTACCGACGCGGTACTCCTGCTGGTCGCCATCGTCTGGGGCTCCAGCTATCTCGCCGCCAAGACGGCGACGTCCGCCCATCCGGTCCTCATCGTCCTGTTCGCGCGGTACGCCATATCCGTACTCACCTGCCTCGCACTCGTCGCCGCCCGCCCCCGCCATCGTCCGCGCTCCGGCCACCGGCCCCGGCGCCTCACCCGGAACGAAGCGCGGGCGGGAACGCTCCTCGGGCTCACCCAGGCGGCGGTGCTGGTGCTGGAGACCTACGGGGTCGCCCACACCAGCGCGGCCAATGCGGGCCTGATCATCAGCCTGACCGTGGTGCTCACACCTCTGCTCGACCGCAGTGCACCAGGTGGACGGCTGCCGCCGCGCTTCTTCGCCGCTGCCGGGGTGTGCGTGCTGGCCGTGGGACTGCTCATGGGCACGACCGGCCTGCACGCCCCGCGGATCGGCGATCTGCTGATGCTCGCGGCGGCCGTCGTACGGGCGGCGCACGTCGCGCTGGTCGGACGGCTGAGCGCAGGCCGTGACCTGCGACCGCTCCAGCTGACCACCTGCCAGACCGCGATCGGTACGGCGCTCTTCCTGCCGTACGCGTGCACGTCCGGCGGGCTCGCCGATCTGGCCCACGCTCCGGCCGGCGACTGGCTGCAGTTGGTGCATCTCGCGCTGTTCTGCAGCGTGTTCGCCTTTCTCGCGCAGACCTGGGCGGTGCAGCGCACATCCGCCAGCCGGGCGAGCCTGCTCCTCGGCACCGAACCGGTCTGGGCCGTCACCATCGGCATGGTCGTCGGCGGCGAGCGGCTGGGCGTCCTCACGGCCACCGGCGCGGCGCTCATGGTCGCCGGGACCTACTGGGGGCAGAGCATCGAACGCACTCACCGCATCGACCCCAAGGAAGTCGCCCCATGCCCGAGCACGGCCACGCCTCCAGCCACGACACCTACGAGCGTCTGATCTCCCTGCTCGACACCACGGGCACCGCCTACCAGCTCATCGACCACCGCCCCGAGGGCGCCACCGAGGCCGTCAGCGCCCTGCGCGGACACCCGGTGGCCGAGGCGGCGAAGTGCATCATCCTCAGGGTCAAGCCCGACCGGCGCACCACCCGCCATGTCCTCGCCGTGGTCCCCGGGGACCGTCGCCTGGACCTCGACGCCGTGCGCGAGCTGTACGCGGCGCGGTACGCCGGCTTCAGCGACCCCGCCACCGCCGAGCGCCTCGCGCGTGCCGTCCCACGGGACCGTGCTGCCCTTCAGCTTCGACCCCGAGCTCGAGCTGCTGGCCGATCCGGACGTGGTCGCCCGGCCGCGGCTCTACTTCAACGCCGCACGGCTCGACCGGTCGCTGGCCGTCTCCGGCGCCGACTATGCCCGGCTGGCCCAGCCGCGGGTCGTGCCCATCGCCATGTCCTGAGGCACACCGTCAGCCCGTTATTCGGTCGATCACCCCGTCCCCGCGCTCCTACAGTGGCCGGGCACGTCATCGCCACGGGGGGCCGATCACCATGCGCACGCAGCAGCCGCGCACGCACTATCCGCGGACACCGCATCTGCCGTGGTCCCCCGGGGCCTCGTCGGACGACGTACGCGTCACGGACCTGCGCGGACTGCGCGGCCGGGAAGTCGTCGTCACCGAGAAGCTCGACGGCGAGAACACCACGCTGTACGCGGACGGCCTGCACGCGCGGTCGCTCGACTCCGCGCACCACCCCTCCCGCGCCTGGGCGAAGGCTCTCCAGGGCCGGATCGCCGAACGGATCCCGACCGGGTGGCGGGTGTGCGGCGAGAACATGTTCGCCCGGCACTCCCTCGCGTACAGCGGGCTTGAGAGCTGGTTCTACGGCTTCTCGGTCTGGGACGACAGCGACGACAGCCCCGGCGGCCGATGCCTGGACTGGGACCGGACCGTGGACTTCCTGCGGCAACGCGGCATCCCCGCTCCACCGGTGCTGTGGCGGGGCGTACTCGACCGGGACTCCGAGCGGGCCCTGCGGGCCCTCAAGCCCGACACGGGGCGCACGGAGGGATACGTCGTCCGCAGCGTCGAGGGCTTCACCCTGGAGGAGTTCGGGCAGCGGGTCGCCAAGTGGGTGCGGACCGGGCACGTGCAGACCGACCAGCACTGGATGCACACGGCGGTCGTCGAGAACGGCCTGGATCCCGCCGCCGCGCTGTGGGCGGTGCGTTCGGGGGCGGCCCCCGACGCCGAGGCACTGCTGACCGCGGTGGGGGTGGCCTCGGGGTCCCCCCGCGCGGCGGCGGAAGCCGCCGCGCGGCTCGACGCGCTCGGGCTGACGGGCGACGACCGACTCGCGGGCGTGCTCGCCGCGCTGATGCACCGCGGCCACCGCGGCTCACTCGCGGGGCGTCTCGCGGCACCGCTCGGGCTGCCGCTCGCGCGCCGTGTCGCCGACCTGGTGGGGCTGCACCCCAGGCTGCACCGCCCTTACCCGGACGAGGACCGCAAGAGCGGGCTCATCCGGCTGTCGTACGCCGTCGACCTCGGCGTGCTGCACGCGGTCGCCGACGCGGTCGCGCCGGACGCCGAAGCACACGAGCAGGTGGAGTGGTCCGCGCTGTACGCGGAGGAGGCCGTGCCCCCGGACCAGGAGTCGCTGCGGAAGGCCTTCGCCGATCTGGAGGCCCACGCGGCCGACCGCTGCTGGGCCGAGGCACGCGAGGCGTACGCCGAGGGCCGGATCCGCACCGCTGACGAGGCCGTCGCGGCCACCTGGCGCTGGCGGTCGGGCGACTTCCCCCGGCTGATCCAGATGGTGGGGCCGTCCGGCAGCGGCAAGAGCGACTTCGCCCGCGGTCTCGGCGGAGTCGACGCGTACGTGAGCCTCGACGAGCTGCGCGAGGCCCGCGGGGCCCGCGCGGACCAGCGCGCCAACGGTGAGGTGCTGCGCCGCGGGCTGCACGGGCTCGACACTGCACTGGCCTCGGGTGGCACCGTGGTGTGGGACGCCACGTCCCTCAACCCGCACCAGCGCTCCCTGGTGCGCGGGATCGCCCGCCGCCATGACGCGCTGCACATCCACGCGGTGCTGCTGGTGGACGAGGACGAGCTGGCCAGACGCAACACCGCCCGGCCCCATCCGGTGCCGGACAGTGCGCTCACCGCCCAACTGCGCCGGTTCGTCCCGCCGTACCCCGGCCAGGCGCACCACACCTGGTACATCGGTGAGGGCGGGACCGTGGAGGAGGAGGCGTAAGTGCGTACGAGCGAGGAGATCTTCCACCGGGTCCGCTGGGACGCGCGTTTCGATCCGGCCCGCTTTGTCATAGGGGTCCATCAGCGCGGCGCCGCGCCCAAGCGCGTGCCGCTCGGCGACTTCGTGCCGGGTGGCGAGATCCCCTGGCACCGGGTGCTGTTCTTCGAGGCGGACGGTGAGCTGGTCTGGGACCGGTCGACCGGCGTCGACCGGATCGACGCCACGGACGCGGGCCGGGTCCGGGACCCCAGGCGGCTGCGGGCGCCCTACTTCACCGCACGGACGCCGTATGCCTGGGACCCGTCACGGGGCTGGGTGCCGGAGGCGGCACCCCGAGGCACCCCGGCCGGCGCCGGGCTGCGCGTGGTCACCTGGAACACCCTGTGGGACCGCTACGACAGCGAGCGCATCGACACGGCCCGTCGCCGGCCCCTGCTGCTGGCCGCCCTGCGCGACGCGGACGCCGACGTCATCGCGCTCCAGGAAGTCGAACCTGAGCTGCTCACGATGCTGCTGGACGCGCGGTGGGTACGGGACGCGTACACGCTGGGCACCGGCCCCGACGGCAAGGAGGTCGACGACTGCGGACTGCTGCTGCTCAGCCGGGTGCCGGTGCGGGAGGCGGCCGTGCATGTCCTCGGTCCGCACAAGGCCGTCGCGGCCATCGTCGTGGAAACCGCCTCGGGGCCGATGGTCGCGGCCGTGACCCATCTGAGCAGCGATCACTCCGCCGACGGCGCCCAGCGCCGTGAGTCCGAGCTGGTCGAGCTGGCCGAAGGACTCGCGGGTGTGGTGGGCGATGTGGTGCTGCTCGGCGACTTCAACGACGGCGGGGGCCTGCCCGAAACGACCCTCGGCATGCGGGATGCCTGGACCGAGGTGCACGGCGCCGCCGACACCACACCCACCTTCGACCCCAGGGTCAACCCGCTGGCAGCGGTCTCCTCCCTGTCCGGCCGGGCGTCCCGGCTGGACAGGGTGCTGTTGCGCGCCGAGGGGCTGCGGGCGGACGGTGCCGCCCTGCTGGGCGCGGCCCCGGATGCCGACGGGCTCTACCCGTCCGACCACTTCGGCGTCGCGGCCGATCTCAGCCTCGACGGCCCGGGCTTCTCCGGCGACGAGGTCCCGCCGGGGGTGCTGGACGCGCGCCCGACCCCGCGTACGGCGGTGGCGTGGATCCCGCCGCAGGAGCTGTGGGGACCCGTCCAGGACATCCGCGCCGACCACGACCCGCAGGTACGGCGCTGGCCGCCGCATGTGAACCTGCTGTTCGGCTTCGTACCCGAGTCCGGCTTCGAGGCCGCCGCACCGCTGCTGTCGGCCGCGCTCGCGGGCGTCGAGCCCTTCGACGCCCGGCTGGAGGGCGTCCACGGCTTCGGTCACCGGGACGACGCGACCGTATGGCTCGATCCGGCGGCCGCCGGTGAGGAGCCGTGGCTGCGGCTCCGGCGAGCGCTGGAACAGCGCTTCCCCCGCTGCCGGGGCCACCGACGCGGCTTCACCCCGCACCTCAGCCTGGGCCGTACAAAGGATGCTCATGCGCTGATCGAGGAGTGCGCCGCCCGCCTGGGCGACGCTCCCCTGCACGCCCGGGTGGGCGAGCTGGTGCTGCTGTCCCGCAGGGCCGACGAGCCGATGACCGTGCGGGCGACGGTCGCACTGGGCACGGGCGAGCTGCGCTGGCTCCCGGAACCGGCGCCTGGTCGCGGCGCCGAGCCCGGGGCGGGTCGCCGTGCCGACACCCGGGCTCCCCACCCGGCCGAACCCAGCGGTCCCACCGAACCCACCGATCCCGTCGGCCACCGCGCCCGCACCACCGCCCAGCGGCTGACCGAGGCGCTCGGCGGCGTCGTGTACGTGGTCGGCTCACGGCGCATGGGCTGCGCCCTGCCCGGTGCCGACCTGGACCTGGTGGCGGCGCTGCCCGCTGAAGCCTCGCTCGCTGAGGTGCGGGCGCGGGTCCTGGCCGCATTGCCGGAAGCCACCGGCGTACGGGAGGTGACGGGCGCGAGGGTGCCGGGGCTGAGGCTACGTACCGGGGCACTCACCGTCGACCTGGTGGTCGTCGCCACGGGTACGCTCCCGCCCGCGCAGGCCGTGGCCCGGCGCGCCGAGTTGGGCGAGGCGGCCGCGATCGCGCTCAGCGCGGTCAGCGACGCGGACGCGGTGCTGGAGCTGGCGGGTGCGCATCGGGCCGCGTTCGCCCGGCTCGCGCGCGAGGTGAAGATGTGGGCGAGGGCTCGCGGGCTGGATGCGGCGCCGTTCGGCGGGCTGCCGGGGCTGGCCTGGTCGCTGCTCGCAGCCCGTACCGTCCATGAGGCCGGAACCCAAGCCGGTGGGCTGCCCGACCCCGCGACGCTGCTGCGGCACTTCTTCGCCACCTGGGCGGCCTGGGACTGGCCGGAGCCGGTCATGACCCCGAGCGCGCCGGTGCGCTCCTGCACCGACCAGGTCAGTGCGGGCGGCTGGGACCTGGTCGGGCAGGAGCTCTACCGCGCCTGGGAACTCCTGGACGACGCGGCGGAGTCGGGCGAGGACCCCTGGCCCGCGCTGCTCGAAGCCCCGCCGCTGCATCGCAGACATGCGGCCTGGGCCGTGCTGACCGTGCCCACCGGTCCGGACGAGGGCCGGGTCCGTGGCCGGGTCCGGGCGCTGCTCGGCGCGTT
Source organism: Streptomyces sp. NPDC059828 (assembly GCF_042731955.1). Lineage (NCBI taxonomy): Bacteria > Bacillati > Actinomycetota > Actinomycetes > Kitasatosporales > Streptomycetaceae > Streptomyces > Streptomyces sp. NPDC059828. The sequence continues at coordinate 53,809 of NZ_JBHWIW010000034.1, read as the reverse complement.
GGAGGCAGCGGGGGCGACCGGTGCGCACGCGTGGCCGCGGCCGCTCGGTCCGGGCGACACCGGTGCCGCGGAGACTCGTTATGCCATTGGGCTGGGCGCCACCCCACCGGACCGCGACCGCCTCGGTGCCATCGCCGACCGGTGGCTGCGCGGTCTGCCCGGCACCAGGCTCACCTGGGCAGGGCCCGGTGAGGTGCCGACCCTGCACTCCGGGACGTATGGGGCGCGGGAGTACGGAGCAACCCGGAACTGAGAAAATCCGTCTAGCCCAGCGCGGTGACAGGCCCGACCGGCCCGGTACTCCGCGCCAGGGGAGATCACAGTACGCAGACGGGGACCAGGCAACGCCCGCTGCGGGGGAAGCGGACGGAGCACGGCCAAGTGGACGACAGCGCTGCGCGAAGCATGCCCGCGGCAAGACCCGCCGGCATATCCGAGAGCACCGAGAGCAGCCCAGCGGGTCAACGCACCCGCCGTCCACGGTCCCCTGGACGCCCGCGCAGACGCTCCGTCATCACCGGCATCGCCGCCCTCACCGGCGCGACCGCGCTCTCCGCCTGCTCGGTACCCTCGCCGCGCCGCCCCACGCCGACCGCGGACCCCGCACCCGGTATGCCGATCGCCAGTACGCACCGCGCGCAGCTGATGCAGATCCTCGCGCACCCCGACGACGACCTCTACTTCATGAACCCGGACACCCAGCGGATGGTGGACTCCGGCGTGCCGCTGCTCTGCGTCTATGTCACCGCGGGCGACCACGACGGCAGGAACCACATCCCCGGGGCCCAGGACGTCCCCGCCGACCGCCCCGGCTACTCCTCCGCACGCCACCAGGGACTGCGGCAGGCCTACGCCACTCTCCTCGGCCTCGGCACGTTCACACCCTGGCAGCGCGGGGTCGCGACGCTCCGGGGCGACCATCGCGCCGAGATCAACACGCTCACCAACGGCCACCGCCGGGTCGAGCTGATCTTCCTCAATCTGCCCATGCACACCCCCCGGCGGTGGGAGGCCCTCAGCAGTCTCTGGCACGACCGGGCACTCGGCCTGCACACCGTGGTCGCCGCGGACTCCCCGCTGCGCAAGACCGTCTCGTACGACTACGACGAGCTGGTCGACGTGCTCGTGGGGCTCATGGACGAGTACCGCCCGACGGTGATCCACACCCTGGACCCCGACCCGGACATCCAGCACAGCGACGAGGCGACCCGCAAGAAGGACAGCGAGCAGCCCGGCTACTCGGATCACCCCGACCACACGGCCGTGGCGGGCTTCAGCTGGGCCGCGATGCTGCGCTGGGTCGCCGACGCGACCAAGGACGGCGGCGAGGTGCCGGGCTTCATCGCCACCGCATTCCGCGGCTACTACAACCGCCACTGGCCCAAGAACCTCCCGCCGCAGATACTCCGCGACAAGGCCGCACTGCTCGTCCCGTACGGCGGCGACCCGCAGTGGGACTGCGGCAATCCGTCGGGCTGCGGCGACTACAACGTGGGCGGCACGCGTCCGCTGACCAACAAGAAGGGCTGGGTCCGCTCGACCCACCACCGCTTCCCGGGCACCGGGCCGGTCGTCGTCACCGAGCGGGACGGGCGGCTCGCCGCATACGGAGTGCTCGGGCTGCGTACCGTGCGCTGGCGCGAAACCGCACCGGGCAGTGGGCAGTGGGGGGCTCCCCAGGACCTCGGCGGCGGACCGCTCGCCCCCGCGCTGGGCTCGGCGGCCCTCCCTGACGGCCGCCAGCTCCTGTTCGGGCTGCGCTTCGCCGCGCTCGGCGGCCACGGCGGCGACAACCGGCGCGAGGTGGTGCTGCTCGAACAGCGTGCCGCAGGCGGGGAGTTCCTGGCCTGGCAGGGTCTGGGCAATCCTGAGCGGGACGATGACCGGGGCCGCCGTATCGGTGTTCCCGTCGCGGTGGCAGCCCCCGACGGACGGGTGCATCTCTTCGTACGCAATGCCGACAAGGGCCTCAGCACGCGCGTCCGGAGCACGGACGGACGCTGGGACCGCTGGCGCGATCTCGGCGGCGCGGAGGTGCAGGACGGTATGTCCGCGGTCGTGGACGGCGCGGGCCGGATCCACGTCTTCGCCGCGGGCCGTGACACCGTGCACCACTGGACACAGGACGATCCCCGTAAGGAGATCAGCTTCAGGCCCAACGAGCCGGACAAGCCCGCCAGCCCGGGCGGGGTCCCCACCCCGGGCGGTGCGCTCACCGCGCTGCCGACCGACGACGGCGGGGTCGAGCTGTACTACCGCAAGCCGGCCTCCGCCGCCCTGCTCACGGCGCGGGCGGGCGGCTCCCCCGCGCGCACGCGCGCCGAACGGTTCGACGGGTACGGCTCGATCGGCGTGGCCGAATCCCCGAACGGGAGGGTGCTGCTCGGCCAGGACCTGCACGGCCGGGTCCAGCTCCTCAGCGCCGGACACCTGCTGACGCGCGCCCAGGGCACCCAGCCGCTCGGCTCCCCCACTCTCCATCTGGGCCGCTCGGGCGCCACGGCGGTCGGCATGGGCCCGGACGCCCGCCCGTGGATCTGGTACGCGGAGGCCGGCACGCCCGGCTGACCACCGCACAGTCCCCGGCCCGTACACGCAAAGAGGCCCCGCACCTTCCGGTGCGGGGCCTCTCGCTTGGTGCTCGTAAGGAGCAACCAGGTCAGACCATCAGGTCGTCAAGCCGAAGTTCGGAGAACTTACTTGACGATCTTGGTGACCTGGCCGGCGCCGACGGTCCGGCCACCCTCACGGATGGCGAACTTCAGGCCCTCCTCCATGGCGACCGGCTGGATCAGCGAGACCGACATGGTGGTGTTGTCGCCCGGCATGACCATCTCGGTGCCCTCGGGGAGGGTCACGACGCCGGTCACGTCCGTGGTACGGAAGTAGAACTGCGGGCGGTAGTTGTTGAAGAACGGCGTGTGACGGCCACCCTCGTCCTTGGACAGGATGTAGGCCTGCGCCTCGAACTCGGTGTGCGGGGTGACCGAGCCCGGCTTGATGATGACCTGGCCGCGCTCGACGTCCTCGCGCTTGATGCCGCGGAGCAGCAGACCGACGTTCTCACCGGCCTGGCCCTCGTCGAGCAGCTTGCGGAACATCTCGATGCCGGTGACCGTGGTGGTGGTCTTCTCGGTCTTGATGCCGATGATGTCCACGGTCTCGTTGACCTTGAGCATACCGCGCTCGATACGACCGGTGACGACGGTGCCACGACCGGTGATCGTGAAGACGTCCTCGATCGGCATCAGGAACGGCTTGTCGACGTCACGCTCAGGCTGCGGGATGGACTCGTCGACGGCCTTCATCAGGCCGAGGAGCTTCTCGCCCCACTCCTTGTCGCCCTCGAGCGCCTTCAGCGCCGAGACGCGCACGACCGGCAGGTCGTCGCCCGGGAACTCGTACTCGGAGAGCAGCTCACGGACCTCGAGCTCGACGAGCTCCAGGATCTCCTCGTCGTCCACCATGTCGGCCTTGTTCAGGGCGACGACGATGTACGGAACGCCGACCTGGCGGGCCAGGAGCACGTGCTCCTTGGTCTGCGGCATCGGGCCGTCGGTGGCGGCGACCACGAGGATGGCGCCGTCCATCTGGGCAGCACCGGTGATCATGTTCTTGATGTAGTCCGCGTGACCGGGGCAGTCGACGTGGGCGTAGTGACGCGACTCGGTCTGGTACTCGACGTGCGCGATGGAGATGGTGATACCGCGCTGGCGCTCCTCAGGAGCCTTGTCGATCTGGTCGAAGGCCGAGGCCTCGTTCAGGTCCGGGTACGCGTCGTGCAGCACCTTGGTAATGGCGGCCGTGAGGGTCGTCTTACCGTGGTCGATGTGACCGATGGTGCCGATGTTGACGTGCGGCTTAGTCCGCTCGAACTTCGCCTTCGCCACTGGGGTCCTCCTGAAGAGTGGTTCTGTACGCCTTACTCATCCGGCGCCAGGTGATCTTTGCTGGGATGCCGGGGCCCGGGACATTCCAACCGCATTACTTGCGTAGCGGCTGGAATGTCCCAGCAGGCTCCGGTGACAAGCCTAAAGCGTGTACTCGGGAGAGTTACTCGCCCTTGGCCTTCGCGATGATCTCCTCGGCGACGTTCCGGGGAACCTCGGCGTAGGAGTCGAACTGCATCGAGTAGCTTGCGCGACCCGAGGTCTTGCTGCGGAGGTCTCCGACGTAGCCGAACATCTCCGAGAGGGGCACGAGGCCCTTCACGACGCGCGCGCCGCTGCGCTCCTCCATGGCCTGGATCTGGCCACGGCGGGAGTTGATGTCGCCGATGACCTCACCCATGTAGTCCTCGGGCGTGGTGACCTCGACGGACATCATCGGCTCGAGAAGCACGGGCGAAGCCTTGCGCGCGGCCTCCTTGAAGGCCTGCGAACCGGCGATCTTGAACGCGAGCTCGGAGGAGTCGACCTCGTGGTAGCCACCGTCGAGAAGAATGACGCGGACGCCCGTCATCTCGTAGCCGGCCAGGATGCCGAACTGCATGGCCTCCTGCGCACCGGCGTCCACCGAAGGGATGTACTCCTTCGGGATACGGCCACCGGTGACCTTGTTCACGAACTCGTACGAGGCGTCGCCGCCCTCGATCGGCTCGATCGCGATCTGCACCTTGGCGAACTGACCGGTACCACCGGTCTGCTTCTTGTGGGTGTAGTCGTGACGCTCGACGGCCTTGCGGATCGTCTCGCGGTACGCGACCTGCGGCTTGCCGACGTTGGCCTCGACCTTGAACTCGCGGCGCATGCGGTCGACGAGGACATCGAGGTGAAGCTCGCCCATACCACCGATGATGGTCTGGCCGGTCTCCTCGTCCGAGTGGACCTGGAAGGAGGGGTCCTCCTCCGCGAGACGCTGGATGGCGACACCCAGCTTCTCCTGGTCACCCTTGGACTTGGGCTCGATGGCGACCTGAATGACCGGCGCCGGGAAGTCCATGGACTCCAGGATCACCGGGTTCTTCTCGTCGCACAGCGTCTCACCGGTGGTGGTCTGCTTCAGGCCCATGACGGCGACGATGTCGCCGGCGCCCACCGCGTCGATCTCCTCACGCTTGTTCGCGTGCATGCGGTAGATCTTGCCGATGCGCTCCTTCTTGCCCTTGACGGAGTTCAGCACCGCGGTGCCGGCCTCCAGGCGACCCGAGTAGACCCGGATGAAGGTGAGCTTGCCGAGGTGCGGGTCGCTCGCGATCTTGAAGGCGAGCGCCGACAGCGGCTCGCTCTCGGACGGCTTGCGCGAGACGACCTGCTCCGGGTCCTTGACGTCGTGGCCCTCGATGGCCTCGACGTCCAGGGGGGAGGGGAGGTAGCGCACAACGGCGTCGAGCAGGGGCTGAACGCCCTTGTTCTTGAACGCGGTGCCACAGAACACCGGGGTGACCGTGGTCTCGCCGCCCTTGCCGGAAGCGATGGTGATACGACGGATCGCGGCGTACAGCTGCTCCTCGGTGGGCTCCTGGCCCTCCAGGTACAGCTCCATGATCTCTTCGTCGTTCTCCGCGACCGTCTCGACCAGCTTGCCGCGCCACTCCTCAGCAGCCTCGGCGTGCGTGGCAGGGATGTCGACGACGTCGTACATCTCGCCCTTGGTGGCCTCGGCGGACCAGACAAGAGCCTTCATGCGAACGAGGTCGATGACGCCCTTGAAGTCGGCCTCGGCACCGATCGGAAGCTGCATGACGATCGGAGTGGCGCCGAGGCGGTTCACGATCATGTCGACACAGCGGTGGAACTCGGCACCGGTGCGGTCGAGCTTGTTGACGAAGCAGATACGCGGCACGCCGTAGCGGTCCGCCTGACGCCAGACAGTCTCGGACTGGGGCTCCACACCGGCGACACCGTCGAACACCGTGACGGCACCGTCGAGGACGCGGAGCGAACGCTCCACCTCGACGGTGAAGTCGACGTGACCCGGGGTGTCGATGATGTTGATGGTGTGATCGACGTCCTCGAGCGGCCAGTGACAGGTCGTCGCGGCGGACGTGATCGTGATGCCGCGCTCCTGCTCCTGCTCCATCCAGTCCATCGTGGCAGCGCCGTCGTGGACCTCACCGATCTTGTAGCTCACACCGGTGTAGAACAGGATGCGCTCGGTGGTCGTCGTCTTGCCCGCGTCGATGTGGGCCATGATCCCAATGTTGCGGACCTTGGCCAGGTCAAGCGAAGTGGTGGCCATAAGGCTCAATCTTCTCTCGGTCTCGATGTGGGTAGCGACTACCAGCGGTAGTGCGCGAAGGCCTTGTTGGACTCGGCCATCTTGTGCGTGTCCTCGCGCTTCTTGACCGAAGCGCCGAGGCCGTTCGAGGCGTCCAGCAGCTCGTTCATGAGGCGCTCGGTCATGGTCTTCTCGCGGCGGGCGCGGGAGTAACCCACGACCCAGCGGAGCGCGAGGGTGGCGGCACGACCGGGCTTGACCTCGATCGGCACCTGGTAGGTGGCGCCACCGACACGGCGGGACTTGACCTCGAGAGACGGCTTGACGTTCTCGAGGGCGCGCTTCAGCGTGATGACCGGGTCAGCGCCGGTCTTCTCGCGGAGGCCTTCCATGGCGCCGTAGACGATCCGCTCGGCGGTGGAACGCTTGCCGTCAAGCAGAAGCTTGTTGATCAGCGACGTGACAAGAGGAGAGCTGTAGACCGGGTCGATGATGACCGGGCGCTTCGGGGCGGGGCCCTTACGAGGCATTCTTACTTCTCCTTCTTGGCGCCGTAGCGGCTGCGGGCCTGCTTGCGATTCTTGACACCCTGGGTGTCGAGCGAACCGCGGATGATCTTGTAGCGAACACCCGGCAGGTCCTTCACACGGCCACCACGCACGAGCACGATCGAGTGCTCCTGCAGGTTGTGTCCCTCACCCGGAATGTAGGCCGTGACCTCGATGCCGGAGGTCAGACGCACACGCGCGACCTTACGCAGGGCCGAGTTCGGCTTCTTCGGGGTGGTCGTGAACACACGCGTGCAGACGCCGCGACGCTGGGGCGAACCCTCGAGCGCGGGCGTCTTGTTCTTCTCGACCTTGTCCTGCCGGCCCTTCCGGACCAGCTGCTGGATCGTAGGCACTACTTCTCCGGTTTCTGTGTGCCGTAGTGAAACTAACCTGGAACGTCGCCGACCCACGCGGTCGGGTGTGTCGAACCGAGCGGGCTTCCGCACAAGGCGAGAAGGGCACGATTACGGTGGCTGATAGTGGCTCGCTCTGCGGCTGAGGACACGCACACGAGCCCAGGCACACCCCAGGCACAAGGTCTGAGCGTACCTACCGCACCGAGTTCGGTCAAAACAAATGCACTGGCCCGGGCCCCCGCCATGTGCCGGCCCCCTGAACTATCCGGCGCGAAGCATGAACATGCGCGGCAGGACCAGCCGGGCCGGTCACGTCCTGCGGTCGCCACCGTTCCGGCCACGGTGGTGCGCCTGAGCCCGCCGCTGGGCCGCCATCGGCCGGGACCGGCTGGATCCGGCCGGGGGGCTCCTGCCCGCGAGGCAATGGCCACAGGCGGCGGCTGAGCCTCGCAGCTCGTCTTCCCGGTGCGCGCTGCAGGGACCCGGCGTGGCACCCGGATCCACCGGCTGAACCCCACCGGGGAAGAGCCGCTGACGAAACGAGGGCGGCCACCCCGTGGTGCACGGGGTGGCCGCCCTCTCAAGCTGCTCGCTTACTGGTTGTACGGACCGTAGTCGTAGTCCTCCAGCGGAACGGCCTGGCCGGAGCCGGTGCCGAACGGCGAGTAGTCGATGTCGTCGTAGCCGACGGCCGAGTACATCGCGGCCTTGGCCTCCTCGGTCGGCTCGACCCGGATGTTGCGGTAGCGGGACAGGCCCGTACCGGCCGGGATGAGCTTACCGATGATGACGTTCTCCTTGAGGCCGATCAGGGAGTCCGACTTGGCGTTGATCGCCGCGTCGGTGAGGACCCTGGTCGTCTCCTGGAAGGACGCCGCCGACAGCCACGACTCGGTGGCGAGCGAGGCCTTGGTGATACCCATCAGCTGCGGACGGCCGGAGGCCGGGTGGCCGCCTTCCTCCACGACCCGACGGTTCTCCTTCTCGAAGCGCGAACGCTCCACGAGCTCGCCCGGCAGCAGCTCCGCGTCGCCGGACTCGATGATCGTCACGCGGCGCAGCATCTGCCGGATGATGATCTCGATGTGCTTGTCGTGGATCGACACACCCTGCGAGTTGTAGACCTTCTGCACCTCGCCGACCAGGTGGACCTGGACGGCCCGCTGACCGAGGATGCGCAGCACGTCGTGCGGGTTGGTGGCACCCACGGTGAGCTTCTGGCCCACCTCGACGTGGTCGCCCTCGCCCACCAGCAGACGGGCACGCTTCGAGATCGGGAAGGCCGTCTCGTCGCTGCCGTCGTCCGGGGTGACGACGAGCTTCTTGGTCTTCTCGGTCTCCTCGATCCGCACCCGGCCGGAGGCCTCGGAGATCGGGGCGACACCCTTCGGGGTACGGGCCTCGAAGAGCTCGACGACACGCGGCAGACCCTGGGTGATGTCGTCACCGGCCACACCACCGGTGTGGAAGGTACGCATCGTCAGCTGGGTACCGGGCTCACCGATGGACTGGGCGGCGATGATGCCGACCGCCTCACCGATGTCGACCAGCTTGCCGGTGGCCAGCGAACGGCCGTAGCAGTAGGCACAGGTGCCGACCGCGGACTCACAGGTCAGGACCGAGCGGGTCTTGACCTCCTCCACACCGGCACCCACCAGGGCGTCGATGAGCACGTCACCGAGGTCGACGTTGGCCGGCGCGATGACCTTGCCATCCACGACGACATCCTCGGCGAGCATCCGCGCGTACACGGAGGTCTCGACGTCCTCCGCCTTGCGCAGCACGCCGTCGGCGCCGCGCTCGGCGATCCGCAGCTTCAGACCGCGCTCGGTGCCACAGTCCTCCTCGCGGATGATGACGTCCTGCGAGACGTCGACCAGACGACGGGTCAGGTAACCCGAGTCGGCCGTACGCAGAGCGGTGTCGGCGAGACCCTTACGGGCACCGTGCGTGGAGATGAAGTACTCCAGCACGGACAGGCCCTCGCGGAAGGACGCCTTGATCGGACGCGGAATGGTCTCGTTCTTGGCGTTCGACACCAGACCACGCATACCGGCGATCTGACGCATCTGCATCATGTTTCCGCGAGCACCCGAGTTGACCATCATGAAGATGGGGTTGGTCTTCGGGAAGTTCGCGTTCATCGCCTCGGCGACCTCGTTGGTCGCCTTGGTCCAGATGGTGATGAGCTCCTGCGTGCGCTCCTGCTTGGTGATCAGACCGCGCTCGTACTGCTTCTGGACCTTCTCGTCCTGCGCCTCGTAGCCCGCGACGATCTCCTTCTTCGCCTCGGGAACGACGACGTCGGAGATGGCGACGGTGACACCGGAACGGGTCGCCCAGTAGAAGCCGGCCGCCTTCAGGTTGTCGAGCGTCGCCGCCACGATGACCTTCGGGTAGCGCTCGGCGAGGTCGTTGACGATCTCGGAGAGCTGCTTCTTGCCGACCGAGTAGTCCACGAACGGGTAGTCCTCGGGCAGCAGCTCGTTGAAGAGCGCACGGCCCAGGGTGGTGTTCAGCCGGAAGCTGTCACCCTGCTGCCACGCACCTCCGAGGCTGTCGTCCCCCTCCTCGTCGACCGGCGGGGTCCAGCCACGCGGCGGGACGGTACCGATCGGGAAGCGGATGTCGACCTTCGCCTGGAGCGAGAGCTCCCGGGCGTCGAAGGCCATGATCGCCTCGGCGGTGGAGTTGAACGCACGGCCCTCGCCGCGCACCTCGCGCTCCTCCTCGTCCGTGGTGAGGAAGAAGAGGCCCAGCACCATGTCCTGGGTCGGCATGGTCACCGGACGGCCGTCGGCCGGCTTGAGGATGTTGTTCGAGGACAGCATCAGGATGCGGGCCTCGGCCTGCGCCTCCGCTGACAGCGGCAGGTGCACGGCCATCTGGTCACCGTCGAAGTCCGCGTTGAACGCGGTGCAGACGAGCGGGTGGATCTGGATGGCCTTGCCCTCGACCAGCTGCGGCTCGAAGGCCTGGATGCCGAGGCGGTGCAGGGTGGGCGCACGGTTCAGCAGCACCGGGTGCTCGGCGATGACCTCTTCGAGGACGTCGTACACGACGGTGCGGCCGCGCTCGACCATGCGCTTGGCCGACTTGATGTTCTGCGCGTGGTTCAGGTCGACCAGGCGCTTCATCACGAACGGCTTGAAGAGCTCCAGCGCCATGGCCTTGGGCAGACCGCACTGGTGCAGCTTGAGCTGCGGGCCGACGACGATGACGGAACGCGCCGAGTAGTCGACTCGCTTACCGAGCAGGTTCTGACGGAATCGACCCTGCTTGCCCTTCAGCATGTCGCTGAGGGACTTCAGCGGGCGGTTACCGGGACCGGTGACCGGGCGGCCGCGGCGACCGTTGTCGAACAGCGCGTCGACGGCCTCCTGGAGCATCCGCTTCTCGTTGTTCACGATGATCTCGGGGGCACCGAGGTCGAGCAGACGCTTCAGACGGTTGTTCCGGTTGATGACCCGGCGGTACAGGTCGTTCAGGTCGGAGGTCGCGAAGCGGCCACCGTCCAGCTGCACCATCGGACGCAGGTCCGGCGGGATCACCGGGACGCAGTCCAGCACCATGCCCTTGGGGCTGTTGCTGGTCTGGAGGAAGGCGGAGACGACCTTGAGGCGCTTGAGCGCACGGGTCTTCTTCTGGCCCTTGCCGGTACGGATGATCTCGCGGAGGCGCTCGGCCTCCTCCTCGAGGTCGAAGGACTCCAGGCGCTTCTGGAGCGCCGCGGCGCCCATCGAGCCGTCGAAGTACGTGCCGAAGCGGTCACGCAGCTCGCGGTAGAGCAGCTCGTCGCCCTCGAGGTCCTGGACCTTGAGGTTCTTGAAGCGGCTCCACACCTCGTCGAGGCGGTCGATCTCGCGCTGCGCGCGGTCACGGAGCTGCTTCATCTCACGCTCGGCGCCCTCGCGCACCTTGCGGCGCACATCGGACTTGGCACCCTCGGCCTCGAGCTCGGCCAGGTCGGACTCGAGCTTCTTGGCGCGGGCCTCGAGGTCGGAGTCGCGTCGGTTCTCGATCTGCTGGCGCTCGACGGAGACATGAGCCTCCAGCGAGGGCAGGTCGCGGGTGCGGCGCTCCTCGTCGACGTACGTGATCATGTACGCCGCGAAGTAGATGACCTTCTCCAGGTCCTTCGGAGCAAGGTCGAGCAGGTAGCCAAGACGCGACGGGACGCCCTTGAAGTACCAGATGTGGGTGACCGGGGCGGCCAGCTCAATGTGGCCCATCCGCTCACGGCGCACCTTGGCACGGGTCACCTCGACGCCACACCGCTCACAGATGATGCCCTTGAAGCGGACGCGCTTGTACTTACCGCAGTAGCACTCCCAGTCCCGGGTAGGACCGAAGATCTTCTCGCAGAAGAGTCCGTCCTTTTCGGGCTTGAGCGTGCGGTAGTTGATGGTCTCGGGCTTCTTGACCTCGCCGTGGGACCACTGACGAATGTCGTCAGCAGTGGCCAGGCCGATCCGGAGCTCGTCGAAGAAGTTGACGTCGAGCACTATGCGTCAATCCCTCTCAGGGTCGTAAGTCTGTGGTCTGAAACGGGGGCCTGGGGGTCGGCGGGGCCCTGTGGGTAAGGGCCCCGCCGGACTCCCGTCAGACCTCTTCGACGCTGCTCGGCTCGCGCCGCGACAGGTCGATGCCGAGCTCCTCCGCAGCGCGGAAGACGTCCTCGTCGGTGTCGCGCATCTCGATGGACATGCCGTCCGAGGACAGCACCTCCACATTGAGGCACAGGGACTGCATCTCCTTGATGAGCACCTTGAAGGACTCGGGGATGCCGGGCTCGGGGATGTTCTCGCCCTTGACGATGGCCTCGTAGACCTTCACGCGGCCGGTGACGTCGTCGGACTTGATGGTCAGCAGCTCCTGGAGGGCGTATGCGGCGCCGTAAGCCTCCAGCGCCCACACCTCCATCTCACCGAAGCGCTGGCCACCGAACTGAGCCTTACCACCCAGCGGCTGCTGGGTGATCATCGAGTAGGGACCGGTCGAGCGGGCGTGCAGCTTGTCGTCGACCAGGTGGTGCAGCTTGAGGATGTACATGTACCCGACCGAGATCGGGTCCGGGAACGGCTCACCGGAGCGGCCGTCGAACAGACGGGCCTTACCCGTCGGGAGCACCATGCGGTCACCGTCCCGGTTCGGGATGGTGTGCTGGAGCAGACCGGCCAGCTCGTCCTCACGGGCACCGTCGAAGACCGGGGTCGCGACGTTGGTGCCCGGGGCGACCTGGTCGGCACCGATGGCCTGGAGACGCTGGGCCCACTCCTCCGCGAGGCCGGAGACGTCCCAGCCACGGCTGGCGAGCCAGCCCAGGTGGATCTCCAGGACCTGTCCCGGGTTCATTCGGGACGGGACACCGAGCGGGTTGAGGATGATGTCGACCGGGGTGCCGTCCTCCAGGAACGGCATGTCCTCGATCGGGAGGATCTTGGAGATGACGCCCTTGTTGCCGTGACGGCCGGCGAGCTTGTCACCGTCGGTGATCTTGCGCTTCTGCGCGACGTACACGCGCACCAGCTGGTTCACACCGGGGGGAAGCTCGTCGCCCTCCTCGCGGTCGAAGACGCGCACGCCGATGATCTTGCCGGTCTCACCGTGCGGCACCTTCAGCGAGGTGTCACGGACCTCACGGGCCTTCTCACCGAAGATCGCACGGAGCAGGCGCTCCTCCGGGGTCAGCTCGGTCTCACCCTTGGGCGTGACCTTGCCGACGAGGATGTCGCCGGCGACGACCTCGGCCCCGATACGGATGATGCCGCGCTCGTCGAGGTCCGCGAGGACCTCCTCGGAGACGTTCGGGATGTCCCGGGTGATCTCCTCGGGGCCGAGCTTGGTGTCACGGGCGTCGACCTCGTGCTCCTCGATGTGGATCGAGGAGAGGACGTCGTCCTGGACGAGGCGCTGCGACAGGATGATCGCGTCCTCGTAGTTGTGACCCTCCCACGGCATGAACGCGACGAGCAGGTTCTTGCCGAGCGCCATCTCGCCGTTCTCGGTGGCCGGGCCGTCGGCCAGGACCTGGCCTTCGACGACCCGGTCGCCCTCGGCGACGACGACCTTCTGGTTGACCGAGGTGCCCTGGTTGGAGCGGGCGAACTTGGCCAGGCGGTACGTGATGTACGTGCCGTCGTCGTTGGCGACGGTGATGTAGTCCGCGGAGAGCTCCTGGATCACACCGTCCTTCTCGGCCTTCACCACGTCACCGGCGTCGGTGGCGCAGCGGTACTCCATGCCGGTGCCGACGAGCGGGGCCTCCGCCTTGATGAGCGGAACGGCCTGGCGCATCATGTTCGCGCCCATCAGGGCACGGTTGGCGTCATCGTGCTCGAGGAAGGGGATCATGGCGGTCGCGACCGACACCATCTGGCGCGGCGAGACGTCCATGTAGTCGACCTCGGCCGGCGGCACGTAGTCGACCTCGCCGCCACGGCGGCGGACCAGCACACGGGCCTCGGCGAAGCGCATGTCGTCGCCCAGCGCCGCGTTGGCCTGCGCGATGACGAAGCGGTCCTCCTCGTCAGCGGTCAGGTAGTCGACCTCGTCGCTGACCTGGCCGTCGACGACCTTGCGGTACGGGGTCTCCACGAAGCCGAACGCGTTGACGCGGCCGTACGAGGCGAGCGAACCGATCAGACCGATGTTCGGGCCTTCGGGGGTCTCGATCGGGCACATGCGTCCGTAGTGGGACGGGTGCACGTCTCGGACCTCGAAGCCCGCCCGCTCACGGGACAGACCGCCGGGGCCCAGCGCCGAAAGACGGCGCTTGTGGGTCAGGCCCGACAGCGGGTTGTTCTGGTCCATGAACTGGGACAGCTGGCTGGTGCCGAAGAACTCCTTGATGGAGGCGACGACCGGCCGGATGTTGATCAGGGTCTGCGGCGTGATCGCCTCGACGTCCTGGGTGGTCATGCGCTCGCGCACGACACGCTCCATACGGGCGAGACCCGTACGGACCTGGTTCTGGATGAGCTCGCCGACGTTGCGCAGGCGGCGGTTGCCGAAGTGGTCGATGTCGTCGGTCTCGACGACGATCTGCGTGCCGTTCTCGCCAGCCGTCTCGGTCTCACCGGCGTGCAGCTTGACCAGGTACTTGATGGTCGCGATGACGTCGTCGGTGGTGAGCACGCCGGCGTCCAGCGGCTCGTCGGCGCCGAGCTTCTTGTTGACCTTGTAACGGCCGACCTTGGCCAGGTCGTAGCGCTTCGGGTTGAAGTACAGGTTCTCCAACAGCGTCTGCGCGGCCTCACGCGTCGGGGGCTCGCCCGGGCGCAGCTTGCGGTAGATGTCGAGCAGCGCGTCGTCCTGGCCCTGGGTGTGGTCCTTCTCCAGGGTGGCGCGCATCGACTCGTACTCGCCGAACTCCTCAAGGATCTGCTCGGTGGTCCAGCCGAGCGCCTTCAGCAGGACGGTGACGGACTGCTTGCGCTTGCGGTCGATGCGGACACCGACCATGTCGCGCTTGTCGATCTCCATCTCCAGCCAGGCACCCCGGGATGGGATGATCTTGGCGGAGAAGATGTCCTTGTCGGACGTCTTGTCGATGGAGGAGTCGAAGTAGACACCCGGCGAGCGGACCAGCTGCGACACCACGACACGCTCGGTGCCGTTGATGACGAAGGTGCCCTTGTTGGTCATGAGCGGGAAGTCGCCCATGAAGACCGTCTGGGACTTGATCTCGCCGGTCTCGTTGTTGGTGAACTCGGCCGTGACGAAGAGCGGCGCGCCGAACGTGAAGTCGCGCTCCTTGCACTCGTCGATCGAGTTCTTCGGAGGCTCGAAGCGGTGGTCGCGGAAGGTCAGCGACATCGACCCGGAGAAGTCCTCGATCGGCGAGATCTCCTCGAAGATCTCCTCCAGACCGGACTTGGTGGGAACGTCCTGTCCGGACTCCAGAGCCGCCTCGACCCGAGCCTTCCAGGCGGCGTTGCCGAGCAGCCAGTCAAAGCTCTCGGTCTGCAACGCGAGAAGGTTCGGAACCTCGAGAGGCTCCTTGATCTTTGCAAAAGAGATGCGCAGCGGGGCGGTGCTTGCGCCGTTGTTCGTATTCGCGGTCGAGGCGTTGCGCGAGGCGGCCAAGAGGGGGTCCTTCCGAGGGCTCGGACTCACTACGCGCGTACCGGTCCCAAGCAGGGCACAGGGCTAGAAATCCCAGGTCAAAGGGTATTCGGCCAACAGTGCTCTTGCGAGGGCATGCCCCTGGTGACGGGCAGGAGGCAGCTAACAGGCAGCGCAAAGGGTCAGTGTAGCCACTTGGCCCACTGATGTCCAGGGCGGGTATTCCGCGACCCTCGTTGTTCTCAACTCCGCCGGTATGCCGTGCGCCGGAAGGCGCACACCGATACTGCCCGTTCGGTCGTCGATCCATGCCTCGAACTTGGACCGTTGTGACGACGCGTCCTGAGAATTGCGCGCTGCGTGCGGTTCGTCAAGGCCCTCCACCTGGTGGAGATCGTCACCTGGCGCACGGCGAAGATCACCTTACTCTCCGCTGCCGACGGCGCAAGACGACCACCCGCAGGTGTCAGGAACGCCGAAAGGCGACCACCCGCTTGGGTGATCGCCCTTCAGTGTGTGCGCGTTACAGCGCGGGAGTCCGAAGACTCAGGGTCACTTGACCTCGACCGAGGCGCCAGCGGCCTTGAGGGACTCGGCAGCCTTCTCGGCGGCCTCCTTCGCGACCTTCTCGAGGACCGGCTTCGGGGTGCCGTCGACGAGGTCCTTGGCCTCCTTCAGGCCCAGGGAGGTCAGCTCACGCACGACCTTGATGACCTGGATCTTCTTCTCGCCGGCGCCGGTGAGGATGACGTCGAACTCGTCCTGCTCCTCGACGGCCTCGGCAACGGCGCCCGGGCCGGCGGGGCCGGCAACGGCGACCGCGGCGGCGGCGGTGACGTCGAACTTCTCCTCGAAGGCCTTCACGAACTCGGAGAGCTCGATGAGGGTCATCTCCTCGAACTGCGCGAGCAGGTCGTCCTGGCTGAGCTTCGCCATGGTGGCGGTCCTTCCACTAATTCGGCTGGTGCCGGATGTACATGTGAGGCGGGCGTACGTTGGCCCGCTGCGACCCGCGCGCGAGAGCGGCGCGGATCAATGCGCGAGCCGAATTACTCGGCACCGCCCTGCTCGGCCTGCTTGGCGCGAAGAGCGTCCACGGTGCGGACGAGCTTCGACGGGAGCGCCTGGAAGAGCTGGGCAGTCTGCGTCTGCTTGCCCTTGAAGGCGCCCGCCAGCTTGGCGAGCAGAACCTCGCGGGACTCGAGGTCCGCGAGCTTCTTGATCTCATCGGCGGACAGCGCCTTGCCATCAAGGACACCGCCCTTGATGATGAGGTTCGGGTTGTCCTTGGCGAAGTCACGAAGACCCTTCGCCGACTCCACCGGGTCACCGGTGATGAAGGCAACCGCCGTCGGACCATTGAACTGGTCGTCGAGCGAAGTGATCCCGGCCTCGTTGGCCGCAATCTTGGTCAGCGTGTTCTTCACCACGGCGTACTGGGCGTTCTCACCGAGTGAACGGCGCAGCGTCTTGAGCTGAGCCACGGTGAGACCCCGGTACTCGGTCAGCACGGCAGCGTTCGAGCTACGGAACTGGTCCGCGAGCTCGGCTACCGCGGCAGCCTTGTCGGGCCTTGCCATAGAGCGTCGGCCTCCTTCCGGGTGATGAGGACCGCTTCGGCGAAGGAAGGAGACTGAACAAAACGAAACGCCCCGGCGCAGGCACGGGGCGTGACTCGACCGGTACTCATGCGTCTCCGCACGCCCACCGGGAGCTCTTCCACAGTCACCTGCGCGGGTCGTCCGCAGCTAGCGGATCCTTCGGCCGCCGCACCCTGTGAGGGGCACAGCAACGACCAGCGGTCTTTGGCTTCTGGGGAAGAGTACGGGAACGGGTCGACGACAGGCAAATCGGCCCCGGCCCACGGTCTCCCGGACGACTCGCGCGCGACGGAGGACGGCACGCTGCCCCCTGACGGAGAGCGGTGCGGGCCCCGTGGCGGGGGGCCGCCCCGACGCCGTCGGCGGCCTTCTCCCGTCCGCGCAGGACCGGACGGGACCCCAAACGCAAGAAACCGGCCCCGCGCCTCGGAGAGAGGCGCGGGGCCGGTTCACAGCCGGGAGCCGGTCAGGCTCAGACCGCGGCCGGGTCCTCCTCGACGAGGAGGTTGCGGGTGCGGTTGGAGTCCAGCGGGATGCCGGGGCCCATGGTGGTGGTCAGGGTCGCCTTCTTGATGTAGCGGCCCTTCGCGGCGGACGGCTTCAGACGGAGGATCTCCTCCAGCGCCGCGGCGTAGTTCTCCACCAGCTTGGTCTCGTCGAAGGAGACCTTGCCGATGATGAAGTGCAGGTTCGAGTGCTTGTCGACGCGGAACTCGATCTTGCCGCCCTTGATGTCGGTGACAGCCTTGGCGACGTCCATGGTCACGGTGCCGGTCTTCGGGTTCGGCATCAGACCACGGGGACCGAGCACGCGGCCGAGGCGGCCGACCTTGCCCATGAGGTCCGGGGTGGCGACGACGGCGTCGAAGTCCAGACGGCCCTTCGCAACCTCGTCGATCAGTTCGTCGGAGCCGACGATGTCGGCGCCCGCGGCTTCCGCGGCCGCAGCACGGTCACCGGTCGCGAAGACCAGGACCCGGGCGGTCTTACCGGTGCCGTGCGGAAGGTTCACGGTGCCACGGACCATCTGGTCGGCCTTGCGCGGGTCAACGCCCAGGCGGAAGGCGACCTCGACGGTGCCGTCGAACTTGGTGGAGGCGGTGTCCTTCGCAAGACGGACGGCCTCGAGCGGGGCGTAGTTGCGCTCCCGGTCGATCTTGGCGTCCGCGTTGCGGAGAGCCTTGCTGCGCTTCACTTCTTCTCCTGTGATGTCTCAGGCGTGGAGTTCGTGGTCCGGGCCAGCGCCTGGCCCTGCCACTGAGGTCTTACGGGGGACTGTCAGCCCTCGACCGTGATGCCCATGGAACGGGCGGTGCCGGCGATGATCTTCTCCGCGGCGTCCAGGTCGTTGGCGTTCAGGTCGGGCATCTTGGTGGTGGCGATGTCACGGACCTGGTCGCGCGTCAGCTTGGCGACCTTGGTCTTGTGCGGCTCGCCGGAGCCCTTGTCCACACCCGCGGCCTTGAGGATCAGCTTGGCGGCCGGCGGAGTCTTGGTGACGAAGGTGAAGGAACGGTCCTCGTAGACCGTGATCTCCACCGGCACGACCATGCCACGCTGCGACTCGGTCGCGGCGTTGTAGGCCTTGCAGAACTCCATGATGTTGACGCCGTGCTGACCCAGCGCGGGGCCGACCGGCGGAGCCGGGTTGGCCGCGCCGGCCTGGATCTGGAGCTTGATAAGCCCCGTGACCTTCTTCTTCTTGGGAGGCATTGCTCTCTCCGGGTCCAGTTGAGAGTTTGCTGAAACTGCTTCGCTTCCACCCGACTCATCCGGATGGAGGCATACCGCACAACGATAGCTGGTATGGCTGCGCGGCCAAAAACCGACAGGTCAGAACGACTGTGAGCCGTTCTGACCTGGTCGGAAACCTAGAAGCTTGTGAGCCGGGGCTCGGTCAGTTCTTCTGGATCTGGTCGAAGCTCAGCTCGACCGGGGTCTCGCGACCGAAGATCTCGACCAGGCCCTTGACCTTCTTCGAGTCGGCGTTGATCTCGTTGATCGTGGCCTGGAGGGTGGCGAACGGACCGTCGGTGACGGTGACGGAGTCGCCGACCTCGAAGTCCAGCACCTGCACCTCGACCTTGCGGGCCGGAGCCGGCCGGCCCTCGGCCTCCGCGGCCTCGCGGGCGGCCTTCTCCTCGGCCTCCGGGGCGAGCATCTTGACGATCTCGTCCAGGGTCAGCGGGTACGGGTCGTAGGCGTTGCCCACGAAGCCGGTGACGCCCGGGGTGTTGCGGACGACGCCCCAGGACTCGTTCGTCAGATCCATGCGGACGAGCACATAGCCGGGCAGCTTGTTCTGCCGGACGTTCTTGCGCTCGCCGTTCTTGATCTGGACGATCTCTTCCTCGGGCACCTCGGCCTGGTAGATGAACTCCTCGACGTTCAGCGAGACGGCGCGCTGCTCCAGGTTGGCCTTCACGCGCTTCTCGTAGCCCGCGTAGGTGTGGATCACGTACCACTCACCGGGAAGACCACGCAGTTCGTCGCGGAGCGCGGCGACCGGGTCGGCGGGAGCCTCCGGCTCGGCCTCGACCTCGACGGCCTCGGCGTCCTCGTCCAGCTCGGCGGCGACCTCGTCCTCGTCGTCGTCCAGCTCGCCGACGGCCTCGTCCTCGTCCACCTCTGCGGCGGCCTCGTCCTCGACGTGGACCGCGGCCTGCTCGGCAGGCTCACCCGCAGCGGCGTCAGCAGCCTCAGCCTGGTCCGGGTCCACAGCGTCCGCCGCCTCGACGATGTCGAGCTCGTCCTCAGCGGACTCGTCTACGCGCGGCTCAACGGCGTCGTTCAGGTTCGGGTCAGACACGGTGGCTGCTTCTTCCTGGATACAGATTGGGTGGAACATGCGAAAAAGGCGCCAGGTGAGGCGCCCTCCCGCGGGATCAGCCGAAGACGTACTTGACGGCTTCCTGGAGACCGAAGTCGATCACAGTCACAAGGCCGATCATGACAACGACGAAGACGATCACCACAGTGGTGTAAGTCGTCAGCTGGCTGCGGGTAGGCCAGACGACCTTACGCAGCTCCGCGACGATCTGGCGGTAGAACAACGCGAGGCGCCCCAGAGGGCCCTTCTTCCCGCGCTTGCCGCCCTTCCGGGTCTTCTTCCGGGCCTCGGGCGCCTCATCCTCGGCGTCAGGCATGTCGATGGACCCCACGGCGTCCGTCACGTCTCTCACCTGATTCCGGGTCATGGCCGTGCCGCGCCCGGTTGAGCCGCACGGCGGTGCATTCACGTACGTACATGCGCACACATCCTGGCGAAGGTGTGTGTAGCAGGGCCGGAGGGACTCGAACCCCCAACCGCTGGTTTTGGAGACCAGTGCTCTACCAATTGAGCTACGACCCTTTGTGGTTCCCCACAAACCTACCGCATCGGATGAGGTGGTTGGTGAGGGCCAACGAGCCAAGAGTGTACGTGGTCAGAGGCCGTGCGTCGAACAGATAGCTCCACGGTCGTCTCTGTCCGTGTTCCGTCGGCGTTCCGTCGGCGTTCCGTCGGCGTCCGTCGACGCTCCGTCTGCGTCCGCCTGCGTTCCGCCCAGCACTTCCGGGGAAGACCGCGAACGGGCCGGTTCCGGTGGCCGTCCGGATCCGATGCGATCGGTCCCGGCCGTTTCCGGTCCGCTCCGTGAAACCCTTGTGCCCCGGTCACACAGGGTCTGGGACCATGGGCCCATGAGCGCTTCAACCCCTCCCACCGAGCGCCGGGTCTCCGCCCGTATCGGCGCGATCTCCGAGTCCGCGACCCTCGCAGTCGACGCCAAGGCCAAGGCCCTCAAGGCCGCAGGCCGGCCGGTGATCGGCTTCGGCGCGGGCGAGCCCGACTTCCCGACGCCCGACTACATCGTCGAAGCCGCCATCGAGGCCTGCAAGAACCCCAAGTACCACCGCTACACGCCGGCCGGCGGCCTGCCCGAGCTCAAGAAGGCCATCGCCGAGAAGACCCTGCGCGACTCCGGGTACGAGGTCGACCCCGCCCAGGTGCTGGTGACCAACGGCGGCAAGCAGGCGATCTACGAGGCCTTCGCGGCGATCCTCGACCCGGGTGACGAAGTCATCGTCCCGGCGCCGTACTGGACCACCTATCCCGAGTCGATCCGGCTCGCCGGGGGTGTCCCGGTGGAGGTCGTGGCCGACGAGACCACCGGCTACCGGGTGTCCGTGGAGCAGCTCGAGGCCGCCCGCACCGAGCGGACCAAGGTCGTCCTCTTCGTCTCGCCGTCCAACCCGACCGGCGCGGTCTACAGCGAGGCGGACACCGAGGCCATCGCCCGCTGGGCGCTGGAGCACGGTCTGTGGGTGCTGACGGACGAGATCTACGAGCACCTGGTCTACGGCGACGCGAAGTTCACCTCGGTCCCGGCGCTGGTGCCCGAACTGCGCGACAAGTGCATCGTGGTCAACGGTGTGGCGAAGACCTACGCCATGACCGGCTGGCGGGTGGGATGGATCATCGGCCCCAAGGACGTGGTCAAGGCCGCGACCAACCTCCAGTCGCACGCCACGTCCAACGTCTCCAACGTGGCGCAGGTC
This sequence comes from Streptomyces sp. NPDC059828, assembly GCF_042731955.1. Classification (NCBI taxonomy): domain Bacteria; kingdom Bacillati; phylum Actinomycetota; class Actinomycetes; order Kitasatosporales; family Streptomycetaceae; genus Streptomyces; species Streptomyces sp. NPDC059828. The sequence goes on along the minus strand of NZ_JBHWIW010000034.1, from coordinate 32,536 downwards.
GCCGCGCTCGCCGCGGTGTCCGGCGATCTGGACGCGGTCGCCACGATGCGTGAGGCCTTCGACCGCCGTCGCCAGACCATCGTGCGGATGCTCAACGAGATCGACGGCGTGCTCTGCCCCGAGCCCGAGGGCGCCTTCTACGCGTACCCCTCGGTGAAGGGACTGCTGGGCAAGGAGATCCGCGGCAAGCGCCCGACGACCTCCGTGGAGCTCGCGGCGCTGATCCTGGAGGAGGCCGAGGTGGCGGTCGTGCCCGGTGAGGCGTTCGGCACGCCGGGTTATCTGCGGCTGTCCTACGCGCTCGGTGACGAGGACCTGGTGGAGGGCGTCTCGCGGATGCAGAAGCTGCTCGCGGAGGCACGGGGCTGACGTTCCGCTTGCATACGGGTAAGGGACGGGTCCCCGGCTTCGGCCGGGGACCCGTTTCTGCGTTCGGGCAAGAACCCGATCAGGGAAAGGGGGTGCCTGACGGTCCGGGTGTGCGGCAGGATCCTGCAATGGAGCGCGTCCGAGACCTCAGTCTTCTTCCCAAGGCCCATCTGCATCTGCACTTCACCGGCTCGATGCGGCCCACCACCCTTCTCGAACTCGCCGACAAGTACGGGATGCACCTCCCGGAAGCCCTGACCAGCGGCGAACCGCCGAAGCTCCGTGCGACGGACGAACGCGGCTGGTTCCGCTTCCAGCGGCTGTACGACATCGCGCGGTCCTGTCTGCGTGAGCCAGAGGACATCCAGCGGCTGGTGCGGGAGGCGGCGGAGGAGGACGTCAAGGACGGCTCCGGCTGGCTGGAGATCCAGGTGGACCCCACGTCGTACGCGCCCATGCTGGGCGGGCTGATCCCGGCGCTGGAGATCATCCTGGACTCGGTGGAGAGCGCGTCACGCGAGACCGGCCTCGGTATGCGGGTGCTGGTCGCCGCGAACCGGATGAAGCACCCGCTTGACGCCCGCACCCTGGCCCGGCTCGCGGTGCGGTACGCCGGCCGGGGCGTGGTGGGCTTCGGGCTGTCCAACGACGAGCGCCGGGGCATGGCCCGCGACTTCGACCGCGCCTTCACCATCGCCCGCGAGGGCGGACTCCTGGCCGCTCCGCACGGCGGCGAGCTGACCGGCCCCGCGTCCGTACGGGACTGCCTGGACGACCTGCACGCCTCCCGCATCGGCCACGGCGTCCGGGCAGCGGAGAGCCCCCGCCTGCTGCGCAGACTGGCCGAACGCGGGGTGACCTGCGAGGTGTGCCCGGCGTCGAACGTGGCACTCGGCGTGTACGAGAAGCCCGAGGACGTGCCCCTGCGGACCCTCTGGGACGCGGGCGTACCCATGGCGCTGGGCGCGGACGACCCCCTGCTGTTCGGCTCCCGCCTCGCGGCCCAGTACGAGATCGCGCGGAGCCACCACGGCTTCACGGACGAGGAACTGGCAGAGCTCGCCCGCCAGTCGGTGCGGGGTTCGGCAGCACCGGAGGACGTGCGGGAGCGGCTGCTCTCGGGCATCGACGAGTGGGTCAAGGGCTGACCCCCGGGACTCGGCCCTCAGTACCGGGCAAACCCCTGGCACCCAGCCCGGTGCGGCCGCGCACCCACGCGCGACGCCTCAGATCGCGACGCCCACCGTCACCGGCTCGTTCACGAGGGTGACCCCGAACGCGTCCCGTACCCCCGCCACCACCTCGCGGGCGAGGGCCAGCAGGTCCTCCGTGGTGGCACCGCCGCGGTTGGTGAGGGCGAGGGTGTGTTTCGTCGAGATGCGCGCCGGACCCGTGCCGTACCCCTTCACGAAGCCCGCCTTGTCGATGAGCCACGCCGCCGAGGTCTTGGTGTGGCCGTCGCCCGCGGGGTAGGCGGGCGGCGGCACATCGTCCCCGAGGCGCTCGCGGACCCGGCCGAGGAAGGTCTCGTACTCCGCCGTGGTCAGGATCGGGTTGGTGAAGAAGGAGCCCGCCGACCAGGTGTCGTGGTCCTCGGGGTCGAGGACCATGCCCTTGCCGGCGCGCAGCTTGAGGACCGTCTCGCGGGCGGTCGCCGCCGGGACGCGGTCGCCGGGCTCGACACCGAGGGCACGGGCCGTCTCGGCGTACTTGATCGGCGCGGACTGACCGCCCGCGTCCTCCAGCTCGAAGCGGACGCGCAGCACGACATAGCGGCTGGGATCGCTCTTGAAACGGCTGTGGCGGTAGGAGAAGCCGCACTCGGCGTTCGGAAGGGTGACGACCTCGTCGGCCCGGCGGTCGTACGCCACCACCTCGGTGATCGTGCTGGAGACCTCCTGGCCGTACGCCCCCACGTTCTGGATCGGGGTGGCACCGGCCGAGCCGGGGATCCCGGAGAGACACTCGATGCCTGCGAGCCCCGCTTCCACGGTGCGGGCCACGGCATCGGTCCACACCTCTCCCGCGGCCAGTTCCAGCGAGGTGCCGTCGAGGTGGAAGCCGGTGGTGGCGATGCTCAGGGCCGTGCCGTCGAAGCCCTTGTCACCGATCAGCAGGTTGCTCCCGCCGCCGATCAGCAGCAGCGGTGTGCCGGTGGCGTCGGCTTCGCGGACGCTGGCGATCACCTCGTCGTCGGTGGTGGCCGTGACGAGGCGGCTGGCCGGGCCGCCGAGGCGGAAGGTGGTCAGCGGGGCGAGCGGGGCGTCATGGAGTTCCTGCACGGGCACAAGCCTACGGTCCGGGCCGCGGCGGCCCGGACCGTAGGCCGGGGTTCAGGCCGGCACACGCTCCTGGCGGGGCTCCGTCGGCACGGTGTCCACGGTCGCCGACTGGACCGCCACCGTCTTGCCGCGCGGGACGAGGAGTGCCGCCACCGCGCCCACCGCCACCGCCCCCGCGCCGATCCACAGTGCCGGGACCGTGCCGTCGGTGAACGCCTGGGCGGACTCGAAGCCGCCCCGGGCGGAGAAGACGGAGGAGAGGATCGCCACACCGAGGGCCCCGCCGACCTCGCGGAGTGCGTTGTTGGCGCCGGACGCCATGCCCTGCTCGGCGGGGCGGACGCTCGACATGACGAGGTTGGCGGCCGGGGCGAAGTACAGCGCCATGCCGATACCGCTGATGATCAGTGCCGGAAGCTGGGACGCGTACGAGACATCGGGCTCGAGGACCAGCGCGAAGTAGGCGAGGCCCACGGCCTGGAGGGCGAGTCCGGTGAAGACGACCGGCCGCCCGCCGATCCGGTCGGTGAGGAGGCCCGCGATGGGCGCGACGATCATCGGCATTCCGGTCCACGGCAGCATCCGGAGGCCGGCCTCGGTGGGTGAGTAGCCGGCGATCGACTGCATGAACTGGGCGAGCAGGAAGATCGAGCCGAACATGCCGAGGAACATCGTCAGGCTGGCGACGTTGATACCGAGGAACCCGCGGTCACGGAACAGCCGCATGGGCAGCATGGGCTGCTTCCCCTTGATGCCGTGCAGGACGAACGCTCCGGTCAGCACTCCGCCCGCGATCAGCCCGGTGAGCACCCGTGCGCTGGTCCAGCCGTGCGAGGGCGCGCTGACCAGGGCGTAGACGATTCCGAAGAGTCCGCCGCTGACGAGCACGGTGCCGGTGAGATCGAGCCGTGCGCCCGGTGCGGTGGACTCGGAGAGCCGCAGCCGTGCGAGCACCAGCAGGGCCACCCCGACGGGTACGTTCAGCCAGAAGATCCACTGCCAGGACAGGTGCTCGGTGAGGCTGCCTCCGATGAGCGGGCCGCTCGCGACCGCCAGACCGGTGACGGCGCTGAAGATGCCGAGCGCCATACCGCGGCGCGCGGCGGGCACGGCCGCGGTGAGCAGGGTGAGGGTGAGGGGCATCATGACGGCGGCGCCGACGCCCTGTACCGCCCGGGCGATGATCAACTCGTCGATGCCCGGCGACAGCGCGGCGGCTGCGGACGCGGCCGTGAAGAGGGCGAGACCGCCGATGAACAGCCGGCGACGGCCGTACCGGTCACCGAGCGCCGCGCCGGTCATGAGGAGGACGGCGAACGTGAGCGTGTAGGCGTTCACGGTCCATTCGAGGTCTGCCAGTGCTCCGCCGAGGTCGGCCCGGATGGAGGGCAGGGCGGTGGTGACGACGAGGTTGTCGAGGGCCGCCATGAATCCGGCGACGCTGGTGATGACCAGTGTCCATACGGCTGAGCCGCGGCCCCGGGTCGTCTGCTGCTTCACAATGCCCTCCCCCTGGAGGTTAGTTATCGATGACTAACTTCTTTGGACGCGGAAGCGCCGCACCTGATGGCCCGGGACGGTCCCCCTGGCCCGTCGACTACGGGTCTTTCCGCTCCGGTCGCGCGGAGGCGTAGAAGCCCTCCCAGACCCGGTGGCCCGGCGGGAACCCCATCGCGACAAGCGTGTTGATCAGCATTCCGTACGCCATGAACTGCGTGGTCGTCTCGGTGTCCGCGCCGAGCGGGAGATGAGCGGCATCCCAGAGCTCGGCCCACGCGGCACGCACCGTCTCACCGAACTCGTGGTCACCGGACGCCTCGGCGGCGGCCACGGCGACATAGGTCTGCATCTGCATCAGCAGGCGCTCGGGGTGCTCGTCGATGATCCGGGTGTACGCCGCGGCCATGGCGTGCTCGGCCTCATCGCCCTCGAGACCCTCGCTCGCCTCCTCGAACACCCCGCGCATCTCCGCCATGCAGCGCTGTACCGCGGCGAGGAAGATGGCCTTCTTGCCCGGGAAGAGCCGGAACAGATAGGGCTGCGAGACACCGACCCGCTTGGCGATCGCCTCGGTGGACGTACCCGCGTAGCCGCCGTGCGCGAACTCGGTCATCGCCGCGCGGATGACGCTCTCGCGCCGCTCCTCTGCACTCATCCGAACCATGGAGAGAAAGTTAGTGCTCAATCACTAACTAAGTCAAGCGGGACGCCTGGGTGCAGTCGGGCGACGCGAAGGGCGCGGACCTCGCCGCGCCCCTCGCCGCAGCCGCGTCAGGCCAGCTTCACGACCGCCCGCGACATCCCCAGCACCTTCTGACCGGCCGACATCGCCGTCAGGTCCACCCGCACCTGGTTGTCATCGAGCTTCGCCGCGACCTTGCCGCTGACCTCGATGAGCGCCCCCTCGTCGTCGTTGGGCACGACCACGGGCCTGGTGAAGCGGACCCCGTACTCGACGAGCGCTCCCGGGTCGCCCAGCCAGTCGGTGACCACGCGCGCCGCCTCGGCCATGGTGAACATGCCGTGCGCGATGACGTCCGGCAGCCCGACCTCCTTGGCGAACTTCTCGTTCCAGTGGATCGGGTTGAAGTCGCCGGATGCGCCTGCGTACCGCACCAGTGTGGCGCGGGTCACCGGGAAGCTCTGCGCCGGCAGTTCGGTGCCGACCTCGACGTCCGCGTATGCGATCTTCGCCGCCATCTCGGTCAGCCTTCCTCGGCGGCGCGCGCCACCAGCTTCGTCCAGGCGGTCACCACGTGCTCGCCCGCCTCGTCGTGCACATCACCGCGGATGTCCAGGATGTCGTTGCCCGCGAGGGACTTGATCGCCTCGATGGTCGAGGTGACCGTGAGCCGGTCCCCCGCCCGCACCGGACGGGTGTAGGCGAACTTCTGGTCGCCGTGCACCACGCGGTTGTAGTCCAGGCCCAGTTGGGGGTCTTCGACGACCTGGCCGGCGGCCTTGAAAGTGATCGCGAAAACGAAGGTCGGCGGGGCGATCACATCGGAATGGCCGAGGTGCTTGGCCGCGTCGGAGTCGGTGTACACGGGATTCGCGTCCCCCACCGCCTCCGCGAATTCCCGGATCTTCTCCCGGCCGACCTCATACGGCTCGGTGGGCGGATAGGTCCGCCCGACGAAGGACTGGTCGAGCGCCATGGCTCGCTACCTCCTGTGTTGCTCGGTTGCCGGAAACGACACGAGGCCGCCCCCGTGACGGGGGCGGCCTCGTGATCGAGCCTGATTCAGCGCGTTTCGCGGTGCGCGGTGTGCGCGTTGCAGCGCGGGCAGTGCTTCTTCATCTCAAGACGGTCCGGGTTGTTACGCCGGTTCTTCTTGGTGATGTAGTTCCGCTCCTTGCACTCCACGCAGGCCAGCGTGATCTTCGGGCGGACGTCGGTGGCAGCCACGTGAGTGCTCCTTGGACGGACGGATGAACTGATTGCGAGCGCCCACCATGACAATGTCAAGGGGGGCGCATAAAAGAGTAGCCGATCGGAGGACCGACCCCACAATCGGCTACTGTGTGTAGCGGTGACCGGACTTGAACCGGTGACACAGCGATTATGAGCCGCTTGCTCTACCGACTGAGCTACACCGCTTCGATGTCGGATTCACCTCGCCCGAGGGCGAGGATCTTCCAACATCAGAGCCCCAATACGGAATCGAACCGTAGACCTTCTCCTTACCATGGAGACGCTCTGCCGACTGAGCTATTGGGGCGAGCGATGAAGACATTACACGGTCGGCGACCGATCGCCCAAATCCGTTTACCGGGGGCGTTCGGGCACGGCGGCGGCACCGGAGACAGTGCCGCCCGGGAGGCCATCCCGTCCGCCTCGTACGCCACTCGCGGCCACACCGGTACGACTATTGCGCTCCTCCTCGAAGCGCGGTGCGGACCGCCCTAGGGTCCTTCTGACGTGCTCTGCCCTTCGGTCCCTTCAGTCCTTCCGCCCATCAGGAGCGCCATGCCCGACAGCCAGGCGGAACCGCCCGACGGCGCCACCGCCGACTCCACCGCGCTGCTCCTGTGCGGTGCCCGCCTCACCGACGGCCGCACCGTCGACGTACGACTGAGCGGTGGCCGGATCGAGGCCGTCGGCACCGCCGGAAGCCTCAGCTCTCCCTCGGGCTCCTCCGGCCTCTCGGGCACGTCGGGGCCCTCCAGTCCGCTGAGTCCGCTGAGTCCCTCGAAGGCACACGCGGCACGGGTGGACCTCAACGGCTTCCTGCTGCTGCCCGCCCCCGCCGAGCCGCATGCCCACGGCGACACCGCGCTCAGCGCGCCGTCGCCCGACGGCCCCGCCTCCCGCGCCCTCGAGGAGATCCAGCGCCGTGCCACGGAGGCGGCGCTGCTCCAGCTGGGACACGGTGCGACGGCGCTGCGCTCCCATGTGCGGATCGGGGACGTCCAGGGCCTGGAGCCGCTGGAAGCCGTCCTCCAGGCGCGGCGTTCACTGCGCGGACTGGCCGAGCTCACCGCGGTCGCCGTGCCACGGCTGCTGACGGGCCTGGCCGGGGCCGACGGTCTCGCGATGCTGCGCGACGCGATGAAGATGGGTGCCTCCGTGGTCGGCGGCTGCCCCGACCTGGACCCGGATCCGGTCGGCTACACGGAGACGGTGCTGGACATGGCCGCGGAGCACGGCTGCCCCGTGGATCTGCACACCGACGGCGGCGACCCCGCCCGTCTCGCCCGCCTCGCGACCATGGCCGGCGGTCTGCGGCAGGAGGTCTCGATCGGTCCCTGCGCGGGGCTCGCACGCCTGCCCGCCGATGTGGCGTCCCGTACGGCGGACCGGCTCGCGGCCAACGGAGTCGCCGTGGTCTGCCTGCCCCAGGGCGGCTGCACCGGCGCCGAGCTGCGCGGCACCGCCCCCGCCAGGCTGCTCCGCGCCGCGGGGGTACGGCTCGCGGCGGGCAGCGGTGCCATGCGCGACACGGCGAACCCGGTGGGCCGCGGCGATCCGCTGGAGGCGGCCTTCCTGCTGGCCTCGCAGGGCAGGCTGCGAGCGGCGGAGGCGTACGAGACCGTCAGCACGGCGGCGCGACGGGCGATGGGACTGCCCGAGGTGCGCGTGGAGGCGGGTTTCCCGGCCGAGCTGCTCGCGGTGCGCGGGCAGGACCTGACGGGCGTGCTGTCGCTCGCGTACAGCCGGATCGTCGTGCACCGGGGCCGGGTAGTGGCGCGGACCAGCGCGGTACGGGAGTACTGCGACTCGGCGGCGGCCGTCGCGCTCGAACTGCCGCGGCAGGGGCGGCCGGATCCCGGGCCGTGACGGTCGCCGTGGTGTGCGCCGGGACAGTGGCCGCCACGCTCGACATGACTTCGCCGGGGAGGTGGCCGATGCGCGCGCCGGGGCCCGGCGCGCGCATCGGGACATCGACCGGCGTACGGTCGTGAGCATGCGCATTGTCATCGCGGGAGGACACGGTCAGATCGCGCTGCGCCTGGAGCGCTTGCTCTCGGTGCGCGGACACGAGGTCGCGGGCATCATCCGCAAACCCGAGCAGGGTGATGATCTGCGGATCGCGGGCGCGGAACCGGTCCTGATGGATCTGGAGTCGGCCTCGGTGGAACAGGTGGCGGCGGTGCTGCAGGGCGCCGACGGGGCGGTGTTCGCCGCCGGCGCCGGGCCGGGCAGCGGCACAGAACGCAAGGAGACGGTGGACAGGCGGGCGGCGATGCTCGTCGCGGAAGCCGCCGAACGGGCGGGCGCACGCCGGTTCCTCGTCGTCTCCTCGATGGGTGCCGACTCCGGTCACGCGGGCGACGAGGTGTTCGACGCGTATCTGCGGGCCAAGGGCGCCGCCGACGAGTACGTACGCGGGAGGACCGGCCTGGACTGGACGATCCTGCGGCCCGGGATGCTGACGAACGACGCGGGCACGGGACTGGTCAGGCTGGAAGCCGAAACCGGGCGCGGACCCGTACCGCGGGACGATGTGGCCGCGGTTCTCGCGGAGCTGGTCGACACCCCGGCGACGGCGGGGCTGACGCTGGAGCTGATCGGCGGGTCGGTGCCGGTCGCGGTGGCCGTCAGGGCGATCGCGGGCAACTGAGCCGCTGCCGACGGCAGCCACCGGCTACTTCACCCGGACCAGGCTCGCGTAGACGACCAGATTTCCCTGATAGCCCGTGGACTTCCGGTATCCGCCGCCGCAGGTGACGATCCGCAACTGGGGTGCCGAGCCACCGCCGTAGACCTTCTTGCTGGGGAACGAGCGCTTGGCGTACACCTCGACGGCGTCGATGGAGAACACCGCAGTGCGCCGGTCCTGGCGCGTGATCTCGATGGTGTTCTTCTTCCGCAGCGCCCCGAGCGAGTAGAAGACGGCCCGCCCGCTGGGTGTGTCCACATGACCGGCCACGATGGCGGCCCCGGCCTCCCCCGGTGCGGGCCCGTGTACGTACCAGCCGGCCAGGTTGGACTTGCCGGGCGGCGGCAGTTGGAGCGCGCCCTTCTTGTCCAGCGCCAGCTTCGTCATCGGAGCGTCGACGTGGATGGCGGGGATGCGCACCCTGACCGGAGCGGAACGGGGCAGCGCGTGCACCGCGCGGTGGATCGAGGCCCGTTGGGCGGCGTTCGGCCCGGAGCCGCCCCCGGCGGACTGGTCGCTCGGCGGTTGCGGGGCGCTCTCGCCGATCAGCCCCCGGATCAGCAGCCAGATACCGATGGGGACGACGACGAGGATGATCCTGCGTGAGGGCACGGGCGCACGTCGCTCGACGGCGCGGGCCCGCCGCTCAGGCGGAACCGCTGTCGGCACGACGCCGCATCGCGATCACGCCGATGGCCGAGGCTCCGGCGAGCAGCGCGGAGCCGATGACGACCTCCGTCCCGTTGAGTCCCGTCGCGCCGCCGAAACCCCCGTGCACCGCACCACTCGGGCGTCGGGCCACTTCAAAGCTCGTCTCGACGCGGGTGCCCGGCGGACATTTGACCGTGATGTCGTAGACGCCCTCCTCGACGTCGTCAGGGACGGTGAAGTCGCCCGCGAGTTCACCCTCGTGGCCCGTCTCCGTCAGATTGATCTGGCCCGCGTACTCCGCCTGCCCTTTGGCGTACGTGACCTCGTCCTCGCAGGCCGTGGTGCTGACCGTGATGGTGGAACCCGGGAATGCCACGTCCGGGCTGACGCTGATCTCGGACCCGCTGCTCCCGGTCTCCCGGCTCACCGACTCGCGGCTCACCGACTCGCGGCCCGCGGACTCGTCGACGGCCGTCGCGACGGCCGGCCATCCGCAGGCGATCACGGCCAGGGCGCCAACGGCGAGAACACGTGCACTGCGCATGACTGACCACCAGTCTCCGGCGAGCGCGCGGCAGGACGCCTTGTCCCGGCATGACGCCACGCTCAGGAGGCAAGAAAATCAGCTCGTATTACTAAATGACCGGAATGACACGAGGTGGCGTCGCCGACCTGCCGGCACATCAGATCATCAGCGCAGGTCCACGGGCCGCGCTGGGCCCAACGAGGGAACACCGGCATACCGGCGCCACACGCCAAACGGGTGTCGGCGGGCGCGCCCCGGCGTGACGGAGCCCGGCGACAATGGCTGCCGCCGGGCTCCGTCAGAAACTGAGAGGCACGCGAACTCAGACGTTCAGGCGCTCAGTACCGGGATGCTCAGGTTCCGGGCTTGCGCCCGTACACGAAGACGTCGTCACCGTTGCGCAGCAGGCTCCAGTACTTGGCCGCGTCCGTCTTGGTCATGTTCACGCACCCGTGCGAACCGGGCGGAGCCCAGACACTGATGCCGACCGAGTGGAAGGCCTGGCCGCCGTCGAAGAACTGGCTGTACGGCATGGGCACGTCGTACAGGCTGGACACATGGTCGATGTCGCGCCAGTAGACCTTCTTCGCGCCGGTGCGGGTCTCATGGCCGTCCCGGCCGGTACGCACCGGGACGGGCCCGTACACCAGCTTCGCCCCGTCCTGGATCCAGCTCAGCTGGAGAGTCAGGTTGACGCAGGCGATCCGGCCCTTGTTCGTCGGGCAGGCACCGGACTTGTTCGGGGTCTTCCCGACCGCCTTCTGCTTGTTCATCAGATCCATCACACCCCAGGTGATGGGCCCGGCGTATCCCGCGTTCGGGGTGATCGAGTGCTTTGTCTGGAAAGCCTGGATCGCCTTGCAGTCGGCGGAGGACTGCTTTCCGTCCACCGGTCGGCCGAGGAACTTCTCGACCTGCTTCTGATACGGCCCTGCCTGTGTGCTGCACGACGCCGCCTGCGCGGTCGTGGTCCCCATGGCCAGAGCGAGCGGGGTCACGAGTGCGGTGATCCCGAGTGCGACGATTCCTCGTCTGCGTATGTCCCCCACGGCTGTCGACTCCTTATGCATGCGCGCGTGGTGCAAGTTCCGCCTGGTAGACGATGCGAGGTGGAGAGTAGTTGCGCACCGGAAGGGGACAGTTCTGTAACGGCCCTCAGCGCCGTCGGCGGACCGCGTTGCCGCCGGGAGTACCGGGCACATCCGGCTCGCGACGTCGAACGTGACCGCGAGGCGGGCGGCCGGGTCCCGGCCGGCGCCACCGGCCGCGGCTGCGCCCGCAGGCAGCACGTCCCACCACTCGGCGGTGGTCATGCCGGTCAGCGCGTGTCGCCTTCCCTCGCCGGGGAGCCAGGCCGCGGCAAGGGACCGGAGTGTACGTTCGCGGTCATGATCATTGGCATACGGGGTGTCGTCCTGCCCGAGCGCGAGGAACGCACGTTCTGGATCGACGGCGAGAAGCTGAGGACCGTGCCGCCCGCGCGCGCCGTGTCGAAGCAGGTGGAGAGGGTGGTGGACGGCGGATGGCTCCTGCCCGGCCTGGTCGACGTTCATACGCATCCAGGGGCGGAAAACCCTGACGATCCGTTCGACGAGGCACTGTTGCGCCAACACCTGTCGGCGCACCGCGATGCGGGTGTGCTGACGGTGCGCACCCCGGGGACAGCGGAGCGGATGCCCGGCTGGGTCGACACGGAGGCCGGTCTCCCACGCGTGCGGTCGGCGGGCAGGTGGCTGGCGACACCCGGCCGGTTCTTCCCCGGAGTGGGACGGGACATCGGCGAGGACGAAATACCGGCGGCGGCTGTCGAGGAGGCCACGGCATCCTCGGGCTGGTGCAAGGTCATCGGCGACTGGCGCTGGGACCAGCCCGCCGTACCGCTGGATGTGATGCGGGCGACCGTGGCCGCCGTGCACGCCGTCGGGGGACGGGTCGCGGTGCACTGCCAGACCGCTGAGGGCTCACGGAACGCGGTACTGGCCGGCGCCGACAGCCTCGAGCACGGGATGCATCTCGATCCGGAACTCCTGGTCCTGATGGCCGGGCAGGGCACGGCGTTCGTACCGACCCTCTCGGCGTTCGCGCGCAGTGCCGAGATCTGGCAGAGCCGGGACCCCGGCCCGAGGCGCTCGCACTGGCTCGACGGCTGGCAGGGGATGCTCCGCAACGTCCGGCTGGCCCACGAGGCGGGCGTCACCGTCCTCGCCGGAACGGACAGCTTCCCTTGCGGCACCGTGGCCGCGGAGTCCCAGTGGCTGACGCGTGCCGGAATGCCGGCCGATGCGGCACTGGGGGCTGCCTCCTGGACGGCACGGGAGTGGCTGGGGCTGCCCGGACTGATCGATGGAGGACACGCGGATCTCGTCGTGTACGACGAGGACCCCACGGCGGCGCTGAGGGCGCTCGGGACTCTCGGGCGACCGAAGCGGGTGATCCTGCGGGGCCGGGTCGTGCGCTGACAACACGCCCTCGCCTTCGTACAACCCTTCAGCGCACGCGGGTGTCTCGTTGCTGGAAAGATCAACTCCACCAGGGGGACCATCCATGCGCAAACACATCCGCCATGCCGTCGTGGTGGCTGCCGCGGCCGGCACGCTCGGCAGCGGCCTGCTGGCGTCGTCCGCCACCGCGGCCGAGTCCACCCGCACGGCGACCGAGACCACGGCCAAGATGACGGCCCAGACGGTCAAGGCGACCAAGCCCAAGGGGCCGGCGGCCACGCGCTACCCGGACGACTTCAACGGCGACGGCTACCCCGACCTTGCCATGAGCGAACCTCGTGCGGACCTGATCGTGCCCGGTACCGCCGAGAAGGAGAACGCAGGCTGGGGTGCGGGGTACGTCACCGTCTCGTACGGCTCGAAGTACGGCGCGCAGCGCACCGGACTGAAGATCATCACCCAGGACAGCCCGGGCGTCCCGGGCAGGGCCGAACTGAACAACGGTTTCGGCGACGTGCTCGCCAACGGCGACTTCAACGGGGACGGGTACGCCGACCTGGCGGTCGCCGCCTCCTGGCAGGACACCGCGGCCGAGAGCGACGACCAGGGGACGGTCACCCTCCTGTGGGGCAGCCCGAGCGGCCTCAAGGGCGGCGTGTCCGTCGCCGACAACGCCCCCGTGCAGCGCGGCGCCTTCGGCTCCGTGCTCGTGGCCGGCGACTTCAACGGGGACCGCAAGACCGACCTCGTCATCGGTCACGGGGGCCGCCTCGACCTCTTCCGGGGGCCGTTCAGCGCCACCGGCAAGCCGGCCTCCGTCACGCCCGTGGATCCGGGCTTCAAGGTCAGCTACGGCTCCTGGGACAACAAGCGCCTGGCCGCGGGCCGGATCAACAAGGACGCGGCGGATGACCTCGTCGCGTTCAACGGCAGCGGCAACGAGTACGCCTCCAGCCCGGGCCGCGTGCTGCTCGGCGGTTCGGCCGGGCTGAAGGCTACGCCGACGCTGCTGCGGTCGGGGAGCAAGCCCGTCATCGCGGACTTCGACAAGGACGGCTACGGCGATATCGCGGTCGGCGACCGCGCCGCCGACTGGGAGACCGAGCAGACCGCCGGCCGCGTACACATCACCTTCGGCTCGGCGAAGGGTGTGGACACCCGCCGCCGGGTGAGGGTGTTCACCGAGGACACACCGGGCGTGCCCGGCACCCCGAAGGAGATGGACCAGTTCGGCGCCGTTCTCGACGTGGGCGACCTGAACCGCGACGGTTACCCCGACCTCATCGTGGGCGCGCCCGGCGAGAACTACCCCGCCTGCGACGACGGCTGCGCACCCAGGAGCGGTGGCGGCGTGTACGTCCTGAAGGGCTCGCCCAAGGGCGTGGTCGCCACCGGCGCGGCGTTCTACGGCCGCAAGGCGAGCGGCCTGCCCGCCGTCCCCAAGCAGACCGTTCTCCGCTTCGGCCATGAGCTCAAGGTCACGGACCTGAACGCGGACAAGCAACCAGAGATCGCCCTCCTCGTGCACGGTATCGGCCGGTCGAATCTGTGGTCGGTCGGCACGAAGAAGGACGGCACGGTCGCCGGGACCGCGCCCACCCGCGAGGTGAAGGCTCCCACCGACCCGAAGATCCAGCACGACTACGGCTACGGCTTCACCCTCCTGTCCCGGTAGACCGCTGCCAGAACATCGCCAGGCCCCTCAGTGGCCTGAGCCGCCGTCAGGCCGGGGACGGAACACCTACGTCAGCCCACCCGCCCTGCGGCACCCGTCCGCACCTGAGGCACTCGCCGGTCGTAGCCGTCAGACCGCGCGCTTCTGCTGCGCCTTGCCGACTCGGCGAGTGCCCAGGGACTCCGCCCCCGCGACGCCGCGGTCAACCGCTTGTCCTGCTCCAGCGCCGGCTGCCGCCGCAGGGGCGTCACCGTCTTGGCGATCTCGCGGCAGCTTCCGCAACTGTCAGCTCCCGAGAGTTGACCCGTGGCCAGCGGGAGAATGCTCGCGGTCCACGACCGGGGTCATGAGGGAGCGGCGCCGCGCCGTGGAAGGAACACGTCACAGACCTGGGTCGCGCTGCACCTCTGCCAGGACTCGCGGACCTGCCAGCCAGCGCCCATCCTGGGTCATAGGGCGCCCCTGGCTTCAGGAACTGGTCGTCCTCAGTGGGGACCGGACCGGGGGCACCGGACTGGAGTGACCCATGTGCATACGACGACTGATCGGCCTCGCGCTTGCCACAGCAACTTTCGCCGGCATGACCGCCATTGGAGCTGCCGCCGCCGAAGCAGTGGCGTTCCCGACCATCACGGCCGAAGAATGCGCAGCGCAGGGCGGAACGGTTAAGAACAACCCATACGCTGGTGCTTCGTGCACGCTCCCCGACGGAAGCTCGGTCAGGATCACCTGACTTCGTGTTCTCCTCTCAGCGCATGCTGCGGGGCTCTCGGCTGGCGCGGTCGAATGCCCTCCGCGTTCCACCGCGACGGCACCCGCGGACTTCCACCGGCGAGGTGGGGGCGCGGGCTCGGGAGGATGTCCTCTCGCCTCTGAACACGAGGTCCAAGCGCCCGCATGACTCGCCACGCGACCGTCTCCACTGGCGTCGCGCGCCAGCGAGCCGGTCACAGCACGGCCGTCCTCTTCCGGGTGTACGCGGAGTTCCCGAGGGTGATGACCACGCGGCCAACACCAAGATCTCCGCCCGTCTCCATCAGCGCAGTGGGCGGGCGGGCTCGTCCACCGCATGAACCGTCCATCGGGCCCGTCTGCGCAGGTGGCGCACGGAAGTCTCATTCCCGTGTCGTCCAGAGGCTCGAGACAGGCATGCTCTGAGCGCGGGCACAGCGAAACGGCCCCCGATCAGCGTTTCCGCTGCTCAGGGGCCGTTCTCATCGCGTGGCGGCGCCAGGATTCGAACCTGGGTAGGCTAAGCCGACGGATTTACAGTCCGCTCCCATTGGCCACTCGGGCACACCGCCATGGGATTGTCGCCAGAGTGGCCGCTCTCAGGCGGTGCTCCGTGGCAACGACGTAAACAATACCTGATGTGCGAGGGTGCTTCGCCACCGGATTGATCAGCGCCTCGACGGGGCCGGGTGACTAGGCTTGCCGCAGCGGTCCGGCGGAGCCCGGCCGTCCGTACACGCACCGATTCGCCCCCGACATCAAGGAGCCACAGCACATGGCCGACTCCAGTTTCGACATCGTCTCGAAGGTCGAGCGGCAGGAGGTCGACAACGCCCTCAACCAGGCCGCCAAGGAGATCTCGCAGCGCTACGACTTCAAGAACGTCGGGGCGTCGATCTCCTGGTCCGGCGAGAAGATCCTGATGCAGGCGAACTCCGAGGAGCGGGTGACAGCCATCCTCGACGTCTTCCAGTCCAAGCTGATCAAGCGGGGCATCTCGCTGAAGGCCGTGGACACGGGCGAGCCGCAGCTGTCCGGCAAGGAGTACAAGCTCTTCGCCTCGATCGAGGAGGGCATCTCCCAGGAGAACGCCAAGAAGGTCGCGAAGGTCATCCGCGATGAGGGCCCGAAGGGCGTCAAGGCTCAGGTGCAGGGCGATGAGCTGCGCGTCAGCTCCAAGAGCCGGGACGACCTCCAGGCCGTGATCACACTGCTGAAGGGCCAGGACTTCGACTTCGCGCTCCAGTTCGTGAACTACCGCTGATCAAGCCGCTGACCTCACGGGACACAACGGGGGGGCACGACGGGGGCACGGCGGGGGGCACGGCGGGGGGGCGCACCGCCGAGGCCGGCCCCGATCGCGGCCCTCGTTGTGCTCCTTCTGACGCACGTGATGTCCGATTCCTGCCAGACCGGCTCCGTCCGCAGGACCAGACTCGGAAGTCGCGAGACGGTACGAGGAGAGGACCGAGACAGCCATGACCGTGTACACGGAAGTCGACAGCCCCCTGGGTGAGCTGCTGCTGGTCGGCGAGGTGTCTGCCACCGCCCCGGGCGGGACGGCTCTGCTGTCGCTCTCCTTGCCGGAGCAGAAGGGCGCGACAGTCGTGCGGGACGGCTGGCAGCGGGCGCCGGGGGCGTTCGAGGAGATCGCCCGGCAGTTGCGGGCGTATTTCGCCGGGGAGCTGCGGAGCTTCACCATCGGGCACGCCGATGCGGCCGACGGCGGCTCGGGGACTGTTTTCCAGCGGCGGGTCTGGAGGGCGCTGGAGGACATTCCGTATGGGCGGACCGTCACCTACGGGCAGATCGCGGAGCAGGTGGGCGCCTCGGGTGCGGGTGTGCGGGCGGTGGGTACGGCGATCGGGCGGAATCCGCTGCTGGTCGTGCGGCCCTGCCACCGGGTGATCGGCGCCGACGGCACCTTGCGCGGCTACGCGGGCGGGCTCGAGCGCAAGGAGCGGCTGCTCGGGCTGGAAGGCGCACTCGTCCCATGACCGCCGGGCTGTTCCCGAGAGCACGGGCCGAAGTGGCCCCCGGGGCCGTGCATGTGCCCGGGTGGTTGTCGGCGGCCCGGCAGCGGGAGCTTGTCGAGGCGTGCCGCGACTGGGCCCAGGGGCCCGTGCCGTTCCGGCACACCAGACTGCCGCGCGGCGGGGTGATGTCCGTGCGGACGGTGTGCCTGGGCTGGCACTGGCAGCCCTACCGCTACACCCGCACGGCCGACGACGTGAACGGCGCACCGGTCGCCGAGCTCCCCGGCTGGCTGGTGGTGTTGGGCCGTGAGGCACTGGCCGATGCCTACGGCGAGCAGGCCCCGGCCGGCGCGCCGACCGGGGAGCCGTACACCCCGGACACCGCGCTGATCAATTTCTATGACGGTGACGCGAGAATGGGCATGCACCAGGACAAGGATGAGCGCTCCGGTGCACCGGTGGTGTCCCTGAGTATCGGCGACACCTGCCTCTTCCGTTTCGGCAACACGGACAACCGCGGCAAGCCCTACACGGATGTGGAGCTGGCATCCGGCGACCTGTTCGTCTTCGGCGGGGCATCCCGTTTCGCCTACCACGGTGTGCCCAAGGTCCATCCGGGTACGGCCGACCCTGCTCTGGGCCTGACCGGCCGACTGAACATCACCCTGCGCGAGACGGGGCTCGACGGCTGAACGGCCGCCCGAACCCGGTCCCGGCCCTTGTCCCAGAGCTAGCGTGAGCGCGAGTGGCCGAACAGGATCCGGTAGGCGATCAGCAGGACGAGCGCGCCGCCGATGGCGGAGACCCACGTGGCGCCGTCATAGAAGTCCTTGGTGATGGGCCGGTCCAGCCAGCGGGCCGATATCCAGCCGCCCACGAAGGCGCCCGCGACGCCGATGAGGGTCGTCCCTATGAAGCCCCCGGGGTCGCGCCCGGGCAGCAGGACCTTGGCGACGATCCCGGCAAGCAGCCCCAGGACGATCCAGCTGATGATGCTCATACCGTGGCCTGCCTCTCCGCACGCGGGTGCCGTGTGCGTGTTGTACGGGTCCTCATCTGTGCAGACGCCCCTGGGGCCGGGCGTGGTTGCACCGTGAGTAGGGTGCGCCCATGGCACAGGAGCTGAAGCGGTCGCTCGGTGTGTCCGAC
Source organism: Streptomyces sp. NPDC059828 (assembly GCF_042731955.1). Classification (NCBI taxonomy): domain Bacteria; kingdom Bacillati; phylum Actinomycetota; class Actinomycetes; order Kitasatosporales; family Streptomycetaceae; genus Streptomyces; species Streptomyces sp. NPDC059828. The sequence goes on along the minus strand of NZ_JBHWIW010000034.1, from coordinate 14,631 downwards.
GCCGTGATTGTCGGGCTGGGTTCCATGGTCGGGGCCGGGGTTTTCGTGGCGATGGCACCGGCCGCAGCTGCGGCCGGCTCCGGGACGCTGCTGCTCATCGGGCTGGGGCTGGCCGGGTTCGTGGCGTACTGCAATGCCATGGCGTCGGCCAGGCTCGCGGCCCGCTATCCGGTGTCGGGCGGGACATATGTGTACGGCCGCGAGAGGCTCGGCCCCCTCTGGGGGTATCTGGCGGGCTGGAGCTTTGTCGTCGGCAAGACCGCGTCCTGCGCGGCGATGGCACTGACCGTCGGCGCCTACGTCTGGCCGGACCAGGCGCATGCGGTGGCGGTCGCCGCGGTCGTGGCGCTGACTGCCGTGAACTACCGGGGCGTTCAGAAGTCGGCGTGGCTGACTCGCGCGATCGTGGCGGTCGTACTCGCGGTGCTGGCCGCGGTGGTCGCCTCCTGTCTGGTGTCGTCGGCTTCGGATCCGGCACGCCTGGCCCCGGGCAGCGCGGGCGACGGTCCCAGGAGTGTGCTGCAGGCTGCCGGGCTGCTGTTCTTCGCGTTCGCCGGCTATGCGCGGATCGCCACACTCGGCGAAGAGGTCCGGGATCCGGCCCGGACGATCCGGCGCGCGATTCCACTGGCACTCGGTATCGCTCTGGTGGTGTATCTGTGTGTCGCGATCGCGGTCCTTTCCGTACTGGGGGCGGATGGGCTCGGTCGGTCGACGGCTCCGCTGGCGGATGCCGTCCGGGCAGCCGGATCGCAGTGGCTCGTCCCGGTGGTGAGTGCGGGCGCGGCGGTGGCCGCACTCGGGTCCCTGCTGGCGCTGGTCCTCGGCGTCTCCCGCACCACGCTGGCGATGGCTCGGGACGGCTACCTCCCTCGTGTGCTCGCGGCCGTGCACCCCCGGTTTCACGTGCCGCACCGCGCCGAACTCGCCGTGGGGGCGGTGGTGGCGGTCGTCGCGGCGACGGTGGATGTGCGGGGTGCGATCGGATTCTCTTCCTTCGGAGTTCTTCTCTATTACGCCCTGACCAACGCCTCTGCGTGGACTCTCGGTTCCTATTGGCGAGTAGTCGCCACGCTCGGACTCGCGGGCTGTCTGGCCCTGGCGTTCAGCCTGCCGTTGTCCTCGGTGGTGGCGGGTGCGGCGGTGCTGGCGGCAGGCGCGGCGGCGTACGCGGTCCGGGACCGGGTGCGGATCAGCCGGGAACGACCGTGACGCAGCCCTTGTCGCCCGGTGTGCCGCCGGGCAGGCGAGCGGAGCCGAGCCCTGCCCTCGCATCTCCGCCACGGGTTCGACCAGTTGGCCCTCCGCAACGCACCCGAGGAAGCCCCAGCGCTTGCGCACGGGGGCGGGCCAGGCGCTGAACAGGCCCCCGGCTCACGACCCTTCGGCGATGACCGCGTCATCGCCCTCGCCGGCCGGCCGCCAGGCGAGCGCCGCCTCGGGCCTCACGGCCCCGTGGCCCGCACCGCCCTGGCATCACCGTGTCGCGAACGGCTCGTCCGTCGGCACGATCTCCTTGCCGAGCGGCAGCAGCGACACAGGGATCAGCTTGAAGTTGGCGATGCCGAGAGGGATGCCGATGATCGTCAGACAGAGCGCGACGCCCGTGACGATATGGCCGAGCGTCAGCCACCAGCCGGCCAGGACCAGCCAGAGCACATTGCCGACACAGGACGGCGCGCCCGCGTCATGCCGTTCCACGACCGTGTAGCCGAACGGCCAGAGCGCGTACACGCCGATGCGGAATGCAGCCAGGCCGAACGGAATCCCGATGATCGTGATGCAGAGCAGCACACCGGCGAGGAGATAGCCGAGGAACATCCAGAAGCCGCACAGGATGAGCCAAATGACGTTCAGGACGGTCTTCATGATCGGCGACCTGCCATCTGCTCGAGCCGGGCGATACGTTCCGCCATCGGCGGGTGCGTGGAGAACATCTTCGACAGCCCCTGACCTGGACGGAAAGGATTAGCGATCATCATATGACTCGCTGTCTCGATCTTCGGCTCAGGCGGCAGGGGCAACTGCTTGGTGCCCGCTTCGAGTTTGCGCAGGGCGCTGGCCAGGGCGAGCGGATCGCCGGTGAGCCGGGCGCCGGAGGCGTCGGCCTCGTACTCGCGGGAACGGCTGATGGCGAGCTGGATCACGGAGGCGGCGACCGGTCCCAGGATCATGATCAGGATGAGGCCCAGGATGCCCGGCCCCTCGTCGTCGTCGGAGCGCCCGATCGGGATCAGCCAGGCGAAGTTGACAAGGAACAGGATCACGGAGGCGAGCGCTCCGGCGACGGACGAGATGAGGATGTCCCGGTTGTAGACATGGCTCAGCTCATGGCCGATGACACCGCGCAGCTCGCGCTCGTCCAGTATCTGGAGGATGCCCTCGGTGACGCAGACCGCGGCGTTTCGCGGATTACGGCCGGTGGCGAAGGCGTTGGGGGCCTGCGTGGGCGAGATGTACAGCCGGGGCATCGGCTGGCGGGCCTGGGTGGAGAGCTCCCTGACCATCCGGTACAGCGAGGGCGCCTCGAACTCGCTCACCGGGCGGGCACGCATGGCACGCAGCGCCAGCTTGTCGCTGTTCCAGTACGCGTACGCGTTGGTCCCGATCGCCACCAGAAGAGCGACGATCAGGCCCGTACGGCCGAAGAAGCTGCCGATGACGATGATGAGGGCGGACAGGCCCCCGAGGAGAACGGCGGTCCTCAGCCCGTTGTGCCGGCGGTGCACGGTACGCCCTCCATGTGGTGCGGCAGGGGAACCCTCTGCTGGTCATGGTCCGCTCTCCAGTGGACCCTCCCGTACTGGTCAACGCCAGGCGAGAGCCTCGGGTTCCCCTGCCGCCACGGGCAGCGGGCTGCTCCGTTCGGGTGACACCCCGGCCGGGGCGGGGGTCAGCGCTGGGCGGGCAGCAGTCCGGCCTTCGCCAGGGCCTCGGGGACCGGCTCGACGTCACTGGTGCAGTGAGCGCAGCGGCTCGCGATCGCCGGGATCTCGCTGTAGCAGCGGGGGCAGTCGCGCACGGCCGCCTTGATACTGACCGGCTCTTCCTTCGTGAACCGGTTCTGCACCTTCATCATCGGGACGACGACGCAGAAGTAGAGCACCGCGGCCGTGATCAGGAAGGCCATCATGGCGCTGATGAACAGCCCGTACGGGAACTTCACGCCCTCGACTTCGAAGATCGCCTTGCTGTAGTCCCCGGTGCCCTTGGTGGCGACTCCGATCAGCGGAATGATGAAGGCGTTGCTGAAGCCGGTGACGACCGCCGTGAAGGCCGCTCCGACGGCCAGGCCGATGGCCACCGAGATCACGTTTCCGCGGAGGATGAAGTCCTTGAATCCGCTCAGCACTGCCGGCTCTCCCTTGCTCTGTGGCGTGTCCCTGTGTCTGGACACCGTGCCGGGTGGGGGCCCTGCTTGTCGAACCCCGGCTACCCGTCCGTCTCGCCTACCCCGTGTATCCGCTCGTCCGAACCTCAGAACAGATTGGTCGCGGCAAAGCGCAGCACCAGCTGGGGCCAGCCGGACAGCAGGATGCCCGCCACCGCCGAGACCGCGATCGTGGCCATGACCAGTGCCGGAGCCTTGTGCCGCACCGGAGAGGCGGCCACGGCGTCCCCCGGGGTGCCGGCCTCGGCGTCCACGGGGGCGCGGAACAACAGCGCGGTCCATTGGAGGTAGTAGTAGAGCGCGATCACCACGTTCACGGCCATGATCACCGCGAGCCAGCCGAGTCCGGCGTCCACGGCCGCCGAGAACACCGTGACCTTGGCGAACAGACCGATGACACCGGGCGGCAGCCCCGCCAGGCAGAGCAGGAAGAAGCCCATCGCGAGAGCGGTCACCGGCCGGGTGGCGTAGAGGCCGCGGTAGTCGGCGATCCGGTTGCGCGGGCTGGTGCGGGCGACCAGCGCGACCACGGCGAAAGCGCCGAGGTTGACGATCGCGTACATCAGCGCGTACGCGACGGTGGAGCCGATCTGGTCGTCGCTGGAGTACGCGGCTGCCGCGATCGGCACCAGGATGTAGCCGGCCTGCGCCACCGACGACCAGGCGAGCAGCCGAACCGCGCTCCAGGGGCGCGTGACGGACTGGCGTACGGCCGCCACGTTGCCCACGGTCATGGTCAGCGCGGCGAACACCGCCAGGGCGGGGCCCCAGATGTCCGCGTACGCAGGGAAGGCGATGACGGTGACCAGGATGAGCCCCGAGAAGCCGACGGCCTTGCCGACCACCGAGAGATATGCGGCCACGGGCAGCGGCGCGCCCACATAGGTGTCGGGCACCCAGAAGTGGAAGGGCACGGCGGCCGTCTTGAAGGCGAAGCCCACGAGTGTGAGGGCGACGCCCGCCTGCGCCAGGGTTTCCAGCTGGCCGGGGACGTCGTCGAGGCGGCCGGCGATCTGCGTGAGGTGCAGACTGCCGGTGGTCGCGTAGACGAAGCTCACACCCAGCAGCATCACGGCGGTGGCGGTCACCGACGAGAGGAAGAACTTCAGCGCCGCCTCGCTCGACATCCGGTCGCCGCGCCGCATGCCCACGAGTGCGAACGCCGGGAGCGAGGCCACTTCGAGAGCCACGACCAGGGTGGCCAGGTCACGCGAGGCAGGCAGCAGGGCGGCGCCCGCGGCGGACGACAGCAGCAGGAACCAGTACTCGCCCGCGGGCAGCCGCTCCTTGGTCTCGGTGACCGAGAGCAGCGCCGTGAGCAGCGCTCCGCCGAGCACCAGGAACTGGATGGCCAGGGCGAAGCGGTCCGCGGTGTAGCTGCACGCGTCCGGGGCGGTGGTGAGGCAGAAGGTGGAGCGGTCGCCCTTGCGCAGCGGGGCCAGGGACAGCACGGCGGCGGCGAGACCGGCGATGGCCCCGTAGCCCAGGTACGCCTTCTTCGCTTCGGGTACGAAGAGGTCGGCGACCAGGATGATCAGCCCGACCACGGCGGCGATGGTGGGCGGCGCGATCGCGAGCCAGTCGACCGACTGGACGACGGAGGCGGCGGGCCCGGCGGACGCGGCCGGTCCGGCGGTCGCGGCAAGCACGTGGGTGGCGGCCAGGGAGGTCATGCCTTTCCTCCTGCGAGGAGCTTCTGCACGGCCGGGTCGGTGAGGCCGAGGAGGATCGCGGGCCAGAGTCCGGCGATGACGGTGAGGGCGACGAGCGGGGTCCAGGCGGCGAACTCGTAACCCTGGACGTCGGCGAGCTGCACCTCGCCCGCAGGCCTGGTGCCGCCCATGCAGACGCGCCGGACGACGACGAGGAGATACGCGGCGGTGAGGAGGGTGCCGAGGCCGCCGATCACCATGAAGGTGAGGAAGGCCGGGCGGCTGAGGCCGTCGGCGGGATCGAAGGCGGCGAAGAGGGCCAGCATCTCGCCCCAGAATCCGGCGAGCCCCGGCAGGCCGAGGGAGGCGACGGCTGCGAAGGCGAGCAGTCCGCCGAGGCGGGGCGCCCGTCCGTACAGTGCGGCGCCGGTGGCTCCGGCCAGGGCGTCGAGGTCGGCGGTGCCGTAGCGGTCCTTGATCGCGCCGACCAGGAAGAAGAGCAGGCCGGTGATGAGGCCGTGGGCGATGTTGGCGAACAGCGCGCCGTTGACGCCGGTGGGGGTCATGGTGGCGATGCCGAGGAGGACGAAGCCCATGTGGCCGACCGAGGAGTACGCGATCAGCCGCTTGAGGTCGCCCTTGCTGCCGGACCTGGCGAGGGCGAGACAGGCCAGCGAACCGTAGATGATCCCGGCGACGGCGAAGGCGGCGAGATAGGGGGCGAAGACCTGCATCCCGTCGGGCGCGACCGGCAGGACGATACGGACGAAGCCGTAGGTGCCCATCTTCAGCAGGACACCGGCGAGCAGGACGGAGCCGACGGTCGGAGCGGCGGTGTGGGCGTCCGGGAGCCAGCTGTGCAGCGGCCACATCGGGGTCTTCACGGCGAGGCCGATACCGATCGCGAAAACCGCGATGAGCTGCACGGATGTGCTCATTCCGCGGCCGTTGTCAGTGGCCAGTGCCACCATGTCGAACGTGCCGGCCTTGACTCCGACGAGGAGCAGGCCGAGCAGCATGACGACCGAACCGAGCAGTGTGTAGAGGATGAACTTCCAGGCCGCGGCCCGGCGGCCCTCGCCACCCCAGCGGGCGATGAGGAAGTACATCGGGACGAGGACCGTCTCGAAGGCGAGGAAGAAGAGCAGCAGGTCGAGCACGGCGAAGGTGGCGAGGGTGCCTGACTCGAGGACGAGCAGCAGGGCGACGAACGCCTTCGGGGACGGCCCGGCGGGCATCTTGTAGTAGCTGTACAGCGCGCAGAGGAAGGCCAGCAGCGCGGTCAGGACGAGGAGGGGAAGCGAAATGCCGTCGATGCCGAGATGGATCCGCACATCGAGTGCCGGGATCCAGCTGATATCCGTCGTGGCCTGCATCTTCGACGGCTGGTCGTGGTCGAAGCCGAGCGTGAGGACGATGGCGGCGGCGAGGATGACGCCGGTCACGGTCACCCCGTGCCGGAGCACGGCCTGCTCGTGCGATTTCCCCTTCAGCCCAGGCGGGGCGGGCAGCAGCGCTGCCGCGGCGCCGATGAGCGGGCCGACGACGATGAACGCGAGAAGGAACTGCATCACGGATTCGCTGATATCGATCACGGCTCACACTCCGGCGGCGACGAGTACGGCGGCGATCGCCAGGACGACGGAGCCGGCCAGCAGGGCGCTGAGGTAGGTCTGCACATTGCCGGTCTGAGCACGGCGGACGAGCCAGCCCAGCCAGTTGGTGCCGGTGCCCACACCGCGCACATAGGTCTCGACCACCTCTCGGTCCAGGAAGCGCACCAGCTCGGCGGCGGCCAGGACGGGGCGGACGAAGAGGGTGCGGTAGACGGCGTCCAGGTGGAAGCCGGCCGCCGCGGGGCGGTGCAGCGGGCCGAGGAGCAGCCGTCCGGGGTCGGCGGGGTCGGCCGTGGGGTGCGGCAGGTGCAGGGCTTCGGCCTCGACGAGGCCGGGCTCTGCGTCCGGGTGGGCGACCAACTGTGGCTGCTTCGGGGAGGTGGCCGCGGCGGCCCGGGCCGCCATGGCCGTGGTGTGACGCCAGGTGCCGTAGGTGACCAGGGCGCCGACCAGGGCGACACCGGTACCGAGCATGCCGGTGGTGAGGGTCGGGGTGAGCGGCCGTCCGTCGAACCAGTCGTCGATGAACGCGGCGCTCAGACCGAAGCCGAGTGACGGGATGGCGAGCACCCAGAGCACGGCGTTCATGGCGAGGGGCTGCCTGCCATGGTCCGGAGCCGGTGCGCCCTGGCCGCGGAAGGTCAGCAACCACAGGCGGGTGGCGTATGCGGCAGTGAGGAGGGCGGTGAGCAGTCCCGCGACCAGGACGGTCCAGCCGGCACTGGAAGGAGCGAAATGCGATTCGCCGAGCGCGGTGTGCTCGGCGGCCACGAGCACGGCTTCCTTGGAGAAGAAGCCGGCGAAGGGCGGAATCGCGACCAGCGCGAGCAGGGCGATCGTCATCGTCCAGTACGCGTCGGGGATCCGCTTGGTCAGGCCGCTCATCCGGGACATGGCGGCGAGTGAGTTCGTTCCGGCGGCGTGGATGATCACGCCGGCGGCGAGGAACAGCAGCGCCTTGAAGGCGCCGTGCGACAGGAGGTGGAAGACGGCAGCGCCACGGTCACCGACGGCCAGCGCACCTGACATGTATCCGAGCTGACCGATGGTCGAGTAGGCGAGAACCCGCTTGATGTCGTCCTGGGCGAGGGCGGCGAGCGCGGAGCCGACCATCGTGATGGCGGCCATCACGGCGAGCACGACGAGAGCGGCGGCGGACTCGGCGAACACGGGCAGCAGACGGGCGACGAAGTAGACACCCGCGGCGACCATCGTCGCGGCGTGGATCAGCGCGGAGACCGGAGTGGGGCCGGCCATGGCGTCGGGGAGCCAGGTGTGCAGCGGGAACTGCGCGGACTTGCCCGCGACACCCGCGAGCAGCAGCAGTGCGACGAGCGTGGGGTGGTCGATCGCGCCCGCTGCGACGGCCCCGAGTACGCCCTTGATGTTGAACGTACCGGCATCGACGGCCAGGGCGAACAGACCGAAGAGGAAGGGGACGTCACCGAGCTTGGTGACCAGGAAGGCCTTCAGGGAGGCGGCGCGCGCCTCGGGCGTCTCCCAGTAGTGGCCCACCAGGAAGTACGAGCAGATGCCCATGATCTCCCAGCCGACCAGGAGCACCATCAGGTCGCCGGAGTAGACGACCAGCAGCATCGCGGAGGTGAACAGTGACACGAGTGCCGCGTACGAGGGGTAGCGGGGGTCGTCACGCAGATACGCCGTCGAGTAGATCTGCACACACGACGCGACGAGCCCGACGAGGACGGCGACCAGGACCGCGAAGCCGTCCAGGTAGAGGGCGAGATCGATGGGGACCGAGCCGGTCGGGGTGAGTTCGGTGGAGGCGGTGATCGGCGTGCCGCCGCCCTGGCGCACCGCGACCAACACCGCCAGCGCGAGGGCCGCCAGGGTCGGCAGTACGGCCAGCGGGCGCACGAAGCCCGGCGCTTTGCGGCCGGTGAGCAGGCCAGCGGCCGCGCCGATGAAGGGGAGGAGGGGGACGAGTACGGCGAGGGTCGTCGTGGTCACGCGGTGGCCTCAGCCTTCTCTGCCGGGGCGGGCTCGGCCGCCTCCTCGGCGCTCTGTGCGCCCTCGGCGGTGTCGCGGAGCTTGTCGATGTCCGAGGTGCCGCGGTTGCGGTAGACCATCAGGACGATCGCCAGACCGATGCCGATCTCCGCGGCGGCGATGGCGATGGTGAAGAGCGTCAAGGCCTGGCCCGCGTGCACGGCGTCGCGCAGCCAGACGTCGAAGGCGACCAGGTTGAGGTTGACCGCGTTGAGCATCAGCTCGACGGACATCAGCACCAGGATCGCGTTGCGGCGCGCGAGCACTCCGTACAGCCCGGTGCAGAAGAGCAGGGCGGAGAGCACTGCGGGGTAGGCGAGATGCATCAGCTCTTCCCCTCTTCTCGGGCCGCGCCGCTTCCCTGGCCCGTACCGGAGCGGTCGGGGGCGGCACCGGGCCGTGGCCCGCTCGCCGGGGACTTGCGGGACAGGACGATCGCCCCCACCAGGGCGGCCAGGAGCAGGACGGAGAGCGCCTCGAACGGCAGCACCCAGTGCCGGAACAGGATCTCGCCGGACACCCGGGTGGAACCCTGGCTGGGCCCGTCGAGATTGATCCAGGTCGTACGGAAGGCGTCCACGACCACCCAGACCAGGGCGGCCGCGGAGGTGACGGCCACGACGAGGGCTGCCGGGCGGTTGCCCGAGTCGGCCTCCGGGGAGCGGCCGATGGGCGCCCTGGTGAGCATCAGACCGAAGAGGAGGAGGACGACCACGGAACCGACATAGATCAGCACCTGCACCCAGGCGATGAACTCCGCGGTCAGCAGCAGGTATTCGACGGCGAGGCCGCCGAGCGCCACCACCAGCCAGAGTGCGGCGTGCACCAGCTGCTTGGTCGTCACCGTGATGACGGCCGCGGCGAGCGTCGCGATGCCCACCAGGACGAAGGCGATCTCGACGCCGTTCGGGGAGAGGAAGCCGTGTGCTTCGGCTGCCAGGCTCACGACTCTCCCTTCTGGGTGGCGTCGGGCTGTGCCGGGGTGCCCGGTCCTGCGCCGCCCTGCTCTGCGGCGGCCTGCTGTGCGGCCAGCCGCTCGGCCTCCTGCTTCTCGGCAGCCTTGCGCGCCGCGGCGAGCTCCTTGGGCTCCTCCGCCGAGGGGTCGAGTGCGGGCGGCTCGGGGACCGTCCACATCCACTCGCGGAGCTTGTCCCGTTCATGGGTGAGTTCGCGGATGTCGGTCTCCGCGTACTCGAACTCCGGTGACCAGAACAGCGCGTCGAAAGGACACACCTCGATGCAGATACCGCAGTACATACAGAGCGAGAAGTCGATCGCGAAGCGGTCGAGGACATTGCGGCTGCGCTCACGGCCACCGGGAGCGGCAGCGGGGACCGTCTCCTTGTGGGAGTCGATGTAGATGCACCAGTCAGGGCACTCACGGGCGCAGAGCATGCAGACCGTGCAGTTCTCCTCGAACAGACCGATCACACCGCGTGTGCGGGGCGGGAGCTCGGGCTGGACCTCCGGGTACTGCGCGGTCACGGATTTGCGCGTCATCGTGCGAAGCGTGACCGCGAGGCCCTTCGCCAGGCCGGATCCGGGGATGGCCATTACTGCATCACCACCTTCACGACGCCGGTGAGGGCGATCTGGGCGAGGGCGAGCGGGACGAGCGTCGTCCAGGCGAGCCGTTGGAGCTGGTCCTCGCGCAGTCGCGGATAGGTCACCCGCAGCCAGATCACGATGAACGCGAGCAGCGCCGTCTTGAGCAGGGTCCAGACCCAGCCGAGGCCGTCAGCTCCGAACGGGCCGTGCCAGCCGCCGAGGAACAGGACGGTGGTGAGACCGCAGAGGACGACGATGCCGGCGTACTCGGCCAGGAGGAAGAGCGCGAAACGCAGCCCGGTGTACTCCGTGTACGCGCCGAAGATGATCTCGGAGTCGGCGACCGGCATGTCGAAGGGAGGACGCTGAAGCTCGGCGAGACCGGCGACGAAGAAGACGATGGCGCCCACGATCTGCCAGGGCAGCCACCACCACTCGAAGGCGTTCAGGATGCCAGGGAGGGAAACGGTGCCCGCCGCCATCGCGACGGAGGCGGCGGCGAGCAGCATCGGCAACTCATACGCGAGCAACTGGGCGGCCGTGCGCAGCGCGCCGAGCAGGGAGAACTTGTTGGCCGACGCCCAGCCCGCCATCAGCGAGCCGAGCACACCGACACCCATCACGGCGAGCACGAAGAAGATGCCCGCGTCGATCAGCACGCCGACCGCGCCCTCGCTGGGTCCGATCGGAATGGCCACCAGGACGAGGAGGTACGGAAGCAGCGCCACGGCGGGTGCGAGCTGGAAGATCCGGCGGTCGGCGTTGGCCGGGACCACGTCCTCCTTCTGCGCGAACTTCACACCGTCCGCGACAAGCTGGGCCCAGCCGTGGAAACCGCCCGCGTACATCGGACCGAGGCGGCCCTGCATATGCGCCATCACCTTGTGCTCGGTCTGCCCGATGACCAGCGGCAGGACCAGGAACACGGCGAAGACGACGATCAGCCGCAGGGCGACGTCGAGCGCGTCGTTCATGCGGAGTCGTCTCCTTCGGAGTCGGCCCGCGCGGCACCGGTTCCTTCGCCGGAGCCATCTGCCGTGCGGGATGTCGGGGACGGGTGAGCGTCGGGATCCGCCCCGGCCGCGGAGCCGGAATCGCCATCGCCATCGCCATCGGGCGCAGGCTCAGGGACGGGTGCCGGTGTGGCCTCCGTCTCGGGCGCGGCTTCCACCGGTGCCGATGTGGCCTCGGTTTCCGTCTCGGGCGCGGCTTCCACCGGAGCCGATGTGGCCTTGGCTTCCGTCTCGGGCGCGGCTTCCACCGGTGCCGATGTGGCCTTGGCTTCCGTCTCGGGCGTTGCGTCGTCGAAGGCGGGGCGGGCGTGGTGCCATGGGGCGTCGGTGCTGCGGGGCGGGCGGGGGGTGGGCGCGGTGCCCTCGGACGGCGTGGCCGGGGCCTCCGCGGTCTGGGCGGCCGGGGCCTCGCTCTCGCTGCGTGCACGCCGGGGCGTCTCCGGCTGCTGGCTCGCCGAGCCCTCGGCCGCGGTGCGCGCGCGGCGTCCCGGTGCGGGTGCGGGCGCCTCCGTAGCCTCGGGGGTCTGGCTGGCGGAGCCCTCCGTCACGCTGCGCGTGCGCCGCACCGGGCGTTCGCCCGCGGCGCGCGGGGTGCGGGCGGGGCGGGCAGGTGCAGGGGGGAGCTGGCCCTTGAGAGGGCCCCACTCGTTCGGATCCGGGACGCCGGGCGGAAGGGTCTGCCGCCGCTTCGGACCTCCGTGGTCGGACTCCCCCGGCTCCTTGGCGCCGGGCCACGCCTTGGCCACACGGGCCGCGAGCACGAAGTCCTTGCGCAGCGGGTGGCCCTCGAAGTTCTCCGGAAGGAGCAGCGGCACCAGGTGCGGGTGGTCGGTGAAGCTGACGCCGAACATCTCGTGGGTCTCGCGCTCGTGCCAGGCCGCGCCCGCGTAGACGCCGACGGCCGTCGGCAGGGTGGGGGCCTCGTGCGGCACCGTCGTACGGAGCAGCAGACGGCGGACCGTGTGTTCCTCCCGGCCCGGTGTCCCCAGCGCGGCGACGTGCGCACAGACGCGGAAGCCGGTGCCGGGCTCGTCGACGGCGCTCAGCCAGTCGAAGTAGGTGCAGCCGAGCTCGTCGCGTGCGATGCGCAGCGCGTCCAGCCAACCGGTGGCGGGCACGTCCACGGTCAGCAGGTCGTACGCCGCTTCCGCAGTGGCCTCAGACCCGAAGCGTTCGGCGATGTCCGTCTCGAAGGAGCTCACGAGGCGGCTCCCGGGGTGGTCCCTGGGGCGGGCGGCGGGGTGACCAGACCGCTGCGGAGTTCGCCGACGGACGCCCGGCCCGGGCCGGAGCCGTATCGCTCGCTCAGCGACTCGCGGGCGATCTTCTCCTGGAGCTTGAGGATGCCCTGGAGCAGCGCCTCGGGCCGCGGCGGGCAGCCGGGCACGTACACATCGACGGGAATGATCTGGTCGACACCCTTGGTCACCGCGTACGAGTCCCAGTAGGGGCCGCCGCAGTTCGAGCAGGCACCGAAGGAGATGACGTACTTGGGCTCGGGCATCTGCTCGTAGAGCCGCTTCACCGCGGGCGCCATCTTGTCGGTCACGGTGCCTGACACGATCATCAGGTCGGCCTGACGCGGACCGGGCGCGAAAGGAATCACGCCGAGGCGGATGAAGTCATGTCGGGCCATCGACGCGGCGATGAACTCGATCGCGCAGCAGGCGAGCCCGAAGTTGAAGACCCAGAGGCTGTAACGACGACCCCAGTTCAGCACCACCTTCATCGGCTCGGGGGCGAGCCGGGAGAGCACACCCAGCTTCCCCCCGCCTTCGGCAGGTCGCACCGACGGCTCCGGCAGCAGCACGGGCTCGGGGGTCTGTGGGGTCACGTCCATGCGAGGACGCCCTTCTTCCATGCGTACAGCAGTCCCACGGCCAGGAAGCCGAGGAAGATGAACATCTCCACGAGCGTCGTCGCGCCGTATCCGGGCGCGGCGAAGACCGTGGCCCATGGGAACAGGAAGATCGAGTCGACGGCGAAGATCACGTACAGGAAGGCGTACACGTAGTAGCGGACCTGGGTGTGGGCCCAGCCCTCTCCCACGGGGTCGACGCCGCACTCGTAGGTGAGCAGCTTCTCGGGGGTCGGCACGACGGGGCGCAGCAGGCGGCCCGCGCCGAAGGCCACCGCGACGAAGAGGACTCCGATGACGGCGAGCAGCCCGACGACCGAGTAGCTCTGGAAGTAGTCGGCCGCGAGTACGGTCGGTTCGGTGGGTTCCGGCACGTCCGTCCCTCGCTCCCTACCCCTGCGTTCGATGAATCGTTACGACGACCTGGTGCGATCGACGATCCTTTCGCACGGGAGTCTAGGCCCTAGTAAGGGCAGGGTAAGCAGCCGTATCACGCTTTGGTCGGGGATCAGCCACCCAGAGGTCCTGAAGAAATGGCTCGACACGGGGGATATCCCTACTTCCCGGCGGCCCACATACCCCATGGCGTGGGCGAATCCCACCCGGCAGGCTTGCGCTCATGACCGTGACCAGCACTCCCGGCGGCGGCGCAGCGGCGAGCACCGCGACAGCCACCGGCACCGGCACCGACAGCGGCACCAGCACAAGCAGCCCCGGTGCCGGCACCGGCACGGCGAAGCACGACGCGCCGCTCCCACCCGCCCGCTTCGCCTATGACCGGCACACCTGGAAGGAGATCGCCTATCTCCTCTCCGGCCTGCCCGTGGCCGTCGTCGGCTTCGTCTACACGGTGTCGATGGTCTCCGTCGGAGCCGGGCTGTCCGTCACGGTCGTCGGTCTGCCGCTGCTTGCGCTCGGTCTCGCCGGTTCACGGCTGATCGCCAAGGGCGAGCGGGCACGGGCGCGGGCCCTGCTCGGCGTCTTGGTGGAGGAGCCGAGCCCCCTGCCGCGGCGCCGCGGAGAGGGTCTCGTCACCCGGCTGTGGCTGGGTCTGAAGGACCCGGTGGGCTGGCGCTCCGTGCTGTACTCGGTCATCCGGCTGCCCTGGGGCATCGTCGGCTTCACTGTGGCGCTGACGAGCCTCCTGGTGTTGTGGCCGGTGCTGCCGTACATCGCGAGGGGCATGACCAACGCCGACCGTGCGCTGGTACGCGGGCTGCTCTCGCCCTCCGACGAGCTGGAGCGACGGATCGCCGAGCTCGAGTCGGACCGGGGCGTGGTCGTGGACACGGCAGCCGCCGATCTGCGGCGTATCGAACGCGACCTGCACGACGGCGCCCAGGCCCGCCTGGTCGCCCTCGCGATGGGGCTCGGGCTCGCCAAGGAGAAGCTGCTGGAGGACCCCGACGCGGCGGCGGCCATGGTCGACGAGGCACACGGTGAGGTGCAGCTCGCCTTGAAGGAGCTGCGCGACCTCGCCCGCGGGATCCACCCGGCCGTCCTCACCGACCGCGGCCTGAACGCCGCCCTGTCCTCCGTCGCC